>JAFYQP010000002.1 GCA_017559855.1 Clostridia bacterium | reverse complement strand
TACCGTGGATGCACATATCCACATCGCCCACGTGAGCACAAGAGGCTCGGTCGCTTTGGTGCGAGATGCAAAAAAACGCGGAATCAAAGTAACTTGTGAGACCTGTCCGCATTACTTCTCACTTACCGAAGAGGCGTGTGAAAGACTCGGTACCATGGCAAAAATGAATCCGCCACTTCGTACCGAGGACGACCTTCAGGCGATTATCGAGGGACTTTCAGACGGTACGATCGACGCAATAGTTACCGACCACGCACCTCACCACGCAGACGAAAAGGCAAAAGATTTTGAATCTGCACCCAACGGAATTTTAGGTTTTGAAACATCGCTTCCCGTTGCGATAACAGAACTTTACCGAAAGGGCAAAATGTCACTTACAGACATTCTCGCTTGTATGACTTATCGTCCGGCGGAGATTATCGGAATTGATGCGGGATACCTGGCGGTGGGTGGACCTGCCGATATTGTAATTTTTGACACAAACAAAGCATTTACCGTAAAAGAAGATGAAATCGTATCCAAGGCGAAAAACACGCCTTACATCGGAGCCACCTTATATGGTGCTGCCGAATATACAATTGTTTCAGGCAAAATTGTACTTGAAAACGGAAAGATTAAATAAAAAGGGAGAGTTTTAAAATGTCAATGGATTTACTTATCAAAAAGATTATCCAGAAAAAGAACCCCACCGTTGTGGGACTGGACCCGAATTTAGAGCAGATGCCCCCCGAACTTCTTGCAAGAAACGTTGAGAAGTATGGTAAGAACTTAAAGGCGGCAGCTGAGGCGATTTATGAGTTTAACACAGGGATTATCGACTCTGTTTGCGATATTATTCCTGCGGTAAAACCCCAGTCTGCATACTATGAAATGTACGGTCCGGAGGGCGTTGAGGTTTTAAAACGCACAATGCAGTATGCAAAGGAAAAAGGCCTTTACATAATTGCCGACGTTAAGAGAAACGATATCGGATCAACCGCAACCGCATATGCAAAGGCATATCTTGGCGAGGTTGAAATTGCAGGTGAGAAAATTGCTCCCTTTGGTGCGGATTGCGTTACCGTAAATGGATATCTCGGCTCTGACGGTCTTAATCCTTTTATAAATCTTTGCAAGGAATACGACAAGAGTATGTTCGTTTTAGTTAAGACCTCCAATCCCTCATCAAGTGAACTTCAGGACCTTGTGGTAGGAGATAAGACAATCTACCGCACAATGGCAGAAGCGGTTTCCAAACTTGGTGAGAGCGTTGTGGGTGAGTACGGCTATTCATCCGTCGGATTCGTTGTGGGTGCAACCCATCCCCGTGAACTTACAGAACTTCGTGCATCATGCCCGAACAGTTTCTTCTTAGTTCCCGGTTACGGTGCACAGGGTGCCACCGCAGAGGACCTTAAGGGTGCTTTTGATAAAAACGGTCTCGGTGCTATTATCAACTCATCCCGCGGAATTATTTACGCTTGGAAGAAAACCGGTGCGGACTTTAAGGATGCGGCACGAGAGGCTGCCCTTGCAATGAAAAAGGATCTTGAGATTTACTTTTAATTAATCAGCAGGAGAGGAGCCGAATTATGGAAAGGCTCAAAGAAATATACCAAAACGGGATAATTTTTTTAAAGTGGGTTGGTATTGCAATACTGCTCGGCACCGTGGTCGGCCTTGTTGGCTGTGCTTTCTATTGGCTGCTTGGTATGGTAGAGACCGTCCGCCTTTGGAAAACCTGGATTATTTATTTATTGCCCCTTGCAGGTATTGTGATTGTATTTTTGTACCATAAACTTGCAAAGGGAACACGGCAGGATACAAACCTTGTGCTTCTGGCCGTCAGGTCTGAGGAGAACGTTCCCTTCCGTATGACTCCGCTTATCTTTATATCAACCATTATAACGCATCTTTTCGGCGGCTCTGCAGGTCGTGAAGGCGCCGCTCTTCAAATGGGTGGCAGTATCGGTCAGGCATTCGGAAAACTGTTCAAACTTGACACTAAGGATATGAACATAATTACAATGTGCGGTATGAGTGCTTGCTTTGCGGCGGTCTTCGGCACACCCATAGCGGCGGCGATTTTCTCTCTTGAGGTGGTAAGCGTCGGCGTTATGTACTATGCGGCACTTGTGCCCTGTGCGATTTCTGCACTTACCGCTACCGTCATTTCCCATTGGCTGGGACTTGAACATGTATGGAATGGTGTTTCAATCATTCCAAACCTTTCACCAATTCCTATGGTTCAAGTGGCAATTATTGGCGGTGCCTGTGCGGTTGTAAGTTATATTTTCTGTAAAACTCTCAGTAAGACAAACAGTCTTGGCGAAAAATTCATTAAAAACGATTACTTAAGAACCGTGTGCGGCTCTTGTATTATCATTGTTATAACTCTTCTTATCGGTACCCGTGATTATCTTGGTGCAGGTACGGACGTAATACAGAAGGCACTCAGCGGGGAAGCACATCCCCTTGCGTTCGCATTTAAAATTGTGTTTACCTCAATAACTCTGGCGGCGGCATTCAAAGGCGGCGAGATCGTGCCGTCGTTCTTTATCGGAGCAACGTTTGGTGCGGTCGCGGGTCCCATTATCGGCCTGGACGCCTCGTTCTGTGCAGCTCTCTCGATGGTTGCGGTGTTCTGCGGTGTTACAAATTGTCCCATTACCTCATTTTTAATCGGTGTTGAACTTTTCGGTATGGAACTTGCACCGTTTTTACTCATTATCTGTTCGGTGAGTTATATGCTCTCCGGCTATACAAGTCTTTACAGTAAGCAAAAAATTATGTACTCAAAATTCCGGTCGGAATTTATAAACGAAACCGCAAAAAAATAAAGGAGGAAGTTTAAAATGGCTCGTTTAGAAGGAAAAGTAGCAATCGTTACCGGC
The DNA here is from genome assembly GCA_017559855.1 of Clostridia bacterium. GTDB lineage: Bacteria > Bacillota > Clostridia > Oscillospirales > JAAYXM01 > RGIG7332. The sequence continues at coordinate 49,727 of JAFYQP010000002.1, read as the reverse complement.
GGTAACTCCGGCGTTGGTGCCGCAACCGCAATCAAGTTTGCATCCGAGGGTGCAAAAGTAGTAATCACCGCACGTCGTGAGGCTCCGCTGTCTGAAGTTGCGGAGAAAATTCGCGCTATCGGCGGCGAAGTTCTCCCCATTGTAAGCGATATTTCAAAGGCAGAGGATGCAAAGATGGTTGCAGAAAAAACCATTGAAGCATTCGGCAAAATCGATGTTCTTATCAACAATGCAGGTGTCCTTGATACCGGCCTTAAGGCAATTGATAATTTTGACGATGCAGACGTTGAAAAGGTACTTAACATCAATACCAAGGGTACAATGTGCATGATCCGTGAGGTAAGTTCCGAGATGGCAAAGACCGGCTACGGTTCAATCGTAAACGTTGCGTCCGTTGCAGGTGTTATGGGCTGTGGCGGTGCAGCATACGTTGCATCCAAGGCGGCTGTGATCGGCGTTACTCGCCACACCGCACTCCGTTTCGCAGGTACCAACATCCGTTGTAACGCAATCTGTCCGGGAACAATCGTTACCCCCATGGTTGCAGGTATGGCACCGGAGAATATGGATATGAACATCTTCGGCCAGATGATGAAGCACAACGACTTAAAGGTTCAGCCCTGTATGCCCGATGACGTTGCAAATATGCTCCTCTTCTTCGCAAGCGACGAATCCCGTGCAATCACAGGTCAGACCATCGTTACCGACTTTGGTTCAACCCTCTAATATAAATAAAAAAATCCCTTACTCGTGAGAGTAAGGGATTTTTTTATTTAAGTCGAAGCAGGTTTGCTATTTTCTCACCTTTTGGCAGGAGTTTTACATCCTCACGGGTTATACCGCCGATTGCGATAAGAACAACACCGTAACCAATTGCCGCAGTACCGATAGATACTACGATGGAAATAAATATTCCGCTTATGAGATTGCAAACGAAAAATGCAATCGCACCCATTACAACCGTTGCAATGAGGGGACGGAGGTAAGTGCTTAAACTCGGCTTAAAGCCAATGAATTTAGCGAGATATGCAAGGTTTAATATTGCAATAACTGCATAACAGATTACCGTACCGATTGCCGCACCTAAAAGTTCAACACCGGGAATTGCAATAAGGAAGAAGTTTGCAAGAAGTTTAAGTCCCGCACCGATAAGCATATTGTAAACCGGAATACTTGCCTTACCAAGTGACTGCAAGATAGTCGATGCAAGTGAAGAAATGCAAAGGAAAAGTGAGCCGAAGGATAAAATCGAAAGGGCACCCGCCGCGATGTTTGCACTTTCACCTACACCAAACAGCAGGGAGAGTATAGGTTGTGATAAAACCGAAATACCTACCGCCGCAGGTGCGGAAATGATTATAACAAGGCGGATTGCAGAGGTTAGGGTGCTGTGCAGTTCCTTTTTATCCTCTCGTGCGTAAGCCGCCGCAACAACCGGTGTAATACTTGCGTTTATTGAAATTAAAACGTTTGGTACAAGGTTAAACATGGACACCGCATAACTTGTGTAGATACCGTAAAGTTCGGTTACACGGTCACGGGTGTACTCGCCGATGGAAAGAAGGCGGGATGGGATCATAATCGTATCAATAAAGTTTGTTAAATTGATTACCAAAGCACCGATAGTTACCGGAACGGCGATTGACATGAGATTGTTAAAAATTGTTTTACCGCTGCGGTCATCTTGGAGTGCATCGAGTTCATTTCCTGCTTTTTTCTTTCTGTAAAGGAAAATTCCAAAAAGTAAAAGTGCGGAAAGCAGAGTGCCGAAGGTAATGCCGAAAATTGCACCTGCCGCTATGAATTTCTGTGCAAGTCCGATTTTGATGAAAAGATATGCAAGTGCAAGACCTACAAATAAACGGCAAAGTGCCTCGGTAAGTTGTGAAAGTGCGGTGGGGAGCATATCGTTATGTCCCTGGAAGTAACCGCGGAAAGCGGCGGCTACGGAAATAAACAGTACCGCAGGGGCGAGTGCCCATAAACTCTCAATAGTATCGGGGTTGTTGAATAAAACTCCGTAAGCGGCGGGGAAGAATTTGCCGAGAACACTTGGTGCTAAAAGCATAACCACCGTGCCGAAAAGACCGAGAGCGGCACAAGTAAGAAGTGCCATTCTGAAAATTCGCTTTGCGAGGGAGTATTTGCCCAATGCCCGACTTTCGGATATCATCTTTGATATCGCAATGGGGAGACCTGCGGTTGCAATGGTAAGTAAAATCGTGTAGTAGGTGTATGCCGTGTTATAAAGGCCCATTGCATAGTCGCCCACAATACGGGTTAAGGGTATTTTAAACACCGCACCGATGATTTTAATTAAAATGTTTGAAACCGCAAGGATAAGTGCACCTTTAAAAAAGGTGTTGCTTTCTTTCTTTGTCAATTAAATCAAGTCCTTTTACAACTCATAATATATGGGCATCTTCATAAGAATCTGCACCGATTCACCGTCGTTTTCACGGCCGAATTCCTCAAAACCGTACTTTTCATAGAACGCAATTGCGTGTGCATTATGCTCTGCAACACGGATGGTAAGGAATTTTCGACCGAGATTTCGGTAAATACTTACCGCATAGCCTAAAAATTGAATACCAAAACCCTGTGACCGAAACTCCTCGTTTAAATAGAGCAGGGAAATGTGTCCGCCGTCAGGAACAAGTCTTGCACTGCCGTCAAGCATTATTGCACCTACCTCTTCGTCCTCACGGTAGCCGAAGGCGATTGCCCCTCGACATGAGGAGTAGAGATTTTCTACGTGCAATTTTGCACAAAGGGGAGAGAAGCCGCCCGCACCGAAAATGGTAAACCAGGCATCTCTGTGATAGTCACATGCCTTTTGTGAGTCCTCCGGAAAAGCTGCGGAGGAAAACCAAAGATTATACATGGACTGTCGGTCGCCCTCACGCCACCATTTCTGGCGGTTTAAAGTGCTGAGTTCTTTAAGATGTGAATTATCGTTCTGATAAATAATTTCGTAATTTAAATTCTCGTCCGCTTCAATATATGCAACCGCGGTGTTGTCGCACCATTTAATGTCCATAAGACGGTTCATGTCGCCGCCGAACGAAAGACCGCAAAGAAGACTTCTTATTGCGGAACCGTGGCTAACAACCGCTATGGTCCTATTCGGGTTTTCTTTTACAATCTCGTCGAGTTTTGCCTTAAAACGCAGGTAAACCTCGGCATAAGACTCAGACTTTTCCACCCTGAAATCCTGGGGATGATATGTCCAGGCATCGTACTCCACAGGGTAGGAACGCATAAGTTCACCCCAGGTAAGATCCTCCCATACGCCCAAGTTGATTTCTCTGAAATCTTCGCATTTGATATGGGGAATACCTCTGCCGCCATAGATTCCCTCGGCGGTTTTGCAAGTGCGGAAAAGATCACTTGAGTATACAACGTCAACGGGAATGTCTGCAAAACGCTCACGGAGAGCCTCGATTTGACGATACCCGTTTCGTGTAACGTAGCCATCGTAATGCCCGTGAACGCGACGGTAGATATTACCGTCTGCCTCTGCGTGACGGACGACGAAAATTTTAGTCATGCAGTATCACCTGACCTACAAGGTCGTTTACATCATCAATGTTGTTTGCCTTGAGGTAATCAACAATGCCGTCACGAACCTTGACCGGTGCCATGGGATCGGTGAAACATGCAGTACCAACCGCAACGGCAGAAGCACCTGCAAGCATCATTTCAATCGCATCGTTTCCGGTGGCAACACCGCCCATACCGATAAGCGGGAGTTTAACCGCACGGTAAACCTGATTTATCATGCGTACGGCAATGGGGAAAACCGCACGGCCGGACATACCGCCCATATTGTTCTTTAAAATGGGACGGCGGGTTTTTATATCAATTCTCATACCCAAAAGGGTGTTTATAAGACTGAGTGCATCCGCACCGCTTGACTCCGCCGCACGTGCAATTTCGGTAATGTCGGTAACGTTGGGGGAGAGTTTTACGATAAGCGGACGGTTAACTACCGCCCGTACCTTCTTAACAAGGTCCTCAACGGATTTCGGACAGGTACCAAACGCCATACCGCCTGCCTTCACGTTAGGGCAGGAGATATTGAGTTCGAGCAGGTCAACGTCGGAATTACCTGCAATTTCTGCAATAGCAATGTAATCTTCAACGGTTGAGCCGGAAATGTTTGCGATAATTTTAGTGTCAAACTTGCGGAGGAAGGGAATTTCCTCCTCGATAAACTTTTCAATACCAGGATTTTGCAGACCGACCGAGTTTAAAATACCCATGGGAGTCTCTGCAATACGAGGCGGGGGATTACCTAAACGGGGTTTTAAGGTAAGGCCCTTTACCGCGATACCGCCAAGTTCGGATAAATCGTAAAATTCATTGTACTCATGGCCGAAACCAAAAGTGCCGGAGGCGGTGACAACCGGATTTTTAAGTTCAACACCTGCTATATTAACCGATAAATTCATAACTTTGCCTCCTTACCATACCATGTATTCTGCGGGGAATACAGGGCCGTCTTTGCAAACGTGTGAGAACTTTTCCTCACCGTTTTCATCCTTCGTCTTACAAGCACAAACAAGACACGCACCGATACCGCAACCCATACGCTCTTCCATTGAAAGCCAACAGGGAATGCCGAATTCCTCTGCAAGACTCTGTGCGGCTTTTAACATGGGCTTGGGACCGCAGGCAAGAATTGCGGAATACTTGTTCTTGGAGAGAAGCAGACGTGCGGGTGCCTCGATTGTGCCCTTGGCACCGAATGAACCGTCATCGGTTGCAATCATAAGGGTTTCGCAAGCATTGTAGAAATCGTTTTTAAGAACAATTGCAGCCTCATTTCTGAAACCGAGAACCGCATGAGCCGCCTTTTGTGCCTTTGCGGTGTAGAGAAGAGGCGGTGCGCCTATACCGCCGCCGATAAGAAGGACGGGACGGTCATCGTCGAGTATGGGGAAAGTACCGCAACCTAAAGTGCCGAGCACGTCGAGCGTGTCACCAACTTTGCGTTTTGATAAATATTCCGTACCCTCGCCCCTTACCTCAAAAACAAGGCGGAGTGTACCCTCAAGAGCATCGCAGATGCTTATGGGGCGACGTAATGTGCGGGAATGACCGCAAAGGATAGACACAAACTGACCGGGCTTTGCCATCTCGGAGAGTTTGGGAGCATCCAAAATCATGTCAAAATGAGTGGGGGAAAGTTGCTTTAAAGCGATAATTGTGCAGATTTCTGTAATAGCCATAATTTTCCATTCCATTCCAAAATATATTTATAGAGAATATTATAATGGATTCTGTACTATCCGTCAATTTTTATCTTAAAAAAAGTATAAAAAAAGGTAAAATAATTATAGGCAAGTGAGAAAAGATGTGATATAATATTATCGGGTATGTATGCCCTGTGCAGAAGTGCATGAAATTCAGAGGACGGAGGGAGTAGTTATGCGTACAAAAATTGCCTTTATAATTGCAATACTCATAATGCTTTGCGGCTGTGGCGAGGATACCATAGACGGCTCTCTTCGCGTACCACAATTACCTGAAGAATACGTTGAATTTAACGATGAAATAAACAAAATCAAAAACGAAGGTTTTGAACTTGTATCCCCGAACGGCGGCACCAACCGTCAGTCCGTGCAACTTACCGACCTTGATAATGACGGAATCGACGAGGGCGTTGCATTTTTCAGAGAAATCGGAAATGCACATAAAGTATACGCGTATTTCTTTGAACAGAACGAGGAAGGCTACGGTATTACCGCAAAAATCGAGGGTTCGGGCGATACGGTGGAAAACGTAACCTACGCCGACCTTATGGGCAACGGCAATAACGAGGTAATCATCGGTTGGAGTTTGTCCGACAGCGGGGCCAAGTCTGTTGGCGTGTACTCGGTGACCGAAGAAGATTCGGTTAAACTTTGCGAGGTAAACAGTCTCTATCACATCGCCTGCGATTTAAACGGCGATATGGTAAACGACTTGTGCGTTGTGTATCAAGATCCTGCCGACGGAAAGCAGAAACTTGCATTTTACTCTCAAGATGAGGGGAATTTCATTTTCCGAGCATCTGCCCCTCTTTCCGCAAAGAGTGACGTGATTTTAAGAATTCGTGCCGCATATATAGATGATATGCAACCCGCGGTGTTTGTTGAAAAACGACACGGCTCCGCAGGTGTTATTACAGACGTTATAACATGGAAGGATAAAATCCTTAAAAATCTTACATATTCCGACACCGCCGAGGAAAGCGAAAAGACCGCACGTACATATGAAATGTACTGTGAGGATGTTGACTTAGACGGTGCTCTGGAGATCCCCATACCAGGTATGCCCGTAAATGGTGAGGGTGAGGGCGAAATTATCCCCGGCGTTTCATGGTATGGTGTTGGAAAAGACTATAAATTGAAAGCGTTTATCTTCCGTTCAAGCGTGGAGAAGTGGAATGTATCCCTGCCCCTTGATTGGCGAAATCGATGCGTTGCCGTCTATCGCAAAATGTCCCCCTCACTTAACGTGAGCACGGTGTACAGTTATAAAGAGGACGGTACTCGCGAGGAATTGTTTAGCATAATGGCAATCTCCGGTGAAAACCGTGAGAAAAATATGGAAAAATTGGGATATGAAAAACTGTCCGAGCGTGGAAACACTCTCTATGCGATACAAATCAAGAAAAAACGCTATTTAGGATACGACATCACCGCCGAGATGTTGGCTGAACGTTTTACATTCCGTGAAGCAGAATGGTCAACGGGCGAGGTTGTATTTTAATTGGAGGTTATGGTATGAAGAAGAAAGTTCTTGTATTAGACGACGAGCCGAGTATCAGAAGTTTCGTTGTTATAAATTTAGAGCGTGCAGGTTATGAAATCGTGGAGGCGGAGTGTGGAGAACAAGCACTTACCCTTTTAAATGAGCAAAAGGATATTGGCGTTGCACTCCTTGACATTATGCTTCCTGATATTGACGGTTTTGAGGTGTGCCGCAGGATTCGAGGAAACGGCTCGAAAATCGGTATAATAATGCTCACCTCAAAGGCACAGGAGGTTGACCGTGTAACCGGACTTATGACCGGTGCGGACGATTACGTTACAAAACCCTTTTCTCCTACGGAACTTATCGCACGAATTGACGCACTTTTCAGACGCCTTGGCGATATCGTGGTTGAGGATACGTCACATATCAAAAGTGGACCTTTTGTGTTGGACACAAAACGCCGTACACTTGACAAAAACGGCGTACGCATAAAACTTACACAGATTGAGTACGCACTTATGAAGTTCTTTATGGAAAACCCCGACGAGCCGGTATCCCGTGATGATATTTTTGCGGCAGTATGGGGAAGTGAGTACTGCGATGAACTTAAAATAATCGACGTAAATATACGACGTCTCCGTATAAAGATTGAGGACGATCCCGCAAATCCTGAATACATCAAGACCGAAAGATCATACGGATACAGATGGAGCAATTAACAGGTAGGTGAGCAAAAAAGTGGCAGAGCACAAGGGTGGCGGAATTAAGAAACGCTGGATTTTAAACAACTTAATATATGTGGTATTGCTTGTTGTTCTTGCCGTTATCATTTACTCGGTTGCGAGTATGAATTTCTCATACTCAAGCACAAAGGACAATCTTACAAGTCGTTCACTTATGTCGGCACGATATTTTAACGACAACGTAAATACGGATTTCTCCTCATTCTACCACAATGCACGTAGACAAACGCTGGATTTTACCGAACGTGACAGACTTGAACGTCAAATTTTATATACCGACGGGCGTGTTATGTTCTCCACGTCGGGACTTCCTACAGGAACAATTCCGGGCACACCGGAAATTGACCGTGCGATTTTGGAGAATAAAGTTTGTGACTATATCGGCACCGATCCTATGACGGGTGAACGTATTTTAAGCGTAACCGCACCTCTTGTCACGGATAATCAGCAGGTTATAGGTGCAATTCGTTACGTGACAAGCCTCAGAGAGGTTGATAAGGACATAATTGTAAAAAGTCTTATAGCAACCCTTATCGGCATCATTATTATTCTCCTTGTCTTCGTTTCAAACAGATACTTTGTCCGTTCAATCGTAAACCCGTTAAATGAGATTATAGAAATTACAAAGCAGATTACCAAAGGTAGTTACGGCATCAAAATTGAAAAGAAATACGATGATGAAATAGGTGAACTGTGCGACACGATAAACGAAATGTCCCTTGAACTCTCCCGTACGGAGAAAATGAAGAATGAGTTTATTTCGTCCGTGTCACACGAGTTGCGTACACCGCTTACCGCCATTATCGGTTGGGGCGAAACCCTTACCGCGGTAGGTGCTGAAAATTACGAAGAAACCCAGAAGGGTATCGGCATTATCTTAAAAGAAACCCGTCGCCTTTCAAAAATGGTTGAGGAATTACTTGTTTTCGCAAGGATGGAATCAGGTCGCTTTAACCTTTGTATGGAGGAAATGGATCTTAAAGTTGAACTTGAAGAAACCCTCTTTATGTATAACGAAACCTTCAAAAAGAAAAAAATTAAAATCGCATACGACCAGTGTGACGGTGACATCATTATAAACGGTGACCGTGAGAGGTTAAAACAGGTTTTCTTCAATATTTTAGACAATGCGGTAAAACACGGCGAAAAGGGAGAAAAACTTGAAATCGGTGCTCATATATCGGAAGAGGGAAATGCGGTAATCTCCATTCGTGATTTTGGCGAAGGAATCCCTGAAGAGGAACTTCCTTACGTAAAACTTAAATTCTACAAAGGAACGTCCAAAACTCAGGGTAGCGGCATCGGACTTGCGGTAAGCGACGAAATTGTCAAACTCCACGGCGGTGAACTTAAAGTAGAAAGTACCTTCGGTGAAGGTACTTGTGTATACGTTATCCTGCCGCTAATTAAGGTAACTATGGAAGAAATAAATCCCGAGGAGGGTGAAGAATAAAAAATGAGTTGCAGAAAAACAACAATCGGAGGTCAGGCACTCCTTGAAGGTATTATGATGCTTGGCCCGAAAAAAAGTGCAATAGCAATAAGAAAACCAAACGGCGAAATTGAACTTAAAGTTGAAGATGTAAAATCCATTAAGGATAAGTGGAAGATATGCTCACTTCCGTTTATAAGAGGCGTTTTCGCCCTTTATGAATCTATGAAGCGAGGAACGTCGGCACTTATGTACTCTGCGGAATTCATCGAAGAGGAGGAAGTAGAGGAGTCAAAGTTTGACAAGTGGCTTGATAAAAAATTCGGCTGGGAAAAGGTGCAAAAAGTTCTTATGACAATTTCCACGGTAATCGGTGTCATACTTCCCATCGTACTTTTTATTTTCCTGCCAACGCTTCTTGCGGGAATATTTGACGAGTATATCGGAAACGGGATTTTAAGAAATCTTGCAGAGGGTGCGATAAGAATTTTAACCTTCCTTCTGTTTATGCTCTCCGTATCCCACATGAAGGATATACGGCGTACGTTCTCCTACCACGGTGCAGAGCATAAGACGATTTTCTGTTACGAAGCGGGAGAAGAATTAACCGTTGAAAACGTAAGAAAATTTTCCAAAGAGCATCCCCGATGCGGTACAAGTTTTCTCTTTAGCGTAATGATAATAAGTATTCTTGTTTTCTCTGTAGTGCAATGGTCAAATCCGCTTATGCGAATTGCACTCAGACTTTTACTGCTACCGGTTGTAATATCACTTAGTTACGAAGCAAATCGCCTTATCGGTCGTTACGATAATTGGTTCACTCGCTTTCTCCGTGCACCGGGCGTCTGGTTCCAGGGCTTTACAACGTTTGAGCCGGACGACTCGATGATAGAAATTGCGATTGAAGCATTAAAGCCGGTAATTCCAGAGAATAACGAAGATAAATGGTAAATGAGGTGAAAATATGGCAACATATGGGGATATTTATTTAGATGCCCGTCGCAGAATGAAAGCGGCAGGCATTGAAAATGCAGATTTTGAGGCAAGAGATTTGGTATGCTCGGCTGCAAATAAGAGGGCGGAGGTTTTTCTCCGTGACCGTCAACTTGCGGCTCCCGCTGCAATTGAGCAGAAGGCAGAGCGTATGGTAGAGCGACGAATCGAGGGTGAGCCCCTTGCTTATATTTTAGGTGAGTGGGATTTCTACGGACTTACCCTTTCCATATCACCGTCGGTACTTATTCCGAGAAACGATACCGAGGTTTTGGTGGATTGGTCGGCGGCGGTACTTAAGAGTACCTTTGGAGAAAATGAGTTCAGGTTCCTTGATCTCGGTTGCGGAAGCGGTTGTATCGGTATCGCACTTGCACATCTTTTTCCCAATGCACGAGGTGTGCTTATGGACGTGTCTCCCGGTGCGGTGGATATTGCAAAGGACAACGTAAAGAGATACAGTATGTTAAACCGCCTTTTCTGCGTTCCCGGCGATATGCTCGATACGGCAGACGAGAGAATCGGAAAGTTTGACGTTTTAGTATCAAATCCGCCGTATATCACCGAGGCGGAAATGCTGGAACTTGACGCCTCCGTTCGTGAGTATGAGCCGAGAGGTGCACTTTGCGGCGGTGAGGACGGTCTTGACTTCTACCGTGCGATTTTAAGCGGTTGGTTAAAACTTTTAAAATCAGGCGGATATATCGCATTTGAGGTGGGATATCTCCAGGCCAGAGACGTTGCCCGTCTTATGAAGGATGCAGGAATTGAGAAGATAAAAATAGTTGAGGATACTCAGGGTATTCCCCGTGTAGTGTCCGGCTTTAAGAAAGTTGAGGTAGAATAGATTATGGCAACTGATAAGAAAAAAGCATTGGAAACCGCAATGGAGCAAATCGAAAAACAGTACGGTAAAGGCTCCATTATGCGTCTTGGCGAGAATGTGGCAATGAACGTTGATGCAATTCCCACAGGCTCACTTACACTTGATATGGCACTTGGTATCGGCGGTATTCCCCGCGGCCGAATCATTGAGATTTACGGACCGGAATCTTCCGGTAAAACCACCCTTTCTCTCCACGTTATCGCAGAGGCACAGAAAATGGGCGGTGAGGCGGCATTTATCGACGTTGAACATGCACTTGATCCGGTTTATGCAAGAGCACTTGGCGTTGATATTGACAATCTTTTAGTTTCTCAGCCGGATACCGGTGAACAGGCACTTGAAATTGCAGAAGCACTTGTTCGCAGCGGTGCGATTGACATTATCGTTGTCGACTCTGTTGCGGCACTTGCACCCCGTATGGAAATTGAGGGCGAGATGGGCGATTCCTTCGTAGGACTTCAGGCTCGTCTTATGTCTCAGGCAATGCGTAAACTCTCCGGTGCAATCAGCAAGGGCAACTGTGCGGCAATCTTCATCAACCAACTTCGTGAGAAGGTTGGCGTTATGTACGGTAACCCCGAAGTAACCCCCGGTGGCCGTGCACTTAAGTATCACTCCAGCGTACGTATCGACGTACGTCGTACCGAAACTCTTAAAAACGGCGGCGAAATGATTGGTAACCGTACTCGTGCAAAGGTTGTTAAGAACAAACTTGCACCTCCCTTCCGTGAGGCAGAGTTTGACATTATGTACGGTGAAGGTATCTCTAAACTTGGAGAAATCGTCGATGTTGGTATCAAACTTGACCTTTTACAAAAGTCCGGTGCATGGATTAGCATGGGCGATATGCGTATCGGTCAGGGCAGAGACAATGCAAAGAGATTCCTTGCGGAAAACCCCGATATTGCAGAGCAACTTGAAAAAGACATCCGTGCAAACGCACATAAACTCCTTACCGGTCAGATGCTTGCGGCTGCTCGTGCGGCAGGCCGTGCACCTTTAGAGGAGAAAAAAGTTGAAGAAGCACCTGTAATCGAGGAAAAAGCACCTATTAAAACCGCTAAAAAGGCGATTAAGGTAGACGCTGACGATTTCGAGGGATAATCTTGTGCTTATCCGTAAGGTAGACGCATATAAAAACGACTTATCCCGTGTCATCGTCTATTTTGAAGACAAGTCGTACATAACGGTTTCCGTCGAACGTGCACGGGAATTAAATCTTAAAGCGGGTGACGAGGTTGACGCAACCCTTATGCAGGAGTTAAGCGACTCCTCCCGTGAAAGTGCGGCAAAGGCGTGTGCGGCACGGATTATAGGAAGAAGCAGTATGTCCTGTGCAACTCTTCTTAAAAAACTGCGAGACAAAGGTATCGATGAAATCTCGGCCCAAGCCGCACTTGATTGGCTTTGTGGGCTGGGTATTATGGACGACACCGCATATGCAAAAACCCTTGTGGCACATTATCGTACCAGAGGGTTTGGCAACCGCAGAATTTTAGAGGAGATGCGGAAGCGAGGCATTACCCGTGAAGTTGCGGACACGGTTCTTGACGATTGCGATATGAACGAGGAAATTACCGAATACATATTGAAGAAGATCCGAGGAGCCGAACTTGACGATAAACTGAAAGCAAGAATTACAAATGCACTTTTGCGTCGTGGCCATTCCTACGACGAGATTAAAAGGGCGTTTAACCGTACAGAAAATGGAGGAAACGGTTTCTAATGGCGAAAAAGGTTGGAATTATATCACTTGGTTGTGCAAAAAATCTGGTGGATAGTGAGCAGATGCTCGCCCTTATTGACGATGCAGGCTTTGAACTTACCGGTGAACTTGAAAATGCCGATGCGGTTGTTATAAACACCTGCGGTTTTATTGAGTCGGCGAGGGAAGAGGCGTATGAGAATATCCGTGAAGCGGGACTTCTTAAGGCGGAAGGAAAACTCGGCAAGATTATTGTTGCCGGTTGTCTCCCTCAACGTGTGGGAGATGAACTTTTGACCACCTTTCCGGAGATAGACGCACTTGTGGGTTGCGGAAGTTTTTTTGATATCGTGTCTGCCCTAAAGCGTGTTTTCGAGGGTGCGACCGTCTCCCTTTTCGGTGATATCGACGCACCCATCCGTGAAGAGGGCAGAATCCTCACAACCCCGGTACATATGGCGTATATCAAAATCGCTGAAGGTTGCGACAACAAGTGTTCATACTGTGTCATTCCGTCCCTCCGAGGCAAATTCAGAAGCAGAAAGATGGAGGATATCATAAGTGAGGCGGAGGGCCTTGCAATGAGCGGTGTGCGAGAACTAATAGTTGTTGCACAGGACACAACCCGCTACGGTATTGATTTATACGGTGAGCGTAAGATATCCGAACTGTTGGAAAACCTTTGTAAAATCGAGGGTATCTCATGGATAAGACTCCACTATTTATACCCCGATGAAATTGACGATAAATTAATCGAAACCGTGGCACATGAAGAAAAGATTGTAAAGTATTTAGACATTCCCATTCAACACGTAAACGACAGAATTCTTACCGCAATGAACAGGCGGGGAGGCAGTAAATATTTAGACGAATTGTTTACTAAACTCAGAAACAGAATCCCGAACCTTGTTCTGCGAACAAGTCTTATCGTGGGACTTCCCGGTGAGACCGATGAAGAATTTGAAGAGTTATGTGATTTTATCGCAAAGCATAAGATAGAACGTGCGGGTGCATTTGCGTTTTCTCCTCAGGAGGGCACGCCGGCATACAGTATGCCCGATCAGGTCGAGGAGAGTGTTAAAGAGCGACGCGTTGAACTTATCTGTTCACTCACGGACCGAATTATGAACGAGTGGAACGAGAGTAAAATCGGCAGGGTAGAAAAGGTACTTTGTGAGGGATTCGACCAATTTGCAGAGTGCTTCTACGGCAGAAGTTATGCCGATTCACCCGATATAGACGGAAAAATCTTTTTTGATGCACCGAAGGATACACCCATCGGTGAGATTTACGACGTTGAACTCACCGAGGTTTTAGACGGTGATTTAGTAGGAAAAATAGTTTAAGTGAGGTAATTTGTAATGACAACTGCAAATATTATTACAATTGTGAGAATTGCCCTTATCCCCGTGTTTATGTTCGCCGCCCTTACAGGTGGTCTTTCTTGGAATATAGTTGCCCTTGTAATCTTCATCGTGGCAAGTGCTACCGACGGTGTGGACGGATATATTGCGAGAAAGTATAATCAGGTAACAACTTTGGGTAAGTTTTTAGATCCCCTCGCGGATAAACTTCTCGTTACCGCCGCCATTCTTATTTTCGTACAGAACGGCGTAATATCTGCGGTTGCAGCTACAATTATTATCGCACGTGAGTTTATTGTAACCTCACTTCGCATTGTGGCAATTGACGCAGGACAGGTAATTGCGGCACGACTTTCCGGTAAAATCAAAACCGTGGTACAGATTGTTGTTATCGCAATTTTGCTGTTTATGCCGATTGCGATTACAGAAAAGACACTTTTCGGTATCGTACTCACCGACATACTTGTATGGACGATGGTAGCGGTTACCGTTTTATCAGGTATAGAATATTTTAAAAACTTCGGAAAAATAATAAGCCAGGAGGGAAAAAAGTAATGAAAATATTTAACTCAATGACACGCAAAAAGGAAGAATTCAAACCTATCACCCCCGGTGAGGTAAAAATTTATTCCTGCGGTCCTACTGTATATAACTTCTTCCATATAGGAAACGCACGTCCATTTATCGTTTTCGACGTGCTCAGACGCTACTTTGAATTTACCGGCTATACGGTAAAATTCGTTCAGAACTTCACCGACATTGACGATAAGGTAATAAACCGTGCAAATGAAGAGGGCGTTTCCTTCGAGGAAATTGCAAATCGCTATATTAAGGAATATTTCACCGATGCACAGGGCTTGGGTATCCGTGCGGCTACCATTCATCCCAAGGCAACCGAAAATATCGACGCAATCATCGAGATCGTAAGCACTCTTGTTGAAAAAGGCTATGCTTACGAGGTTGACGGCGACGTGTACTACCGTGCAAAGAAGTTTAAGGGTTACGGAAAACTCTCCGGTCAGCCCCTTGAAGATCTTGAGTCCGGTGCTCGAATCGGTGTAGACGAGCGTAAGGAAGATCCCATTGACTTTGCTCTTTGGAAAGCGGCAAAACCCGGAGAGCCGTCCTGGGACTCCCCCTGGGGTAAAGGCCGTCCCGGTTGGCATATTGAGTGTAGTGCGATGGCAAACCGTTATCTGGGCAAGACCATCGACATTCACAGTGGCGGTGTAGACCTTACCTTCCCTCACCACGAGAATGAAATTGCACAGTCTGAGGCGGCAAATGATGCTCCTTTTGCAAATTATTGGATGCACAATGCATTTTTGAATATTGACAATCGCAAGATGTCAAAATCTTTGGGCAACTTCTTCACCGTAAGAGATGCGGCGGGTGCATACGGCTATGAGCCTATCCGTTTCTTTATGCTCTCTGCACATTACAGAAGCCCGATTAACTATTCACAAGAATCCTTAGAACAGGCACAGGCGGCACTTTTACGTCTCCATACCGCAAAGGATAACCTTGAATTCTTAAGTAAAAACGGTGCCGAAGGCGGCCTCACTCCGGAAGAGAGTGAAAAGATTGCCTCCTTTGCAACCTATCGTGAAAAATTCATTACCGCAATGGATGACGACCTTAATACCGCAGATGGTATCGCTGTAATTTTCGAACTTGTGCGTGATGTTAACTCCTCGGTTGCAGAGGGCACTCCCAGTGCCGAGTTTGCAAAGGCTTGTCTTGCTAAAATTATGGAACTCTGTGACGTATTGGGACTTTTACAGAGTGATGATGAGGCGGATTTGGATGCCGAAATCGAGGCACTTATTGAGAAGCGTCAGGCTGCAAGAAAGAACCGCGACTTTGCAGAGGCAGACCGTATCCGTGACGAACTTAAAGAGCGTGGCATCGTTCTTGAGGATACCCCCCAGGGCGTCAAGTGGCGTAAGGCGTAAAGCAATAGTTTAAAAGAGAGGCGTTATGCCTCTCTTTACTAATAGGAAGTGTACGAATATGAAAATAATGGTCATTGACGGAAACAGTATGGTAAACCGTGCATTCTACGGTGTCCGTCCTCTTACCAACAGTGCGGGACTTAATACAAATGCCATATACGGTTTCCTTACCATATACCTTAAATTACTTGAGGATGAAAAACCGGACGGTGTGTGCATTGCCTTTGATATGCGATCTCCTACCTTCCGCCATAAGGAATATGACGGTTACAAGGCACAACGTAAGGGAATGCCTGAAGAACTTGCAGAGCAGTTGCCGTATTTAAAGCGTGTTCTCGATGCTATGAACATAACAAGGCTTGAGTGTGAAGGCTATGAAGCAGACGATATTATCGGAACAATAAGCCGTACCTGCCGTGAGGCGGGAAGCACTTGTGATATAGTAACGGGTGATCGGGACAGTTTCCAACTTATCGCAAACGAGGGCACAAACGTCCTCCTTGTAACAAGCCGTATGGGAAAAACCGAAACGGTGCGTTATGACAGTGCAGGGGTTGTGGAAAAATACACGCTTCCGCCTGAGATGATGATAGATTTAAAGGCACTTATGGGCGATGCGTCTGATAATATCCCCGGTGTCCGCGGAATCGGCGAGAAGACCGCAATAGACCTTATTGCAAAATTCGGCACAATTGATGAAATTTATGAAAATTTGGAATCCCTTGATATTCGTGACTCGGTAAAGGCAAAACTCCGTGACGGAAAAGAGGATGCCTACCTTTCAAAATATCTTGCAACCATAAATCAGGAAGTACCTATTGACGTAAATTTAGAGGAGTACAGAATAAAAGAGTATAATGTTCCTGAACTTTACACTCTTTTTACTGAACTTGAATTTAGCAAATTAATCGCAAGATTAAACCTTGAAAAAGAACAAGTAGCGGAAGAGCCGATTGAGGGCGAAATTTATACGGACACCCTTTCCACTTTGGAAAAAACTCTTGAAGGTCGTGAATGTGCGGTCTGTATAAGCGAAAACCTTGAGGGTGTTGGTATCTGTGTGGATAGGAAACCTTTTGCCGTTCTTTCCGCAAGTTACGGGGAGGATGAGTATTCCTCGTTTATCAAACACCTTTTTTCAAACAAGGTTTCTAAAATTGCACACGATGTAAAAACTCTCCGTGTAAAACTGCTTGAAATGGGAATAGACGCTGAAGGGTTCGTGTTTGACGTGGCCCTCGGTGCGTATGTAATATCGCCCACTTCAAAATCTTTTGAAATCCGTGAGGTTTGCGAGGAATATGCACCGTCACTTAAGGCGCAGCCTGAAGTGCTCTCTCAAGAAGAGGCATTCTCGCCGCTTATCGGTGGAGACACGGGTGCAACGGCACTTTATGAAATTGCCTATGGGTTGTCGTGTGTCTGTTCCATAATGCGTGACAAAATCGCGGACCTTAAAATGGACAAACTCTATTATGAAATCGAGTTGCCTCTTGCTACGGTTCTTGCAGATATGCAGCACGTTGGAATGGCAGCGTCCCGCGAGGAATTATTGGACTTTGGTGCAAGACTCTCAACACGAATAAAGGAACTTGAAAATGAGATTTTCACCCTTGCGGGGATGGAATTTAATATCCAATCACCCAAGCAGTTAGGTGAGGTGCTCTTTGAAAAAATGGGCATTCCGCCTGTTAAAAAGACAAAAAACGGATACTCTACCAATGCGGACGTACTTGCTAAATTAAAGGATAAGTACGAGATTATCGCACCTATTCTTGAGTACAGACAATATACAAAGTTAAAATCCACCTACTGTGACGGCCTTGCAAAGGTAATTTCACCCCGTGACGGAAGAATACACTCATCATTTAATCAAATGGTAACCGCTACGGGAAGAATCAGTTCAACCGAGCCGAATTTGCAGAACATTCCGGTAAGAACGGAACTCGGTGGTGAGGTAAGACGAATGTTTGTGCCGAGGGACGGCTGGGTTTTTGTTGATGCGGACTACTCGCAGATAGAACTTAGAATTTTAGCACACATATCCGATGACGAGGTTATGAAAAAAGCATTTATCGACAATGCGGATATCCATACAATCACAGCATCTCAGGTGTTCGGCGTTTCACCCGATGACGTAACTCAAGATATGCGTCGTGCGGCAAAGGCGGTAAACTTCGGTATTGTCTACGGAATAAGTGAATTCTCTCTCGCAGAGGATATCGGAGTATCCCGATATGAGGCAAAGCGATATATTGAAAACTACCTTGCAAATTATTCCGGCGTTAATGCCTATATGAAAGATATTGTGGAACGAGCACACCGTGACGGGTACGTTACCACACTTTTAAATCGCAGACGTGATATTCCGGAGATAAATGCAAAGAATTTTAATCTTCGTTCATTCGGTGAGCGTGTGGCACTCAATGCTCCCATTCAGGGCAGTGCGGCAGATATAATTAAAATAGCAATGATTGCGGTTTCAAAGCGACTTCGTGATGAGGGGCTTAAAGCCCGCCTTGTGCTTCAAGTGCACGACGAACTTATAGTTGAAGCACCAAAAGATGAAGCGGAGCGTGTTGCGGAGATTCTCACAAAGGAGATGGAGAGTGCATATGCACTTTCGGTACCGCTTATTGCAGAGGCGGCAATCGGAGAAAATTGGTATGATGCAAAAAAGTAATATAATAAAAATGGAAAAACGGCATATACCTCAGGTCGCTATGCTGGAGAAAGAGTGTTTTTCCTCTCCATGGAGTGAAAAAATGCTTGAGGAGACCTATGATAACCCCTGCTCATACCTTATCGTATGGGAAGAGGGGGATAGAGTGGCAGGTTATGTTGGCCTTTATAAAATTTTGGATGAAGGCTATATAACAAACGTTGCGGTCTTACCTTGCTTTCGTCGTCGAGGGATAGCAAAAGCCCTTGTGGAAAAACTTGTTGCGGAAAACCGTGACCTTTCATTTCTTACGCTTGAGGTACGGGCATCAAATGCAGGTGCCATCGCCTTATATGAAAAATTGGGATTTGAACAGGTTGGTGTGCGTCCGAAGTATTATTCAAATCCTGAGGAGGACGCGTATCTTATGACTAAGGAGATTGAAAAATGAGGATACTTGCCATAGAAACCTCTTGTGACGAAACCGCAGTAGCGGTTGTGGAGGACGGCAGACAGGTGATTTCAAGTGTTGTGCGGTCACAAATTGAGACTCACGCACTATACGGCGGCGTCGTGCCGGAAATTGCCTCACGCCAACATATAGAGTCCATCACAATTCTCGCCGAAGAGGCACTGAGCAAAGCAAATATGAAGAAGCAGGACGTTGATGCGATTGCGGTAACCTATGCACCGGGCTTAATCGGGGCACTCCTTGTGGGTGTGGGTTTTGCAAAAGCGGTAGCAATCGGCCTTGATAAACCCCTTATTCCGGTACATCACATAAGAGGGCATATTGCGGCAAACTACATAGCGTTTCCCGATTTAAAACCACCCTTCTTATGCCTTGTTGTATCCGGCGGACACACTCTTATTGTGGACGTAAAAGGTTATACGGAATTTGAGATTTTAGGCTCTACCCGTGATGACGCGGCAGGAGAGGCGTTTGATAAATGTGCCCGTGTGCTGGGACTTCCTTATCCCGGCGGTGCGGCAATGGATAAACTTGCATCCGGCGGTGATACGACAAAGTACAAACTGCCCCGTGCGAAGGTGGCGGACAATGAACTTGATATGTCCTTCTCCGGTCTTAAAACAGCGGTTATCAATACGGTACACAATGCAGAGCAAAAGGGCGAGACCATAGACGGTGCGTCTCTTGCGGCATCCTTTTCTGCCGCTGTGGCAGACACGTTGGTACCTCGTACCGCAACGGCACTTGAAAAGACCGGATATAAGAAACTCGCGGTTGCGGGCGGCGTTGCGGCAAATGGGTTTTTACGTCGTGAACTTGAAACCATGGCGGAGAAGTTAGCGTGTGAATTATATTTACCGCCCCTTTCCCTTTGCGGCGACAATGCGGCGATGATAGGTGCTCAGGCTTATTTTGAATATTTAGACGGAAATTGTGCGGGTGCGGACCTGAATGCGTACGCAACCATGCCAATTGATAAATTATTCGGCAATAAATAATGAGAAAATGACTAAAGATTGTATAAGTCTTTAGTCATTTTTTTATTCGCAAATCAATGGTATATACAAGGATTTTATGCACGGTAAATTTCGGTCGATAAAGGCGGAATTATGTAAACGGATAATGGTGTGGGAAAAAGTGCAAAACTTCGGTTGCGAGTTTTCCTAAAATTGGGATAAAACGGTATAAGCATTGTGCCACAATAGATTAACCCTTGTGAAAAACTCTGTGGAAAATGTGCATAACTATCTGTAGAACTTGCGGAGTAATAAAATTATGTAAAATAAAAATGCGTAAAATGTCGTAATATGGAGGGCGTTTCAGCGGGTTAAAAAAGGTGCAAAAACCCCCGATTTTTGCAAAAGTAAGGCACAAAAAGCAAATGGTAAAAATTGTAAAATATGTATAAATGAATAAAGAAAATGTGCAGGATAAAAAACCTATACAATTTGTAATCAACATTGACAAAAGGGTAAAAAAACAGTATTATATAATATAGGTAAGTTTTCGCAATTTATTACTGTTAAAAAATTAAAGTTAGAAAAGGTGGAAATACTAATGAACGAAAACACAATTAAGTCTTTTGAAAAGATTATTGAAATGCAGCTTAAACGTATTGAGAATATGAAATCTCAGGCAGATTTTATCGACTATTCCACACTTCCCACACTTATTATCGGTGTGCTTGGCGGTGACGGTATCGGTCCGGCAATCACCAAGGAGTCTCACCGTGTTCTTGAGACCTTACTTGCAGATAAGGTAAAAGCAGGTAAGATCGAGTTCCGTGTTATCGACGGTCTCACTATCGAAAACCGTGCGGCAGCAGGTAAGGCTATTCCCGATGACGTCCTTGCAGAGATTAAGGAGTGCCACGTGCTCTTAAAGGGCCCGACCACCACTCCCCGTGCAGGTGATCCCTGGCCGAATATTGAAAGTGCAAACGTTGCAATGAGAAAGGAACTCGACCTTTTTGCAAATATGCGTCCCGTAAAGGTTCCGTCCCAGGGTATCGATTGGATGTTCTTCCGTGAGAATACAGAGGGCGGATATGCGGTAGGAAGTCTCGGCGTAAACGTTACCGACGACCTTGCAATCGACTTTACCATCGCTACCACTCAGGGTAGTGAGCGTATTGCAGAACTTGCATTTGACTACGCAAACCGTATGGGCAGAACCCGTGTAACCGCGGTTACCAAGGCAAATGTTATCAAAACTACCGATGGTAAGTTCCTCAATATCTGTAAGGAAGTTGCAAAGAAGTATCCGGATATTTCCTTCGACGATTGGTACATTGATATTATGACCGCAAAACTCGTTGACGAGAAACGCCGTCGTGATTTCCAGGTTATGGTTCTTCCCAACCTCTACGGTGATATTCTTACCGACGAGGCTGCTGAGTTCCAGGGTGGTGTCGGCACCGCAGGCAGTGCTAATATCGGTAAGCGTTACGCAATGTTCGAGGCTATTCACGGCTCCGCACCCCGTATGGTTGCAGAGGGAAGAGACAAGTATGCAGATCCTTGCAGTATGCTCCGTGCATCGGTTATGCTTCTTGAGCATATCGGTGAAGTTGAACTTGCAAAGAAGTTAGAACGTGCACTTGATATCTGTATGTACGAAGAGAAGAAGGTTGTTATTACCGGTCGTGATACAGGTGCTACTTGTGCAGAGTTTGCCGATTACGTAATGAGCAAAATTCAGTAGTTTTAAGGAGAATAGGAAATTATGCATAGAGGTCAGGTCTCAAATGCGGTAATTCGCAGGATGCCGAAATACTATCGTTGTCTTAATGAACTTGCAAAAGACGGCGTTACAAAAATTTCATCACGTACCCTCGCGGAGTATATGGGCCTTACCGCTTCGCAAATCCGTCAGGATTTCAACTGTTTCGGCGGTTTCGGTCAGCAGGGTTACGGTTATAACGTGAATACCCTTATGACAGAGATCGCAAGTATTCTCGGTGTGGAAAAACTACACAAGGCGGTTATGATCGGTGTGGGTAATATCGGACATGCACTTTTGCACAATTTTAATTTTGCAAAATGCGGGTTTGAAATTGTCTGTGCTTTTGACCTTGGCGAGGATATGATAGGAAATAAAATTGAAGGCGTTCCCGTTCTTCATCCCGATGATCTTGAAAAGTTTGCAGAGGAAAATCCCTTTGATATCGCAATTCTTGCACTCCCTAAAAAAGCGGCACCGGAAATGTCCGACCGTCTTGTTAACTTAGGCATCAAAGGTATTTGGAATTTTGTAAACGTTGATTTAAAGAGAAGACATCCCAACATCGTAATCGAGGATGTTCATTTTGCAGACAGTCTTATGACTCTGTGCTACGGAATTTCGGAATAGTACTATGAAAAAAGTTATTGCGTTATTTTTAGTTCTTGTCTCTTGTCTGGGATTTTGTGTTTTTGCCTCAAATGAGACGGTTATATCACTGTCATATTTAAACGGCACGATAAAACCCCAACTTGAAGATGAGGTCGAAAAAACCGTTCTTTCAATGTTTGATACTGTCAAAGTACCCGATACGAATGTTTTTTCAAATGCGGGTGTTCAACGAGACGTGGCGAACAGAGTCCTTGAAAGATTGCAGATGAAAGGCTTTTATATGTATTCAACCGAAGGCAGACAAGAGGTTGTTCTTAAAAAGGACGACGTTCTCTCCGGCCTTACCGGCACAACGCTTATCCTGCGTTCAGGCAGTGCAAAGGTTATAAACGATACTATCGTAAATATAACCGGCGGCAATGAGGCAAAAAGCGGTGCAGGGGTTGCACAGAATACAAATTATATGATTCCCAAAAGCAGCGGTGCGGGTATCCGCATTACCTCCGATCGGGCAACCGTGTGGGTGGACGGCGTATACAGAATAGTGTCTCTCCGTTATCGTGCAAAGTATTTTGACCGTGCAGACGCCTTAAAGGCTATGAATCTTTTCCGTGGCAGCAACATAGGTTATGAACTTGACCGTGCGGCGACGAGGGCGGAATCTCTCGTTATGCTCCTCCGCCTTTTAGGCGAGGAGGATGAGGCTCTCCGCTATAACGGTAAGCACCCGTTTACCGACGTGCCGGAATGGGTGGACAGATACGTCGCATACGCTTATAACAGAGGTTATACAAACGGAATTTCCAAAACCCTCTTCGGTTCAGGCAATACAACATCGGCAAACCATTATATGACGTTTCTTCTCCGCACTTTGGGATATAATGATGCAAATGGTGATTTTAAATGGGACAAGGCGATTGATTTTGCAAAAAACGCCGGGAATATCACGGCAGGTGAGCATCAACTCATAACGAAAGAGAGTTTTATGCGTGACCATATGACGTATCTTTCCTACCATACTTTGTTTGCAAAATTAAAAGGAAGCGAGAGCACTCTTCTTGATAAACTGATAAACGAAAAAACGGTTTCTCGCTCTGTCGCAGACCGAGCAATTGCAAAAATGACAAGTCCCCGTTTGTAACTATTTGATACTAAATGTAATAAAAATTTTAATGACAAACACAATATGATGTGGTATCCTATTAAATGTTAAAGGATTCCACATCATTTTCTTTTTATTGTAATGATAGTGCCGAAAGAGTTTTAGATTGTTCCGGCGGCGGCAAGGTACCGTGCTTACACGCTATTACGCAGAGCGGTAGAAAACGTCTTGAGGGGAAAACACTTATCAGAAGGGAATTTTTGAATAAAACAATCAAGAGGAAGCAAGTTTTTTGCTTCCTCTTGTGCTTTTTATATGGGTAATGTAAAGTGAAATTCGGTAATGCCGTTTTTGCTTTCTGCACCGCAATCGCCACCGTGCTGATTCACTATGGTTTTAACGATGTAGAGGCCAAGACCGAGGCTTGTTTTATCCTTGCCTCGTGATTTGTCCCCCTTGTGGAAGCGGTCGAAAATATAGGGCAGTTCATCCGAGGGAATATCATTTCCTGAATTTTTAATGGAGAACCAAAGTTTTCCGGATTTAACGGAAACATCAATCGTCATTTCCGTATCGGGGTTTGAAAATTTAAGTGCATTTTCAAGAAGATTGTAAATTACCTGGAATATTGCGTCCTCATTTGCACAAAGCTCAAGTTCATCCGAGGGTAGAGTTAAGTTAATTTTGATGTTTTTTTCGTTTATTTTAGACTCAAACCCCATAATAACTCGCCGAACTTGATTGCAGAAATCGTAGTTTGTGGCATTTTGAGATAAATCTTCGGATTGAAGTCTTGTGATTTCAAGCATATTACTTACAAGGCGTGAAAGACGTTTAACTTCACTTGAGACGATCTCAAGATATTTTTTCTCGCTTTCCTGGGGAATGGTGCCGTCTAAAATTCCATCCACGAAGCCGCCGATGGAGGTCATGGGTGATCGTAATTCGTGGGATACGTTTGCAACGAAGGTTCGCCGCAGATCTTCGGTTTTTTCTATGGAATCCGCCATTGTATTAAATGATCGGGACAGTTCGCCCAACTCGTCATTACCACTTACCGGCACACGCACGGAAAAGTCACCGTGGGCAAATTCACGAGCGGCGGTGGTTATATTTTTTATCGGGCGAATGATGCGATGCGTTCCGAAAAATGCCGCAACAAGCATAATAAGGAAAACAACAAGGGCACAAACCAGGAAAATTTTAACGATTGCAAAAAGAAGCCCTCGCATATGCGAAATGGTGGACGTGACAAGAACGCAACCTGCAGGTTTTCCAAGATAATCATAGTAGGGAACACCTACGGTAAAATGTCCGTTTTTATATAAACTACCAAGTGAATTACGGCCGGAGAAATACTTGTCGGCAATAACCTTTTCCACAAGTTCGGGTGGCACGTTCATAGTTATCGGTGGCGGAACATTTTCCGAGGTTACCACAATCCTGCCGGAAGAATCACACAATACCGCACTCATCTCGCTGTTTGCGAGTGTTGAGGAGATAAGAACGCGGAAAGTTTGCGGCCTTATAGAACTGAATTGCGAGTTGATTTCCGTAGTCATTGCGGAGATCCGAAGGGCAGAAAATTCAAGGCTTTTTTCCTTCTCCGACACCGAATAATTATATACCTGAGCCGACATACCGATACCGAGAATAATAAAACTTATGAGAATCAGGGCGGCACCGAATGTGAAATATTTATACAATACATTCCGTCTCATGCCTTATTCCTCTTCTCCTACCTCAAAACCATATCCGCGGCGTGGAAGGGTTTTAATACGCCAATATTTACTTGCGTGTTGTATCTTGTCACGCAGACGTTTTATATGCACGTCAACCGTGCGTGTTGTGTCGCCGGTATAGTCAAAACCCCATACGTGGTCTAAAAGTTCGTCACGTGTGTATATTCTACCGGGATTACTTGCGAGGAAGTATAAAAGTTCAAATTCCATTTTGGGCAAGGTAATGCGTTTACCGGCAACGGTGACGCGATATTCGCCGGTGTCAATTATAAGATTATCAAAGGTAAGAACCTGATTCTTTCTGCTGTTTACACGTGAACTACGGCGTAAAACCGCATGGATTCTTGCGATTACTTCTTTCATTTCGAAAGGCTTTGAGATATAGTCGTCCGCACCGATTTCAAGGCCGGTAACCTTGTCGAGAGTTTCGTCCTTTGCAGTGAGCATAATAATAGGGGTTTGACTTTCCTTGCGTATTTCGCGGCACACACCCCAACCGTCAAGTTTAGGCAACATAAGGTCTAACAGAACAAGGTCGGGTGAGAAAGTTTTAAATTTTTCAAGCGCTTCAATGCCGTCGCTTGCAGTACAAATTTCAAAGCCCTCTTTGTTCAGGTAAAGACTTATAAGCACAACGATATTTGCCTCGTCTTCCACAATTAAAATTTTATTGCTCATAAAACACCTCCGTAAAGTTGCGTCGAGTCGAATCACTCAAATTTTCATATCACTTGGATTATCTTATTATACACTAACTTTTATGCAAATGGGTTAATATTTTGTAAATAAATTACGCCACAGTCCTTTTAGGCGGTTGGCCACAGGGATAAAACGCTTAAAAGAGGCATTTTTAGTCCATAACTGCACAAAAAATCTTGATATCCGCCGGGATAATCTGCGATTTTATTGCTTGTTCTGAAACAAAAAATGCACTCTTTAAAGTGCCTTGCAGTTTTGAAATTGAGATTTTCTGTCAAGAGAAAGAATAAAAATCAGGTAATACTGACGTATTGCCTGATTTTTTGATACACTATTGGCGGAAAAGATAAGTTCAAAACCGTCTTCTCCCTGTGACCAACCGCCTTAGGGCTGTGGCGTTTGTATTATACTTTTCTCTTGCGAAGGAAGCAGATATACATAATTGCCGCCGCAATGCACCAAAAATAGGAGTTCATATACGGCTCTTCAAATATATTTTCAAAGTAGGAATGGGCAAGAACACCCACCGCACCGCTGAAAAGTCCTGCCGCAAGGATGCGAAGATTTGTTTTTTTAGCACGGAAGAGACCACGGAGTGAAGAATACACGTTTGAAAGAAGAAGATAAATGTAGAAAGAAAGGCCAACGTAACCCATCTCGACAAGGGTTTTCATATAGTAGTTGTCCATATAGAAATATCTTAAACCTTCAACCGACTGATTCTGCATTGCAATAGCACCGCCGAAACGACCGAGACCAAAGCCCCAAACCGGACTTGTGCGGAGGAGATTGTAACCGGTTGCCCAACGCTCTGCTCTGCCGCCGTTATTGGTCGCCTGAGTGAAATCTGAGGTGAATAAAAATCCTATGCGGTCACCGATTGCGGGGACACAGAAGATTACCGCCGCAACCGCAACAAGAGCGATTGCAAGGAGTTTAAAATCAACTAAAAGGCAGAACATAACAACCGCAATTGCAAGGCCGAACCACGCACCACGTGAGAACGTGAATATTACCGCAAGGCAAAGTAGGCCGGTGGCACCCCATGCAAGGCATTTTGCCCAAAGGGGTTTTGCGTAATATGCAAGAGCAGCAAAGAGCGGTGCACACATTACCATAAGAGCACCCATGATGTTGGGGCTTCCTGTTATTGAGTAAATACGGGTACGCATATCGGCGGTTTCCGCCTGTGATACCCAATGAGAGGGCATTGGGGCACCTACAACGTACTGATAAATGCCATGGAGGCAAATTACAAAAGACATAATGCAAAGTGCACCGAAGAAAAGGTTTAAGTCACGGTCATCCTGAAGCAGTCGTGTTACAACGAAGAACCAAAGCATTGACTGACATACCGCACGGTAACCTGCAAAAGCAACACTTGGAACAGGACACACCATAAACATTATGAGAAGTCCCACGCACATAAAGAGCAGAACGGGTGCATCTACCGGTGTGAGTCTCGGCTTTAACGGCTTTCCGTTTGTGAAAATAAGTTTAGCGAAGATGTAGCCGATGCACACAATCATAAGCCCTTCATCCCAAATTGAACCTAGTGCGTCAAACTTAATAACGTCTCTTATAAGCCAATCGATAGGAAGTGTAAAACCCAGAGCGATAAGAAGAAGTCCACGCATTCCAAGAGATTTTAACAAACTTAAAATTTTGCTGTTTGCTACGAACTTACTGTCAGAGATTGCCTTGGTTGTACGGTAGACAAGACTTTTTGTCAGTGTGGGGTGGATTTTGTCGCCTATAGAAGAGAGGAAAGTATTGAACTTATAGAGGATTTTATAAGTGGTTGAATAGGGAAGAGTGCTGGGAATTGCAAGTAGTGCACAGAAAAAGTTATAAGTGCCGGACTTTAAGAAAAGTTCTTTCGTTTTTGTAAAAAACTTTGCCAGCACACTTTTTGAATATATATCCCTGCAAGAGGAGATAAAACGTGCAATAAAGCAACTTAGCAAAATATTATCCATTAAAAATCACCGATTCGATAGTTGTGTTAACCTCAACGGTATTGGTCTTGAAAATGAAGCCGCGGCCGGTACGAACTTCCTGATTGCCAACCTTTAAAATCGCATCGGAAGGAGAGCCTACGCCCTTGATTACTATAATAAGGTCTTTTTTCATGGGATCAACGGTCTCGACGGTAACACCCTCTGCATCTGCAACGGTGTAAACGTAATCTTCAACGCTTACGGAAACAACACTTACATCGGCGATATAATCGTTACCTGCAACAAGTTTTGCACCCGGCTCGATAGCGGATGTAGCGGCAACTAAAGAGGGCATTGCACCGCGAACACGAAGAGTGATTTCCATTTCCTGCTTGTTGGAAACAACCGCCTCAACAGGAGTACGGAGGAATTTTACACCCAATGCAAAAACAAGGGCGACAATTGCCAGAATAACAATTAAGTCAACCGGATTGATAATACCGAAAAGTTTACCTTTTTCATTTACGATTTTCATAGTCTGCCTCCAAAATATTTCAAATTATTGGTCGGTTGCTTGACCGATCTTAATCCTTATTATATAATATAAAAGAAAATATCACAAGTATTTATTGGTAAATTTATGATAGGGGCGAAAATACCATGAAGGTTGTTCACATAATCGGTGGCGGCGACGTTGGCGGTGCAAAGACTCACGTTCTCTCGCTTGTTGCACAGATGTCAAAGCAAATTGAGGTTGTGCTCATCAGTTTAAGAGAGGGTGAATTTGCGGAAGATGCCCGTAAAATGGGAATTACCGTTAAAGTAATTCACACGGGAAACCCCATTAATGACATTAAAAAACTGCAAAATTTCGTAACCGAGGGCGGCTTTGACCTTGTGCATTGCCACGGTGCGAAGGCAAACGTTATGGGTACACTTTTACGCAAAAAGTGCAAAATTTCCGTAATTACCACCGTGCATAGTGATTGGAAGTTGGACTATATGGGAAATCCCAAAAAACAGTACACTTTCGGCCTTTTAAACGCGTACGCACTGCGACGCCTTGATGGTTACGTCGGCGTTACCGATAATTTTGCGGATATGCTCATCGACCGTGGTTTTGATCCCTACCGTGTTCAGGTTTTATATAACGGCCTTGATTTTGGTATAACACCCAATCCCCAAATGTCACGAGGTGACTTTTTAAGTCAGTACGGTATTTCCTGCGACGATGAAACGGTTGTGTGCGGCATTGCGGCACGACTTCATCCGGTAAAGGATATCGGAACAATCATCCGTGCCCTTGCAAAAATCAAGGACATATGCCCGAAACTCTACCTTCTCATCGGCGGTGACGGTGAGCAAATGGAATATCTCAAAAAACTAACCCGCGATAGCGGTCTTGAGGGCAGGGTTGTCTTTGCTGGTTGGGTTTCCGATATGGACACCTTCTTAAACGCAATTGACATAAATCTTCTCTCATCACTAAGCGAGAGTTTCCCCTATAGTGTGCTTGAGGCAATTCGTTCCGGCTGCACAATGGTAACAAGTGCAGTAGGCGGTATGCCGGTGCTTATTGATTCCGGTGCAAACGGACTTCTGTTTAAACCCCAGGACGCAGAAAAACTCTCTGAACATCTTGAATATCTGTATAAAAATCCGGAAATACGTTCTGATATGGCAAAGAAACTCTATGAGAAGGCAAGTACACTTTACTCCCTTGATAAAATGGTATCTGACCAGATAGAGATTTACAAAAACGTTCTCCGCCGTGTAGAGAGTGATAAGAAAAAGAAAAATCGTGTTACCATTTGCGGCTCATACGGACGCGGCAATGCGGGAGATGACGCCATATTAAAGGCGGTAAACAAGGAACTTATTGAAATATCACCGGATATCCGTCTTTGCGTAATGTCCAGATCCCCTAAAAAGACACGACTTTCTTACCGTGTTTCAAGCATCTACACCTTCAATCCCTTCAAAATGATTTCCACAATGCGAAAGTCGGAATTGTATATTAACGGTGGCGGAAGCCTTATTCAGGACTCTACAAGCAGCAGAAGTCTCTGGTTTTACCTGTTTACCCTCCGTATGGCAAAACTTTGCGGATGTAAAGTTATGATGTACGGTTGCGGTATCGGTCCGGTAAAAGGACGATTTAATCGTGCACTGTCTGCACGAACGATAAATAAATGCGTAAACGTAATCACCCTGCGAGAGCAGGGCTCCCTTGAAGAACTCTCCCGTATGGGCGTGAATAAGCCTGAAATGCACCTTGCCGCAGATCCCACGCTCAATTTAGAGCCGGCAGGGGAGGCGGTAATTCAAAGTGCATTTTTCAGCGAAGGACTTGACTCTGACGGAAAATACGTGGGTATAGCAATGCGAAAGTGGAAGGATTTTGACGGAAAACTTCCACATATCGCCCGTGCGGTGGATTACATTGCAAAAAAACACGGACTTATTCCCGTACTTGTGCCTATGGAGCGTGAGCGTGATTTACCCATCGCCCGTGCGATTTTTGAGAAAATGGAATGTGAAGCAAAAATACTTAGCGGTGAGTATGACGTTTATACAATGATTGGTATTCTTTCCAAAATGAAACTCATTGTGGCAATGCGACTGCACGCGCTTGTATTTGGTGCAGGGCAAGGTGTGCCGGTGGTTGGCATTTCGTATGACGAAAAGGTGTCAAACTTTATGAATTACATCGGCGGCGAACTTTGCATTGAATATGAAGATCTTACCTATGAGACACTTGTTGCGGATATTGACCTTGCACTTAGCGAGGATATGAGCGAGAAATTACAGACGGCAACCCGAACAATCCGTGAGAATGAGCGGATTAACGGAGAATGCGTAAAGGGGTTTTTTAGTTATGAATAATGTTGTGTGTTTGTCCACCAGCACGTGGTATCCTTTTCCCACGAGAAAACAGCACGTTATGAGCAGATTAAAACGTGCAAACATACTCTATTTTGATCCGCCAATAACCTATCTTGCACCACTTAAAGACAAAAAGTGCATAAACCGACTTTTTGCGTGGTGTAAAAAAGGCGAGGTAGTAGAGGATTTTGTTGTGGTTTATCGTTTGCCTCCGGTGCTCCCTTTTTACAATAAATACAGATGGATAAATAAGTTAAATCAGCGTAAAATCGCAAGATACGTACGCAGGAGAATGAAACGTCACGGTTTTGAAAATCCCGTGCTTTGGTGCTACTCTCCCATGAGTTGCGATGCGGTGGAAAACATCCCGCACTCAGCCCTTGTTTACGATTGTGTTGACCGCCATTCCGCATATAAGGGAATGATTGACGTTGCGACGGTTGACGCTATGGAACGTGACCTTGCAACCGCTGCCGATCAGGTATTCTGTACTGCAAGCGGACTTGCGGAAACGCTTTCAAAGTACAATGAAGGAACAATTATGCTCCCAAACGGCGTTAAGTTCGAGCATTTTAATTCCGTCGCAGACGGAGACCTTCCCATTCCCGATGATGTAAAGGATTTACCCCGTCCCATAATCGGTTTCTCCGGTATGCTTCAGGAATGTATAGACTATGACGCAATTGAGGAAATTGCGAAAAACCGTCCCGAATGGTCGGTAGTGTTGGTTGGCGGAAATATGCCGGGCGTTAATCTTGACTACTTAAAGAAATACCCCAACATTCACTTCTTGGGTATGAAACCCTATGGGGAAATGCCTGCATATTTAGGTGCGTTTGACGTATGCCTTAACGTGTTTAGAAGCGGTGACTTGTCAAAAGACGTAAGTCCCCTTAAATTCTTTGAATATCTCGCAACGGGAAAACCTGTTGTAAGCACACCGCAACCTGAGCAGGTGCTTGATTACGCAGACTGCGTTTATATCGCAAACACAACTGCCGATATGGTTGATATGTGCGAAAAGGCACTTTCTGAGACCAATGAAGAAAAGACTAATTTGCGTATAAAATACGGCAAGGATTGCTCCTGGGATGCAAGGGTAGAGCGTATGGAAAATATCCTTCACTCAAAGGGAATTTTTAGATGAAAAAGTTAAACAAGTTTCAATTTATAAGCCTTGTTATTTCCATTTTGATTGTGGCGTTTATCTTCACAAACTCCGCCTGCCCGGCAGAAGAATCGGGTGATATGAGCGGCGGACTTTTAGGCTTTATAAACGGTGTGATAGCCTTTTTCGGTATCGATTGGCGAATGCCACATAACCTGCTCCGCAAGATTGCCCATTTTGTGGAGTTTTTCGGTCTTGGTGTATCCTTTCTTGTTACAACCGTAGCATTTACAAAAAAGATTGTACTGCATTTGACAAAACCGCTTTTTTTCTCTATGGCCGTTGCGGTAATTGACGAGATGATTCAGTCATTTTTTCCGGGAAGATCTTCTCAGGTAAGTGATGTGTTACTTGATTTTTTCGGTGCATTCTGCGGGGTGATGACAGCGTTGCTTGTGGTTTATATAATAAATAAAAGAGGTGGTAGATATGTCATACAGAAACATAATTGTACTAAAGGAAACATTTAAAGGAAATTACAACTTATTAAAGCCTTATCTTGACTTTTTCGGTTTTGCATATAAAGAAAGCGATAAAGTTTCAGACTGTGCCCTCATTATAGCGGGAGACTCTGTCCTTGAAGATGAGAGCATTATGAGTGCGGTAAAAGCGGGTGCAGGTCTTGTTTGCTTTGCAAACGGCGGAGACGTGTGTGCTACCAAAATTAAGGTAAATGCAGGTCATTACATATCCGCACTTCACGAAGACGGGCACACAAGAGCACTCTATATGCCCATGCTTTTAGTTGGAGAGAAAAAACTCTCAGGCGACGTAATAGCCACTGCAGGAGACGGCGTACTTTTGGAAACCGGTGAATATGGTGCAGGTAAGATTGCATATTGGCACGGCACACGTCAACTCTCAGACGAGGTGTTAGGCCCGATTAACGGTATAGACGACCTTTTATGGAGAAGTATCGTATGGGCGGCGAAGAAGCCCTTCGTAATGCAGGGTATGCCGCCGATGGTTGGTCTCCGTGTAGATGACGTTTGGGGTGCTTGGCGTGAATGGAATCCGGAAAATCCGCTTTTGTGGGTAGAGATTGCCAATAAATACGGCATAAAGCCTTGGCTCGGTATTTTCAACGACGATATGACCGATGAAATCGCGAAAATTGCAAGTAAATATGTTGCAGAAGGTAATGCAACCGCATTCCCCCACGCACTCTCCGGATGTAATTGGGTTTGCGATGACAGGGCCGAAGTGTGCACGTATTTAGAACATGCTGTCGGTGCCTATACCGATGAGGTAATGAAAGAAAATGCAACCCGCACCAAAGCGTGGTTTGACAAGCATAACATCCCCATTGCAAAATACGCTTGTGCTCATTATTACGAGACCGGTGCAAACGCAATTCCCTATCTTGAGGATTGGGGTTGCGAGTTCATTTCACTCCAGATGGATTTTGACGTTCCCTACCGCAAGGCTGAAAATTGGATTCATTGCGGACCATACCGCAAGGACCACGATGGTCTGCCCTCAGGTAAGAAACCGGTTTATTACGGCGATTATGTGGCAGATGGTAAGTTCTTCAACTGTACGATTGAAATCCGTGACGTTTGCGGCTATGAATGGGCACCTACAGTCAGAGTGGAGGAGACTGTAAATAACGGCGTAACACAACTTAGAAGATGCTTCGACTCAATGTGTCCGGGCATCCTTTTAACTCACGAATCCGCATGGATTCAGAGAATTACCCCCACACGTTGGGAGAATATATTGAATGATGTAACCGCAAGTGTTGCAAATTATGAGC
The DNA here is from genome assembly GCA_017559855.1 of Clostridia bacterium. Taxonomy (GTDB): domain Bacteria; phylum Bacillota; class Clostridia; order Oscillospirales; family JAAYXM01; genus RGIG7332. Next base: position 16,145 of record JAFYQP010000002.1, on the reverse strand, counting down.
CGATGTATCTGACGGTTGATGAAATCTGCAAGTACGCAAGGGCAAAACACGATATAACCTTTGAAGAGTTAAGTTGCGATGGTGATTCCATCGAACTCACCGTAAAGGGTACAAACGATATGCCCACAAAATGCTTCCTCTTCGCAGAGAAAAACGGTGAAATAGAGCAGAAACTTGTTGACATCCCGCAGATTACCGATGGTGCCAAGATAAAACTTTAAAAAAATACCCGTGATTGCATACAAAAGTGCAATCACGGGTATTCTATTTTTAAACGAAAGGGGTTTTATCTATGAAGGTATCGGAACTTATGAAAGGTAACGTTGTAACGCTTAAACCCGATGACACGGTGACACACGCCGCTACTCTTTTTGCACGGCACAATATCGGGGCACTTCCGGTATGCACACCTGACGGCAAACTTCGCGGTATTGTAACCGACCGTGACGTCGTGTTAAGGTGTGTTGCGGGACAATATCAACCGGAGGAAACGGGAGTGCGTGAAATTATGACACGTGGCGTTTCTTGGGTATCACCGGAGGATGATGTTCGTGCGGCAACGCACCTTATGTCGGCAGAGCAGGTACGACGTCTGCCGGTAGTAGAGGGCGGCCGTGTTGTGGGTATGATAACTCTGGGAGACATCGCACGGAAAACCGCTTTTGATATGGAGGCGTCCCGTGCATTTTGCGACATTAGCACACCCAGGAGAAAATTCTCTTAAGGATTTTCTCCTAAACTACATATTTGCTTTGACTAAACGATTAAAAAATGGTATTATATAATCAGAAGATGATAATGGGGGATATATTACCATGATTGAATTTGTAAATACTGAAAATATTGCGGTATATGACGCTTTTGTTGCGGCTCATCCCAAGGGCCATTTTATGCAGTCTTCCATGTGGTCAAAGCAAAAACCCGAATGGAAATGGGAGGCTATTCTTTCAAAGGATAATGACGGAAATATCCGTGGTGCCATGAGTGTTTTAATCCGTAAAGTACCGTATCTTCCTTATACGCTTATGTACGCAGGACGCGGTCCGGTTTGCGATATTCACGATAAAGACGTGGTTTCCGACCTGACCGAGGGTGCAAAACAACTTGCTAAAAAGTATAAGGCATATTCTCTTAAAATTGATCCGGACGTACTTGCATCCGATACTGAATTTGCTGAAATGATGAAAAGCCTCGGCTATAAGCATTTGGACACCGGCAAGAACTTTTCGGGTATCCAGCCCAGATTTGTATTTCGTTTAAACGTTGAGGGAAAGACAGAGGACGAGGTTTTCGCACTTTTCCATTCAAAAACCCGTTATAATATCCGTGTTGCGGAGCGTAAAGGTGTCGAGGTTAAAATTATGGGCAAGGAAGCGGTGCCGGACTTTTCACGCATTATGCTTGAAACCGGTGTGCGTGACGGCTTCGTGGTAAGAAACGAGGCGTATTTTGCCAATATGCTCGACAATTTAGGGGAGAATGCCCGTCTTTATATGGCGTACTCCGATGGTGTTGCAATTGCAGGTACACTTGCGATTTTATACGGTGATAAAGTGTGGTACTTATACGGTGCATCTTCAAATGAGCACAGAAACCTTATGCCAAACTACCTGCTACAATGGAATATGATAAAGTGGTCAATTGAGAATGGCTGCAGAATATACGATTTCCGCGGTGTTTCGGGCGACCTTTCCGAGGACAATCCTTTATACGGTCTTTACCGTTTCAAAAAGGGCTTTAACGGTGATTTTACCGAATTTGTGGGTGAGTTTGACTTAATCTTCAAACCTGCGGTTGAGTTTGCGGTAAACAAGGGCGAAAAAGTGTTCCGCAGACTTCGCAAGAACCTGTTTATGTTAAAGAATAAGAAGAAGTAGGGATAATATGAATGCATTTGTTATAGAGGCAGAAAAACTTCACGACAATATAAAGCAAATTATTGCAAAAGCAGCAAGTCGCAAAATTTACGCGGTAATAAAAGGTGACGGCTACGGTTTTGGTCTTTGCACCTACGCTAAAATTCTTGTAACTTGCGGCATAAACGCTCTTGCGGTTACCGAACCATATGAGGTTGCGGCACTCCGTGAGGCGGGTATTGACTGTGAAATTTTAATGATCCGTGCCACCGCAATTCCCGGAGAAATTGAGGAACTTTTACGGCATAATGCAATCCTTACCGTGGGCTCAAACGAGGATGCGGTTACAATAAACGGAATTGCAGGACGCCTCGGCACGAAAGCGAAAGTGCATATAAAAATAGATACAGGTATGGGCAGATACGGATATCTGCTAAACGATATTGAAAAAATCGGTGCGGTTTACGATTATATGGATAATATCGAACCGCTGGGTATTTATACCCACCTAAATGCGGCATTCGGCAGTAAGAAAAAAACTCTTGCACAGATAGAGAGTTTTAAGGCTCTTGTTGCGGAACTTAAACGTCGCGGTTATGAAGCCGGATGTGTGCATTTTGCAAATTCAAGTGCCTTTTACCGTTTTTCGGATATGGATTTTTTAGATGCGGTGCGAATCGGCTCTGCATTTACCGGAAGGATACCATATCCTTGCAAAACCGGACTTAACAGAATCGGCTATTTAGAAAGTGAGATTTGCGAAATCCGTTGGCTTGAAAAGGGTGCAACCGTGGGATATGGCGGTGCATACCGTGCAAAAAGCCCTAAAAAAATCGCAATTATTCCCCTGGGGTACAGTCACGGCTTCGGCGTTGAGAAAATCCGTGACACCTACAGATTCCGTGACGGTGTGCGTTACGTCCTGCAGGATATAAAACGCACTCTTTCGGGAGAAAAGGTTTACGTTACGGTAAACGGTAAACGTGCAAGGGTACTTGGACATATCGGTATGCTTCATACCGTTGTTGATATAACCGACCTTACCTGTAAGGTTGGAGACAACGTGCAATTTAAGGTAAACCCCCTTTATGTCAACGCAAACGTTGTGCGTAAATATATTTAACGAGGGATTTTATGAAACGTGACCTACCCCTTTACAATGTTTTAAAAGAGCGTAATGATGCGGGTACAATCCGCTTTCATATGCCGGGACACAAAGGAAAACCCATTCCGGCGAGTGTTTTAAGCACCTCCTGTGCAATAGATTTTACCGAACTCTATGGTACGGGGAACTTATACGACGGGGTGTATCCAATCTTCGATGCGGAGGATAGGTGTGCATCTGCTTGGGGTTGTGAAAACGCCTTCTTTTTAACCGGCGGTGCCACAATGGGAATACATACGATGTTGTCTCTTGTCCGTATGCGGACGGGTAAAGTTTTAGTTGATCGAGGCTCTCATAAGAGCGTTTATAACGCGTTGGGACTTCTTGACTTAGAGCCGGTTTACATTTATCCGGAATTTGATAAAAAACACGGTATTGCCACGGCATACACAACCGATGCCGTTTCGGCGGCACTTGAAAAAGACGAGGAAATCGGTGCTTTTATTTTAACAAGTCCGACCTATTACGGTATTTGTACCGATATTGAAAAAATTGCGGAAGTTTGCCATGAAAGGGGCGTGTTGCTCTTAGTTGATGAAGCACACGGTGCACATTTTCCTTTCATTTCGGGTAAAGGCTCTGCGGTGTCACGGGGGGCTGACCTTGCGGTTTGCTCTCTGCATAAAACGCTACCCGCTCTCGGTCAGGCGGCACTCCTTACCGCAGGAAAGACTTTTCGTGATTACGAGATACGCCAGAAAATGTCAATCTTCGGCACAAGCAGTCCGTCATATCAGATTATGGCATCCATTGACCTTGCCCGTGATTATATGGAAAACGAGGGCAGGGAAGTCTGCAAAAAACATATTGAGAAGATACACGAAATTCGTGATATAATAAACAAAAGAGGAATATTTACCGCTCTTGATTTTCCTGACGGTGATCCGCTACGCCTTTGCGTTATGACGAGTGGTGCAGGGATATCCGGTTATGTTGCGGCACGGATTCTGGAAGATGAATACAAAGTGGTCTGCGAAATGGCGGATGAGCGTCAGGTTCTTTTTATAATTACTCCTGCCGATACTGAGGAGGAACTTGATATTCTCTTAAATTCCATAATCGCGCTTGAAGAGCGACGGGGAGAGGCGATTTCCGCCGAAACCGTGTCACACAAAGCCCCTTGCGTTAAACTCTCACCCCATGAGGTAATGAAGCGGGAGTGTGAGCGGATAATGCTCAAAAATGCAGGTGGCAGAATTGCGGCGGCGAATATCAGTCCATACCCGCCGGGCATTCCGGTTATAGCAATGGGCGAGGTTATAGAAGACGAGTTTTTGCCGTATTTATATCATAACGGCTTTGATGATGAGGATTTAATACTTGTAATAAAGGAGGATACATAATATGAAATTGGTACTTGCTATTATCAATGCAGACGATGCAAACGAAGTTATAAACGAACTTATGAAGAAAAAATACTCTGTTACCCGTCTTGCCACAACCGGCGGATTTTTAAAGACCGGTAATACAACGGTTATTATCGGTGTGGAAGAAGATAAAGTGCCCGACGTGCTTGACACCATTAACGAGTTTTCACATAGCAGAAAGCAACTTTTACCCTCCACAAGTGAAATCGGTATGTGTTTCTTCCCGACCGCACCCGTTGAGGTAAACGTTGGCGGTGCAACGGTGTTTGTCCTCGACGTAGAAAGGTTTGAAAAGTTCTGATGGGTTTTGAGAAATTCAGCGGAAACCCCCGTGTCAGGGACTACCTGACCGCGGCGTTTAACGGTAAAACCGTGCCTCACGCATTCCTCATTTCGGGAAGTGATGAGGAGGAAAAAAGAAATCTTGCAAAAACACTTTCCGGTGCAATTGTGTGTACAGGTGAAAATTCGCCTTGCGATACGTGTAATGCGTGTAAGAAAGCAGAGGCGGGTATTCACCCCGATATAATCTGGAAAGAGTGCGAGGGCAGTTCAATCAAGGTTGACGAAATCCGTGCAATCAGGCGTGACGCATATCTTCTTCCCAATGACGGTGAAAAAAAGGTATACGTAATATGCGACAGTGATAAAATGACACAAGAGGCACAGGACGCACTCCTTAAAATTTTAGAGGAGCCGCCGAGATTTACAACCTTTATACTTTTGTGTTATAATCATAATAGTCTGCTCACAACAGTACTCTCCCGTGTTACACATCTTAAACTTATGGAAAAAAGTGAGAGTTGCGGAGTTGACGATGAGACGTTGGAATCTGCCCGTGCAATCGTCCGTGCAATCGGTGAGAGAAGTGAGATTGAAATTCTAAAGGCGTTTATCGCCTGTGAGAAGAAAAAGAGGGATGAGATGCATGAAATCATCTCTTGTGTTACAATGCTTATGCGTGACGGAATGGTAAAATCCGTGAGTCGGTGCGAGATGCTTGTAGACGACCATGTAAGTGATAATATCTCGAAAATCTCCGCACAGGAAATTGTTGAAATAATGGATGTACTGCGTGATGCACGTGCACTGATTTTACGCAATGTGGGTGTTGCCCACGTTGTGGCGAAATGTGCGGTGCAAATATCCGGTGCATTGATGTAGAAAAAGGAGGACTATGTTTTGAGGGAAATAGTCGGTGTTCGTTTTAAAGAATTGGGCAGGGTGTATTCCTTCGACCCCTGCGGAAAAATATACAAGAAAAATGATGAGGTAATCGTTGAAACCTCCCGTGGTCTGGAATACGGCTACGTTGCCGAGGGTAACTACGAAATCCCCGATGAAGAGGTTGTGGAACCGCTTAAAAGGGTGGTTCGTGCGGCGACAGATGAGGATTGCGAAACCCTTGCAAAGAACAAGGAAAAAGAGGCAGAGGCTCTTAAAATCTGTCAGGAAAAAGTAGTTGAACATAATCTTGAAATGAAGGTTATTGACGTGGAATGCACCTTCGACCGCAGTAAACTTTTATTCCAATTTACTGCCGACGGCAGGGTGGATTTCCGTGAACTTGTCCGTGATTTGGCGTCCATTTTCAAAACACGAATCGAACTTCGTCAGGTTGGTGTCCGTGATGAGGCAAGGCTTTTAGGCGGCCTCGGTATTTGCGGTCGCCCCTTCTGCTGTTCAAGTTTCCTTGATGATTTCCAGCCGGTATCAATTAAAATGGCAAAGGAGCAGAATCTGTCCCTTAACCCCACGAAAATTTCCGGCACTTGTGGCCGACTTATGTGTTGCCTCAAGTATGAGCAGGAAGCATATGAGGACCTGAACCGCACCACACCAAGAGTGGATGCCGCAGTAGAGACTCCCGACGGTCCGGGAACCGTAGTTGACGTAAACCTCCTTCGCGGAAAACTCAAGGTGCGTCTTGATGATTCAACCGAACTTGCACCTCGTGTATATGACAAGTGCGAACTTTGCCCCAAGGGTAAGGGTTGCCCCAAGAGGATAGAGGAGAAGGAAGAAGAAATCTCAACTGTCGCAGAACCTGCAGAAAAGGTGGCAGATGAGAGTAGTGAACAGAAGAAACCCACTTTCCGCCGTCGTCGCCGTCATTTCCCCAAGAAACCGAATAACAATAATTAAAAATAAGGGGCATTGCCCCTTATTTTCATATGAACGGAGAGAGTACTATGAAAATTGTATCACTTTGCGATCATCCCGAATATATCGACGTAGTTGCAAATTGGACATGGACTGAGTTTTGTAAAGTAGACCGCCCTACGGTTACTTTAGAGCAGACACGGGAAAAACTTGTGCGTCAAACCAAAGAGTCTGTACCCCACACCTACGTTGCAGTAATTGATGATAAACCGGTGGGAACTATCGCGTATTATGACAATAATCTTGCGGGAAGTGAGTTTACCCCGTGGATGGGCTCGCTCTATGTTCTGCCCGAAATGCGTGGCAGGAGCATTGCCCGTGCACTTATACTGCACATAAGAAAACGTGCGAAGGCATCAGGCTTTGACACCCTTTATCTGCGTACCGAGCACACCTCGAAATATTATGAAAAATTAGGTTGGACACTTGTGTGCGACACGGTTGATCCTGCACACAATTTGAAAACAAAGGTTTATAAAACCGCCCTCTCCGGCTATCGTACGGTTAAAAAAGACGACAGGTGGGCGAGTGTGGAACTCTATGATGAAAATGCAGGAACAAGTGCTTCCATTGCGGTCAAACGCGGTGGAATCCTTACCACGTTCTACGCAATTTCTCGTGATATAATCTTTATGAATTGGGACACGCTAAACGATGAAAAATCAAAAGTTCGTGGCGGTATGCCAATACTTTTCCCGATTTGCGGACGTCTGACCGACGGAAAGTATGACCTTTTTGGCAAAACCTACGAACTTGATATTCACGGTGTTGCACGTGCCCTTGCGTGGGAATTTGTGTCAACGGACGTAAAGGACGGGGCATCCCTCACAATTCGCCTTGATAGCAATGAGGAAACAAAAAAGAAATATCCTTTTGATTTTTCCGTTGAATATACCTATACACTAAAGGGCGATAAACTTACCGTAACCCAGAAATTCAAGAATTTATCAAATGAGGTTATGCCATTCTCAAGCGGCGTACACCCGTATTTCAACGCACTGCGTGAAAAGTGCACAGCCCTTATGGGGGAGAGAAAATTTAGTTTTGACAAAGAACCCGATTTTGTGGTAGATGATATAACATCTAAAACCGTAACACTTGATACGGGGCTCGGTCATTCTGTGAAGGTTGTTGCAGACGAGAACTACAATGCGTACGTTTTCTTTTCACCGGAGGACGCAAAATACGCCTGTGCCGAACCGTGGAGTGCAGCCCCCGATGCACTGAATACTAAGAAAAACTTGCTTTATCTCAAACCGAATGAGGAAAAGATACTTACCGTTACGATTGAAGCTTTTTTAAATAACCGATAAAACTTGTGCCCATAATGCGAAGTGTAATAAGATAGACTAAAACAAAAATCGTTAGGGACGGAATCAATGCAAAACTTGTATTGATTCCGTCTTTTATTGCAATTAAATAAATATATCTGGCTGAGAATGTGCCGCTAAGTGCGGAAAGTATAGGGCGGAGAAACCAATTCGCTACGGAAATATGAAGTTTTAACCGCCTTATTATGGGGATGAGGGAGAAAACGGCACAAAAAAGTGCTGATAGTATATCGCCTGCGATAAAGCCGTAAATGCCAATGGCCTTGCAGCCTACAAGATAAGTACCCGCTAGTTGAATAACCCCGCCTGTTACCGATATAAAAGCTGCACGGCGTTGTAAGCCTATTGCATTTAAAACCGCGGTAAAACTCATATGATAAAAGGAAAAAAGTGCGGCGATTGAAAGAGGAACGATATATTCACCGGAGGAAGGATTTGCATACATAATTTTGCATATATTCTCACCGAAAGTAATGAGAATACACACGGCGGGAAGAGCGATAAGGCTTGTGGTATGGATTATCTTACCCGCTTTGCGACGCAGATATGAAACTTTTCCCGTATGTTCCGACATCTTGGGTATAATCACGGTAATCAGCGATCCGATAATACCAAATGGCAGACATACCGTGGGCATAGTCATACCAAAAAGAACACCGAAGAAGGAAACCGCCGCATCGTGGGAATAACCGTAGACTACAAGCCGATTTGGGATGAGTACGGAATTTGCCGCAGAGAGCAAATTGTTGAAAATTGCGGAAACAGCAACGGGAAATGCAATCTCTCCAATGGATTTTAAAACCGGAGTACTGTCGGATTTTCGCACTCCGTAAAACCGTGAGAGAATTAAAACGCTTATCACCTCGCTTATTACCATTCCGCAAATGATAAGGGCAGAGGAATGTCCTGCGTCCCGTGGTGCGAAGATAAAAAGCAGGGCAATAACCGCAATGAAGCGAACGATTTGCTCTGTAAGTTCCGAGATAATGGGCGGTTTTAAATTACTTGTGCCGAAAAAGTAGTTTTTGAGAATGTTTTCAATCCCCGTAAAAAGAAGGCAGGGCAAAATAATAAAAAGTGAAAGTCTTGTGCGGGTGTCCCCCAACATATCCGTAGCAATAAAGCGGGAAAAGGATAAAATCAGAACGGCGATGGAAAAGAAAAGGACTAAAAATACTTTAACGGAAACCGAGACCACCTTGTGCGAGGTGCGGTGATTGCGGTTTGCGGAGTGAAGGGCACAAAGCCGTGAGGTAGCCATAGTCAGTCCCGTGATGCAGAATGAAGAGATGACGGAATAAGCAGGAAGGATGAGTTGATAGACGCCCATACCTGCACTGCCAACCATACGGCTTAAAAATATACGATATAAAAAACCTAAGATGTGAAGTACTATATTGGAAAATGTAAGAGTCATTACATTATAGAAAACTGAATTTCTAGAAATCTTAGTGATAAAAAACACCCCCCTCTCGGATAATTTATTCGACGAGGAGGGCGAAAATTACATAAAAAAAGCCGATGGCATTGCCATCGGCTTTAAAAAGTTTTAAACTACTTGTTTTCAGACTCTGCCATTTCGTTGTAGGCATCCTTACGGGAGAGGTTGATACGACCTTGCTTGTCGATTTCAATAACCTTAACCCAGGTCATATCGCCAACGTTGAGAACGTCCTCAACCTTTTCTACACGGTGATTTTCAAGTTTGGAAATGTGAACCATACCATCCTTGCCGGGTGCGAGTTCAACGAATGCACCAAAGGGCATAAGACGAACAACCTTACCGTAGTAAAGTGTGCCAACCTCAGGATCGCTTACAATGGTCTTGATAATTGCCATTGCACGTTCACATGCCTCCTGCTCAATACCGGAGATGTAAACGTTACCGTCATCCTCAATATCAACCTTAGCACCGGTGTCAGCACAAATCTTCTGGATAACGCTGCCGCCCTTACCGATTACGTCACGGATCTTGTCCGGATCAATGGTCATGTGGAGCATCTTGGGAGCGTATTTGGAAAGCTCAGCTCTCGGTTCTGCGATGCAGGGGAGCATAATCTCGTCTAAAATCTGATAACGTGCATCACGGGTAATGGTGAGTGCACTGCGGATGATTTCGGGAGTTAAACCGTCAACCTTAAGGTCCATCTGGATTGCGGTGATACCTGCCTTACTGCCGGCAACCTTAAAGTCCATATCGCCGTAGAAGTCCTCAACGCCCTGAATGTCGATGAAGGTGAGCCACTGGTCATCCTTGGTAACAAGACCACAGGAGATACCTGCAATGGGAGCCTTGATCGGTACACCTGCATCCATAAGTGCGAGGGTGGAACCGCAGATAGAGCCCTGAGAGGTGGAACCGTTGGAACTAAGAACCTCGGAAACAAGACGGATGGAATAGGGGAACTCTGCCTCGGACGGGATAACCGGTTCAAGAGCACGTTCTGCAAGAGCACCGTGACCGATTTCACGACGGCCGGGACCGCGGCTGGGACGAGCCTCACCTACGGAATAAGACGGGAAGTTATAGTGGTGGAGGTAACGCTTGGTTTCCTCCTCGTAGATTGTGTCAAGTAACTGCTGATCACCGATGGTACCGAGGGTAGCAACGGTGAGAACCTGAGTCTGACCACGGGTGAACATACCGGTACCGTGGGTTCTGGGAAGAACGCCAACCTCTGCAGCAAGGGGACGGATTTCGTCAAGTGCACGACCGTCAACACGCTTGCCCTGAAGTAACCATTCACGAACAACCATCTTCTGGATTTTGTAGAGACACTCGCCAAGATAGGTTTCCATTTCGGGGTACTTCTCGATAAACTGCTCTGTGAGTTCTTCGGAAAGAACACGGAGACGCTCATCACGGATAAGTTTATCATCGGTATCCATGCAGTAACGAACCTTGTCGATTGCATAAGCCTTGATGTCCTCAAAGAGGTCATAGTCAAATGCAGCCTTTGCATATTCAAACTTGGGAAGGCCGATTTCAGCCTTGATTTCGGAAATGAAAGCAACGAGTTTCTTGATTTCCTCATGTGCAAACATAATTGCGTCGTACATGATGTCGTCGGGAATCTGGTCAGCGCCCGCCTCGATCATAACAACCTTTTCTGCAGTACCTGCAACGGTTAAGTTAAGGCTGCTCTTTGCACGTGCATCGGAACCCGGATTCATAACAAACTCGCCGTCAACGTAGCCGATGTTGATGCCGCCTACCGGACCACCCCACGGAATGTCGGAGATGGAGATTGCGATAGAGGTGCCGATCATAGCGATAATTTCAGGTAAGCACTCATTGTCAACGGATAAAACGGTTGCAGCGATTGCAACGTCATTTCTCATATCAGAGGGGAAGAGGGGACGTGTAGGACGGTCGATAAGACGGGATGCAAGGATTGCACGCTCGCTGGGACGACCTTCGCGACGCATAAAACTTCCGGGAATACGACCTACTGCGTAAAGACGCTCCTCAAAGTCAACTGACAAGGGGAAGAAGTCGATACCTGCACGGGGCTTTTCGGAAGCGGTTGCGGTAACCAAAACAACGGTCTCGCCGTAACGAAGAAGACAAGAGCCGTTTGCAAGACCTGCCATTTTGCCGGTCTCGACTACGAGTTTGCGACCTGCATACTCGGTTTCGAAAGTGCGGAACTTATTAAATTCCATTTTTCTAATCATTTTATACTCTCCTTTCATACTCAGCGTCTGAGTGAAGAGCGTATGTTTAGCATTTGAGTCTGACCCCGATGTATCGGAGGCAAATTCAACTGCTAAACAAACACCACGCAAAATTCACTCAGACAATAGAGGGTAAGACACAGCAAAACTGTATCTTACCCTCTCATAGTCAATTACTTTCTCAGACCTAACTTAGCAACGATTGCACGATAACGCTCGATATCTTTCTTTGCAAGGTAGTTTAAAAGATTACGGCGTTTACCAACCATCTGTAAGAGACCACGACGGGAATGGTTATCCTTGTGGTGTACCTTAAGATGCTCGGTGAGCTGAGCAATACGCTCGGTTAAGATAGCGATCTGAACCTCAGGCGAACCGGTGTCGGTCGGATGAGTGCGGTTTTTCTCAATAACCGCGGTCTTCTGCTCTTTTAAAATCATAATGCACTTCACCTTTCTATAGATTTTTTATCCGCCAATCTGCGTATGGGGTGGGTGAAAAACCTTTAAGTAGCAAGGCTTTATCCCCAAACATAGACAAGGGACATCGCATAGGCAAAAACCCACGCCTAGATATTGTAGCACGACTTTGCAAAAATGTAAAGAACTTTTTTATTTTTTGAAAAAATTTAAAAAAATATTAACAAATTGAAAAATATAGTGTATAATGTATATTAAGTTATTTTGCTCAAAATTTTATAAGAGGTGAAAAACATGAATAAAATCGAAACTAACGTAGTAAATACTATTCGTGTGCTCTCTGCTGAAACCGTACAGAAGGCAAATTCCGGTCATCCGGGCCTTCCCCTCGGTGCTGCTCCCATTGCATACGCAATCTGGGCAAATCAGATGAAGCACAGCCCGAAGAACTTAAATTGGGCAAACCGTGACCGCTTCATTTTATCCGCAGGCCACGGCTCCGCACTTATCTATAGTTTATTCCACCTTTTCGGCTACGGCGTGTCAATGGACGACCTTAAGAACTTCCGTCAGCTTGACAGCCTTACTCCCGGTCATCCGGAATTTGGCCACACAAAGGGTGTTGAAATTACAACCGGCCCCTTAGGTCAGGGTATTGCAAATGGTGTTGGCTTTGCTATGGCAGAGGCACATCTTGCTGCAAAATTTAACCGTGAAGGTCACAATGTAGTTGACCACTTTACGTACGTTCTTTGCGGTGATGGTTGTCTTATGGAAGGTGTTTCCGCAGAGGCTGCATCTCTTGCAGGTACTTTAGGTCTCGGTAAACTTATCGTTTTATACGATTCCAACTCCATTACCATTGAAGGTAACACCGACATCGCATTTACCGAGGATGTTAACGCTCGTTTCGCTGCATATGGTTGGCAGACTCTTGAAGTTGCAGACGGCAATGACTTAGATGCAATCAACGCTGCAATCGATGCTGCAAAGGCAGACACAACCCGCCCGACAATCATCAAGATTACCACCGTTATCGGCTATGGCTCCGCTAAGGCAGGTAAGGCTTCCTCCCATGGTGAGCCTTTAGGTGCAGATAACATCGTTGATTTAAAGAAGAATCTCGGTATGCCCGCAGATGAGTTCTTTGTATCAAGCGAGGTTGCAGACTTTATGGCTGCAAAGATTGCAGAACTTGACGCAAACGTTGACGCTTGGGACAAGGCTTTCGCAGAATATGCAAAGGCATATCCCGACCTTGCAAAGGAATGGGAACTCTGGTTCAGCGGCAAGGTTGATATGGACGCACTCAATTCTGATGAGTTCTGGGCATTTGAAGACAAGCCCATGGCAACCCGTGCAACCTCCGGTGAGGTTTTAAATCGCCTTGCTAAATTCGTTCCCAATCTCTTCGGCGGCTCTGCTGACCTTGCACCCTCCAATAAGAGTTATATGAACGGTATGGGCGATTTCTCCAAGGATAATTACGCAGGTAACAACTTACACTTCGGCGTTCGTGAACACGCAATGGGTGCTATCTCCAATGCTATCTCCGTTCACGGCGGACTTTTCGCATACAATGCAACCTTCTTCGTATTCTCCGATTACGAGAAGCCGGCAATGCGACTTTCCGCTCTTATGAATCAGCCTGTTACTTACATCTTAACCCATGACAGTATCGGCGTTGGCGAGGACGGTCCTACACATCAGCCTATCGAACAACTCGCAGCAATGCGTTCCATCCCCGGTTTTGTTGATTTCCGTCCGGCAGACGGCACCGAAACCGCTGCTGCTTGGTACTATGCAGTAACCAACGGCAAACATCCGGTTGGCCTTGCTCTTACCCGCCAGAACTTACCGCAGTACAAGGAAAGCGGCAAGGATGCACTCAAGGGTGCATACGTTCTTCTCGATTCCAAGAAGGAGACTCCGGACGTAATCATTATCGCTTCCGGTTCCGAGGTTGAACTTGCATACAATGCACACGCAGAACTTGCAAAAGACGGCATTGATGCTCGTGTTGTAAGTATGCCCTCCATGTCACTCTTCGAGATGCAGAGTGCTGAATATAAGGAAAGCGTTCTTCCCAAGAGTGTTCGTGCACGTCTTGCTGTTGAAGCAGGCTCTTCTTTCGGTTGGGATAAGTACGTTGGTCTTGACGGCGACATCATCTCCATCGACCACTTTGGTGCATCTGCTCCTGCAGGTCTTCTCTTCAAGAAGTTCGGCTTCACCGTTGAGAACGTAGTTGCAAAGGCAAAAGCATTAATTAAGTAGTACCGATTATATAGCAAAAAGCCGTGTGGTTTGCACCACACGGCTTTTTTCTTTTTAATTAGTCGATCATTGTTTTAAGGCCGATTACCATAGCGTCCTTTACAATCTCGGTAACGTTTGAGTACTTGTCACCATTTTTCTCAAGAATGTCATAGAGAAAATCCTTGAAATCACCGTCTACGATAACGGTAATACCCTCAACTTTTTCTCCTGTCATAGAATTTTCAAACTCATCGTTTAAAAAAGTAGCCTGAATGTTATCCATTGTTTTTGCCTCCATAAAGATTTAGTAATATAATGATACATTCAAGATTTGCATCTGTCAAGTACGGCAAGAATTGACAACAGATATTTAGTGTGATATTATAATAATAAGTACGAACTTAAAAAGGAGCGTATAAAAATGGTAAATGTAATAGGTCTCGGATATATTGGTCTTCCCACCGCACTTATGCTTGCATCTCACGGTGTTGAGGTTGTGGGAACAGACTATAATAAGGAACTTGTGGCAACCCTCAATGCAGGTAAAACCACGTTCAAGGAGGATGGTCTGGACGAACTTTTTGCAGACGCACTCAAAGGCGGCATTAAGTTCACAAACGACTATCAGGTAACCGATGTTTACATCGTTTCCGTCCCCACCCCATATGACAGTTTCAGCAAGAAAATCGATGCAAAATACGTTGTGTCTGCGGTTAAGAGCGTTATGGCGGTATGCCCGAAGGGTGCTACCGTTGTTATCGAATCCACCGTTTCACCCGGCACCATTGATAAATTCGTCCGCCCGGTAATTGAGGAAAACGGATTTGTAATCGGTCGTGACTTAAATCTTGTTCACGCACCGGAGCGTATTATCCCCGGCAATATGGTGTACGAACTTTTGCACAATAACCGTACCATCGGTGCAGACAGTAAGGAAGTTGGCGAGAAGATAAAGGAACTTTACTCCTCTTTCTGTTTAGGCGAAATCGTAGTTACCGACATCCGTACCGCGGAAATGACAAAGGTTGTTGAAAATACTTTCCGTGCGGTAAATATCGCATTTGCAAACGAACTTGCAAAAATTTGCCGTCAGGACGATATGGACGTTTATGAGATTATCAAAATCTGTAATATGCACCCCCGTGTAAACATCCTCCAGCCAGGTCCCGGTGTTGGCGGCCATTGCATAAGCGTTGATCCATGGTTCTTGGTTGGCGATTATCCCAGCCTTGCACTTCTTACAAATCAGTCCATGCATATCAATGACGGTATGCCGGATTTCGTGTTAAACAGAATTCACGAAATTATGAAGGAAAACGGCATTACCGACATTTCCCGTGTAGGTCTTTACGGCCTTACATATAAGGAAAACGTTGATGACTGCCGTGAGTCGCCTACATTACAGTTGCTTGAGAGTCAGGCACGTCATCTGGCAGCACCGCTTAAAACATATGATCCCTTTATCACAGATGACATCGTACCCAATCAGTATCACGATTTAGATGCGTTCTTAAATGACGTTGATATGGTTGTTGTTATGGTAAATCATAATGAGATTAAGGAAAATATGCAGAAACTTTCCGGAAAGGTAGTGTTCGATACACGCAAGGTTGTTGACCTTCCCGGTACATACCGTCTGTAAGGGATGATGAGTGTGTTAAAAAAGTATGGTAAGGCAGGCGGCATAATTATTGCCGCCTGCCTTTTTATAGTTTATCTTTGGGCTATTTTTAAACCCGGTCTTTGGCATGGGGATGCGTTTTTGCATCATAATGACGTTTACCGTGCATTGATTTTTATATAATTTTGGATATTAAGTTTACAAAGCCACAAAGGATAAGTCCGCAAATTGTAGGCAGAAAGATCGCAAGGAGTGTGAGTTTCATGCTCCTTGTTTCTTTTTTTAT
>JAFYQP010000040.1 GCA_017559855.1 Clostridia bacterium | reverse complement strand
TGCAGTTTTGAAATTGAGATTTTTCGTCAAGAGAAAGAATAAAAATCAGGTAATACTGACGTATTACCTGATTTTTTGATGCAGTATTGGCGGAAAAGATTAGTTCAAAACCGTCTTCTCCCTATGACTAACCGCCTTTAGCAGATGGCTTTTATTTATTTTGCGGTTGCGATGATGATGCGGATTCTGCCGCCCGCTATTGCGTTTATATTATCATAATGTCCCATTAAGTCATATTCCTCTGCGTTTATCGAGGTAAGGTCCGTAAGATAATACTCATCATCTTGTTTTAAATAAACCTGAACATCATCGCTTATTTTAAACGTTTTATTGTCTGAGCGTGCTTCATTTGCGGTAAGGTCTATAAGTTTTACATATGATGTGTTTTTCATATTTTTTACCGAGCCGTCGGTATCGTATCTTATTGCAACACCACCGGTAGTTGCCGAGAACTTAATTGCACTGTTTCTGAGGGAATTAGGCACTCCCTTTACCAAATAGGTGTAGGTGGTGGATACATTTCCGCTCATACTCTCCGTATTGTTCACATCGGTCATATAACCGTACGTCCAGGTATCACCTGTAATATCATTTAAGATAAGGTGGCTTATCTCGCCTTTTGTATTCAGCACATAGTAACGCACCGCAGATGACGTGAAGGTAATACCCGCAATACGTTCAGGCTCTATTTTTACAAAATCGCCCTCTTTTGACACGTCAATTATGCAAACGTTATCCGCAAAAGCATAAGTGCCGAGTCTTGTTCCGCCGGAACTTACCACTCCGCTTAAAGATTTATCTCCAACGGAGTTTACCTTTATGCTGCCGTTTGAAACCGAAACGCTTACCAACTTGCCCACCGTGAACTCAACTTCTCGGTCAAGCGTAAATGTCTGTACGTTTCCGTTTGTACAAGCGACTGTAAGTTTGGTCTTTATTGCGGCTCCGTTGTTATCATCCAGTTCCTGTACGCATTTCTGCACAACACCGTAATATACCGTGTTGGTTTCTTTTGAGTCGATTACGCTTACAACCGTTCCATTCATTCCGAGGAGGAGGGTTGTAACGTCGCCGATTTTTGCTCCGCTGAGGGCAGAGAGTTTATACTGTGCCTCAGGCGTTTCAATTTTGTACTCCTTACCGCCTACGGTAACACCGGTGGGGTTTGTCGCATTGGGTGAAAGGGCGGAAATTACACCGGATACACGATCGGTATACGCCCACACGGTTTTCATATCCGTATTGTAATAGTATACGTCATAGCGGGATATTGCGGAAACCGAGGATGCTTTTCCGTCTCTATACACCGTTGCATAGGTTGTATCAAAGGGAAGATTCGGCACACCGTTTGCAACGTAAGGCCCGCTTATTCCCTCGGTAATTACGCTCATATAGTCAACCTTGTTATTGGTTACGGTATAGCCGAGAGTTGTTGCATAAACCTGACCGCCTGAATTTTCCGCGGTGAGCAGATTGTAGAATAAATACATACAATCACGACGTGTAAGTTCCTGCCCCTTTTTTGCATTTACCATATCACGAAGTCCTATAGCATCCGCCTTGTTCAATTGTGCATAGGGGAAAGAACCTGCCAGACTCTCCGAACTGTAGCCCAGAAGCCTTAAAAGTGCGGTACATGCCTCCTCCAAGGTTATGGTTTTGCTCGGTTTAAAACTTCCGTCGGTGTAGCCGACTACCCATTTTTCATTAACCGCAACACGAATGTACTCGGATGCCCAATGGTTGTTTTTAACGTCGGAGAACAGAGAAAAACCACTGCCCTCCTCGCTTATGGTATCTTTATACTTTGATGCGGCAACCATCATTTTTACAAACTCGGCTCTTGCAATATCGCGGTCTAAGTCCATATTGCCATATTGGTCACCACGCATAATGCCGAGTGCCTTTATCGTCTGCACAATATTCTCTTCACTTACCCCGTCATTTGCAAAAGCAGTAAAAGAAAACAACATTGATACAGTCAGAAGCAAACATATTATTCTTTTCATATAATTCTCCTTAATCATATCTTAGTGCATCAATCGGGTTTAAGAGTGCCGCTTTTCGTGCGGGTAAGTATCCGAAAATCACACCTACCGCCGCAGAAACGCCAAAGGCAAGAAGTACCGAACCCGCACTTGGCACTACCGTAAGTTCGGTTTCTAAAAGTGCGGTTACGATTACCGTTGCAACTCTTGAGAGGAAATAGCCCAAAAGGATACCGATAATGCCGCCTATCGCCGCTGTGGTTCCCGCTTCGATTACGAACTGACGCAGAATCACGCCCTCTTTTGCACCAAGTGCCTTGCGGATACCGATTTCCCTTGTTCTCTCGGTAACCGACACAAGCATAATGTTCATAATTCCTATACCGCCTACAAGCAGGGAAATTCCTGCAATAATTGCAAGAATGGTAATCATAACGTCTATCATACTGTTCATTATATCAAGTATCTCCACCATACTGATTACCGTATAGGAATCCGAGTTTCGGAAGGTTTTGTATAATGTATCTTCCACAACTTTCTTGGCGATACTCGCCTGCTCCTCATTGTATATGGTTATTGTAAAAGTGCTTATTGTGCCCATACCCGACAGTCGTGCAGCGGTTGAGTAAGGGAGAAAAATACTGTCGTCGGTGCCGCCTTCCTCCATTTCGTCTGCCTCTTGTGCCATAACGCCCACGATGGTAAGTTTGTCCGCACCGATTTTTATGGTATCACCTACCGCCCGACCTGCATAATAGGTTTGGTTTATATACTGACCTACAACGCAGATTTTTTTACGCTCTGCCACGTCAATATATTGTATTCCTCTACCCTCTGCAATTTCGTAGTCCTTGATTTTAAAATAATCCTCGCTTACACCCGTTGCAGTGGAACTTAAGGTCTCCGTACCTACTTTAATCTGGCTTTGCATTGTTACCGTGGGAGAAATTTTATCCAAAACGGTTTTGTTCTGCTCCACCATTTCGTACATATCATCCACAGAAACACTTCTTGACGTTCCTCTTCCTCTTATTGATACGGTAAGACTGTTTGTTCCCATTGATGCAAAACTGTCCTCCATATATTTTTGCATACCGTTGCCAAGCCCCACAATTACAATTACCGCAGTAATTCCAATTACAATGCCCAACATTGTGAGGAATGTACGCATCTTACTCGCCCAGATATTTTGAAGAGCCAGGCGGAAAGTTTCAAAAAAATTCATATTCCGCCCTCCTCGCTCTGTGATGTGTGTCGCACCGTTGCCTCAGGTGCTTTCGCATCTCCGTCGTACACCACGTGTCCGTCCTCCAGGCGGATAATCCGCTCTGTCTGCACAGCGATTGAGTCGTCATGGGTAATGAGAACAATGGTGTGTCCCTGCTTGTGCAATTTTTGCAAAATTGCGATGACCTCACGACCGGTACGAGAGTCAAGTGCACCCGTCGGCTCGTCGGCAAGAATTACCGCAGGGTGTCCCACAAGTGCTCTCGCAATGGACACTCGCTGTTGCTGACCGCCTGAGAGTTGGCTTGGTTTATTTTTAAGTTTATCTGCAAGACCTACCGCTTCAAGTGCCTCCGTCGCCCTCTCCCGACGCTCTTTTCTTGATATTCCCGCATACATCAGGGGAACTTCTACGTTTTCAAGGATGCTTAACTTCGGCAGAAGATTATATTGCTGAAAAATAAAGCCTAAAAGTTCGTTTCTTATCTCCGCAAGTTCGTTTCGGTTCATCTCACCCACGTCACGTCCGTCAAGCAGGTAGGTGCCCGACGTCGGCACGTCAAGACAGCCGATAATATTCATGCAGGTCGATTTACCCGAACCGGACTGACCTACGATAGCCACGAACTCACCCTTTTCAATTTTCATTGAAATATGGTCTGCGGCACGAACGGTTTCATCGCCCATTTGGTAGTACTTACAGACGTCACGGAATTCTATAAGCGTACTCATCGGCCGAAACCTCCCGCTCCGCCGTATTGTCTGCCACCGCTTACGCCGGAAGGACGGTTTCCACCCGATTGCATACCGCTACCCATTCCGCCCGGCGACATACCGCCGCCCATTCCGCCTATGGGGAAGGGGAGTCCGCTGCCGGTATTTGCCGCAACGTATGCTATCGTGTCCTTTTCAGTAATACCGGATTTGATTTCGATATAATTGTCATCGCTTACGCCGGTTTCTACCTCTACGTAAACGTAGCCCTCCGGTGCTTTAAGTTCCGTTTTGTTTTTTGCACTCGGTGAATTCTCGGTAACAAGTACTACGTTACCTCGATTTACCGCACCGCTTGGAACGGTAATCACGTCACGTGCCTCGGCAAGGACGATTTCCGCATCGACGTTCATTCCCGGACGAAGTCCTTCGGTCTCGTCAATCCGTACGGTTACCGGATATGAAGTGGCACCCATATTGGTAGCCTCGCTTACCACGGACACCTTGGTAATCGTTCCCGTATAGACCTTGCCCTCCACCGCATCTGCGGTTATCTGCACACTCTGCCCCACGGAAACCTTGCTTATATCAAGCTCGTCGATGCTCATATCCATTTCAAGGTAACTTAAATCATATATGGTACAAAGGGTTTTTCCACCCTCGATTGTGTCACCCGTCTTGTATTCTTTATCTACTATGGTTCCCTCAATCGGGGATTTAATAGTGTAGTTATCAAGTTGATTTTGCGTATTTTCCATTGAAAGTTCGGCATTTCTTAAATTATCTCTTGCATTCTGCAAGGAATTTTCAAGGTCGCTGCCGCCGAGCGTAATAAGCACTTGATCTTTTGACACCAAACTGCCTTCATTTGCCTGAATGGAGACAACCGTGCCGCTAACCTCCGCTGTTACGGTGCTCTCTGCTTTGTATTCAAATTTACCGGGTGCCGAACAGTTTACACCGTTTACGCTTGCGGTTGCTGCCTGTTCAAGGCCGAGACCGCCCGGATTTTTAACCGAAATTTTAACGTTTCTTGTAATGGTATTGCCCATGCCTACGATGTCGCTGCCGGATACGCTCTTAACCGTACCGTAGAGGGTTTCGAATGAATTATCAAGAGTTACCGTTGCACTGTCCCCTGCCAATATGTTCTTCGCATCATCTGCAGGAAACGGTACGGTAAGGTCCATTGTATCACTGTCACGAATGGTTGCCACGGTCTGCCCCTGACGCACCTCGTCACCCACCTCAACATCAAGGCTGAACACCTTGCCGTTAATCGGTGCCTTTATATATTTTTTCTCCATGCTGTCATTGTAACTTTTCTGTGCTTGTCTTAAAGAAATCTGTGACCGTTCAATATTGTTAGCGGTATCGGAACTGTCAATAACATAGAGAATACTGTCTTTTTCTACAATATCTCCTTCCTCAAAATCCGCACTTAGCACCTCACCCTCCACAAGGGTTGTTACCGTGTAGGAGTTTGCCGGTTGCAGTGCTCCGCTTCCACTTAAACTGCTGATAATCGTGCGTCGCTCCGCCTTTTCGGTGGTGTACTGTATATCCATCATCGTTTTGCCCCTTTTCCCCGGAATAAGGGAAATAACAATGGCGGTCACAACAACTATGGGGATTGCAATAAACAACCATTTTTTCAGTTTGCTATTCTTCTTCATATTTGATACTCCTTGTCAAATTTTTGCATTTCACCATTATATTAAACCATAAAAAAGAAAAAAACGGGTTAACAAAGTGTAAATTAATTGTGAATTTTCCTTTTATGTGCTTAAATTATATCATGGCATCATATATTTACTATAAAATATTTTTGAATTTTATGCAAACTTTCGCTTTTTCTACTTATTTTATCTTTTTGTTTGACTTTATTTTTTTTAGTGCTATAATGAAGACATAGCACTAAACCCAATTATTTCTTTATATATAGGAGGAAATGAAAAATGACACCTTATATGCAAAGAGTCCTTGACGAAGTTAAGGCACGTAACAAAGGTGAAGATCTCTTCATTCAAACTGTAGAAGAGGTTTTCGCAAGTATTGAGCCTATCGTTGCTCAGCATCCCGAATATGAAAAAGCAGGTCTTCTTGAGAGACTTTGCGAACCTGATCGCCAGATCTCCTTCCGTGTTACCTGGCAGGATGATGAAGGCAACTTCCATACTAACCGTGGTTTCCGTGTTCAGTTCAACGGTGCTATCGGCCCGTACAAGGGTGGTCTTCGTTTCCATCCCTCGGTTACCCTCGACACAATGAAGTTCCTTGCTTTCGAGCAGACATTTAAAAATGCACTTACCGGTCTTCCCATCGGCGGCGGTAAGGGTGGTTCTGACTTTGACCCCCGTGGTAAGAGTGACAATGAAATCATGCGTTTCTGTCAGGCATTTATGACCGAACTTTACCGTCATATCGGCCCGGACGTTGACGTTCCCGCAGGTGACGTTGGCGTTGGTGCACGTGAGGTTGGTTTCCTCTACGGTCAGTACAAGAGAATCAAGGCTACCTGGCAGAACGGCGTAATTACCGGTAAAGGTCTCTCCTACGGCGGTTCTTACTTCCGTCCTGAGGCTACCGGTTACGGTGCTGTTTACTACCTTGAAGAAGTTCTTAAGCACTACGGCGATACCATCAAGGGTAAGACCGTTGCAGTTTCCGGTTTCGGTAACGTTGCTTGGGGTGTTTGCGAGAAGGTTGCAGAACTCGGCGGTAAGGTTGTTACCATTTCCGGTCCTGATGGCTACTGCTATGATCCGGACGGTGTCGTTACCGAAGAGAAAATCGCATTCCTCCTTGAGATGCGTTCTTCCGGTCGTGACCGTGCTCAGGACTACGCTGACAAGTTTGGCTGCAAGTTCGTTCCCGGTGCTAAGGTTTGGGGCGAGAAGGTTGATATCTGCATGCCCTGTGCATACCAGAACGAAATCGGCATGAAGGAAGCAGAACAGATCGTTGCAAACGGTGTTGAATACTACATCGAAGTTGCTAACATGCCCACTACCAACGAGGCTATCGAGTATCTTAAGAAGAACGTTAAGATCGTTGCTCCGTCCAAGGCGGTTAACGCAGGCGGCGTTGCTACAAGTGCTCTTGAAATGGCTCAGAACTCCATGCGTTACAGTTGGGAGCCGGCAGAGGTTGACGAAAAACTCCACCTCATTATGAAGAATATCCACGATAACTCCGCAAAGGCAGCTGAAGAAGTTGGTCTCGGCTACGACCTTATCGCAGGTGCTAACATCGCAGGCTTTAAGAAAGTTGCAGAGGCAATGCTCGCAGAAGGCGTATTCTAAATTATACATAACCCCCCAAGTTCAACTTGGGGGGTTTTTTTATTTCTTCAATACGGCACAGGCAAGTGCAGGATAGGCGTCATCAATAATACTTGCCATTTTTTGCAACAGATTAAGACAAGCCTCACCGCAGGTGTTCTCCTCAACGTATGTATCCGTGTCAACAATTACGCTTGCGGTATCGTCTAAGTAGAACCTTACCCATCTGTATAGTTTGTTCATACTGTTACACATTACTATTCCCAATGCCTCTTTGCCCGTGAAACTCACAATGTCCCAACATTTAAATTGAACAATGGGAAGTCCCTCGCTGTCAAACACAACATATACGGGAAAGTCTTTCTTGTTCTCACCACTCATATTAACCTTTATAATATTTTTATCAATGGCGGTATACCAAATCTCCTGTTCTTCTAGTTTATCTGTAAAAAGTTTTATGAAATCTGACATAAAAAAATACCCCCGTATGTATAATAAACCTTGCGTATTTCTTGTTTATTATACATCGGGGGATATTTTTTGTCTACTTTTTTCGTCAAAATCTACTCTGACGCTTTGAAATTGTAAATAGGCTTGATATGGGCGATAATTTCCGCGGTAGGCTGAATATTGGCAACGATATCTTCCATATTCTTATACGCCATAGGTGACTCGTCCAATGTTGCGGTATTTACGCAGGTGGTGTAGATACCCTCCATCTGCTTTTTATACTCCTCCATTGTGAGTTGCTCTTGTGCGGTGGAACGTGACATCAGTCGGCCTGCACCGTGCGGTGCGGAGAAATTCCACTCCGGATTGCCCTTACCGATACAAACCAAACTACCGTCACGCATATTAATCGGGATAAGCAACTTCTCACCCGCTTTTGCGGATACGGAGCCCTTACGCAAAATCATCTCATCCACGTCAATATAGTTATGAATTGTTTGGAAAGTGTCCTGTGCGGTAAAGCCTGTCTTTGTGAGCAGTATGTTCGCCATTGTCTCACGGTTTAACTTGGCAAATTGCTGACAAATATTGATATCGTGCAGATAATCCTCCATAAATTCGCCGTATAAATAGCATAATTCATATGGCATGGTCGGCTCTTTTGCCTTCCACTCTCGCTTTAACTGCTTGAGCGTTTTCTCAATCTCTGATCGCTTGCCCTGCTCCTTGTATGTACGGATTACTTCATCACATTTGCGGAAATATTCCTCCTTGCCTCGATTCAACTCCACGGCTAGTTGCTGATAATAATTTGCAACCTGAGTACCTAAATTTCGGCTGCCGGAGTGTATTACAAGATACTTATTACCCTCTTCGTCCACGTCAATTTCAATAAAGTGGTTACCGCCACCTAAGGTACCCAAACTACGCACTAAACGTCGGGTATCCTTTAATTCACGGTAACATCGGAGGGCGGTCAGATCAAATCGTGCAACACGGCCCGGCCACACATCTCGGCCGCAGGGTATGGTATGTGCTGCGGCATCAAAGGCTTCAAGGTCAATATCCACCTTGCCCAAGTTAACCGTATACATACCGCAACCGATGTCCACACCAACCATATTGGGCACCACCTTATCAACAATGGTCATCGTGGTACCTATGGTGCAGCCCTTACCTGCGTGAACGTCCGGCATAATGCGTATCTTGGACTTTGAAAAAGCCTCTTCGTTACAGACAGACTCTATCTGGGTGTATGCGTTTGGTTCAACCTCTTGAGTATAACAAATGGCGGTATTGTACTTACCCTTAATTTCCATCATAGATATCATTCCTTTCATACACAAAGAGGTAGAACCCCTCTCTATGCTACTATATTTTTATATCGCTCAGCACCCAATGTGTCAAGCATAAACTTATACGGTGTTATTTCATCAACACGGTTGTTTGCAATCATTGCAAACAATCTTGGTGTGCAACCGGACACAAGGTAAACACCCTGCTCATTACGGGTAACCGGTTGCTGACGATTGCGGCTATTCACGTTCCAGAAAACAACTTCGGGAAGGCGATAACCCGCTTCTTCAAACAATTTCTTGGCACACTCGAAATTGGTAGTATCTGCATCTTCCGTACAACAATCAAATTCCATATCGGAAATGATGTATATTCTTGCAGGAAGTTCTTCCTGCGGAAGATTATTCTTTACTGCGGTGTCAAGAATCAATTTAAAAACCTTCTCAACATTAGTATTGGCAACCTCATTGAAAGTAATGCAATATCGTAACTTTTCAAGAATTGTATCGCCCTTGATTTCAACAAGTTGCGGTGTTCTGGAGAAAGTAATGAAGTGGTTTTTGAATAAACCTGTGTTTCGCTCAGCAACGTAAATGCCAAGGGACAATGCAACGATTATGGGAAGCGGTTCATTACCTGCGTGCATGGAACCGGAGCCGTCCACGACTACAAGAGCATTCTCGTTTGTGCCAAAATCCTCTTGGGCATACCAAGTGGTATTGATGGCATTTTCCTCCTTCTCATCTACATACCGTTTGAAAAACGGGGTGATGATCTCATAGGGCATAAGAGTACCTGTGTTGAGTTTTGCCTCACCGTGATTTACACGCTCTAAAAACTCGGCATAACGATCGCCGTCATTACGTGCAAATGCCTTGCGATACTTAAACATCGCCTTGGAGGGCTGTTTTTCGTAATCGAAGGTGTAGTCACGCTCACGAAGATTATTCTCGATTATGCGGATATGTGCACGAAGACGGGATAAAAGTTTGCGGTACTCTCGGTCGTTCATGCCGAGGAAATCGCGAACCTTCTTCGCTCTCGCTACGGTTGCACGGTTGGTGGCGTTCACGGAGGGAAGCCATTTTGCAAGAAGAGATATCTCCTTGCCCTCTGCCATTGCGTCAAAGTCTTTCTCAAGTTGAGAGTCGATAAGTTCAAGCATCTCACGCTCAACGGGAGTACCGAACAATACCATAAGATCGTCAAAGCGACCATACTCTGCAATAAAAGGAAGGTTTTTACGCACGGATTCGGGATGGTTTTCCGCAAGCCACTTAAGGATTGTGCGGAACACGTGACGTTCACCCAAACCGCCTCGGACATCACGTGCATAAAACAAAAGTTTCATGGCAATATCCTTATCCTCTGCGTATGCACGGATAAAGCGGGTACGGATTTCATCATCGTTTGCGTGTCGAAGAGCACCAATGGTGGCAAACAAATCAAGACAGTCAGACAATGTGCTGATGTTGGTTTGTGCGCCGTTTTCAGTTAATGTTTTGTTTGCTTCCTGTTTCAAATATTGTAACATGAAACTCACTCCTTTACATATAAAAAATTATTAATAAACAAAATTCAAGGCACGTGGGCATTTTCAGTGCCCTGTTTCTTCCAATCAAAACTTAATGTTGCTGTTCGTGCCTTTTTATTTTACAAGACGCCATATTTCCCAAACACGAGAAAATTTCCCCCGCAGTTTGGTCTTGCTCCGATTGTCCCATAAGGACCGAAGCAGTTGAGAATCGTTTTTGCGGTTGACGTCTTTACTCACCGTTATCTATGAGAAAAACGGTGTTTGTATACATCAGAAACTCTTGCCCCGAGGCCTTAAGCCCTTAAAGCCTATGGCAAGAGTCTGTGCAAGGCACATTAACAATAGGAGGGGAAAGGCTCCCCAACAGCTCAACCGATTAGAAGTCGGATGCTATGTATTTTTGCTGTATGTGCCTTAAATTTCCGTCCAGGTGTCGGACGGGGGCTTAACAAGGTGCCATTTCTCCATAATAATTTCATTTGTGGTTTGCTGCGGGCACCTTTAAAAAATGCTTTTATTAAATTGTCAAGGTGCAATGCGGGAGACACCTCCCGTCATCGTGTACGCCCCTCAAACGTATGATTGGTTTGCTGTACGCACCTTTTACAAGGCACATTTTTAAGTAGTTCTGAATACTTGTGCAAAATGTTTTTGCTGTCTGTGCCTTATGATGCTATTTTACTACCTCATTTTTCCTTTTTCACGGAAAAAAATCTGCGAACTATCAAAGTCCGCAGATTTTTTGTTTTTTTAATTTATCTATTATTTTTTCGCGAAAGTCTTGCGGCGCAACCGCTTCCACCATCGGTCCAAAGGAGAGAACACGAATTACCATTTCCGGTTCATCATCTTTATTAAATTTAATATGTACAAGATAATCCTCTCCCACACGCTCCGCCCGCTTCTCGAAATGGGCAAAATGAAGCATACATCTCTCAAGTGCGTTGCGTTCATCTCGCACCTTTAAAGTTAACGTTTCATAACTTTCATCGACCGTCTCGACTTCTCTAACGTCATCACCGCTATATAAATTACACTTTGTGATACGTGCGACGTTTATGGTTTTTACGAAGGGGCAGCCGGTTGTAATTACACGGAATTTATCATCTTTTTCCGAGTATTCAATACAAATCGGCTTACATCTTACGTATATCTCCTTGCCTTTTCGACTTGTCATTTCGATTTTCACGTTACGCCCGTTCTTAATCGCACACAGAATTGTACGGAAATGTTTTATATATTCTTCATCCTCAACCGGATCGCCGTCTGAATATTTATCGTACACTCTGTAATCCTCCGGAGTAAAAAGCGGCTCCACATCGGAAAGGGCGGGAATTTGAACATCAAAAAGTTTTATGCGAGGATCCTCCAGCACCGCCTTGAGCCACATTTTCTGAATATCGGTAAGGGGCATAGTGGGTTTTTTCTTTATGGGTGTTTTCATATCTTTTGTGATAAGTTTCCACTTTTCACTTTTAAGAGATGGCAAAAGAGTTATCACGCTCTCCCCAAAGGCATACCGTGCGACGATTTTCCCAAGTTCACGGTCATCACACTTGCCCTCCAGCACCTTTGCTATTATCTTTGCAACCGCGTTGTAATAGGCGGAGTATATTTCGTTAAAAATCATACCTCCACCTCCTCAATTCCGTATATACGATACATTTCTTCAACGTCACTTTTAAATTGATTTTCAAAATTTTTGTTGGAGAACTCAAGGTTGGTAATTCTGCAGATAAAGGTGCGTATCCATGGTATCATTTCGCTTGTATCATACACTTTGGCAACGAAACGGTAGGTATTGTCATCTACTTTGATAACCTGCCCCACTCTCTTTTCCCGCTCTAAACGACGTATGATATATTCCTCATCGTCACCTATCTTAATGGTAAATTCCACGTTTTGAATATTATGTTCCCCGTGAAGTTTTTTCTTTGCGGTAACGCCCCACATCATCGGCTCCATATCGTGGAGCTCTTGTCTCAGTTCATCAAATCTCGGTGATACCTCTTCAAGAGTTACCTCGGATAAGTAGTCGACACGGAATGTTTTAATCGTATTGTACTCAGGTTGATATGCAAGAAGATGTTGGCGTCCGTTCTGGACGCTAATGAGAATACGCAAAGGAATGAGCCGCACCTTAGTCGCCTCTTCCGCATGGCGACTTAAATTGTATGCCGTGATAATCCTCTTTTCCCGCATTGCAAGAAAAAGTGCACATAAGACGTTACTATCTATCGCAGAGGTCATATAGTGGTGTTTGAAGGTGAAATTGCTTTCACTCTCCTCCTGCTTATCGAGAAGGAAAGAGCCGATTACACCACAAGGTAGAACCTCGGAATAGAAATTTAATAAATCGGTAATGTCCGGCAACTCAACCTCTTCTGCTCTGCGATACCGTGCTTTTTTCCCGTCTTTTTCCAAAATAATTATGCCTAGTGATGCGTACTCTTTAAGTTTTTTCCTTACCGTAGACTCGTCAAATTCCATCTGACATTCAAATCGTGACAAGTATTTCTCCGTTCCGGCAATTATTTCCGGCAAGGTAAGCGAAATATCAGAGGAACTTAAAATGTCAAATAAAATAAAGTGCAGAGTTATGTCCCTGTCGGTAAAACTCTTTGCCTTAAGTGCACGGTAGAACGGGTTGTGTTTTGAAACACGGCTATCAATGGAAATGAACACGTTTTTGCCGTCAGGTGTGCGGACGAAATTCATATAGTCGCCAAGCCAACTCTCCATTCGTCTTTTTTCGTCATCATATGACCTCGCACTTTTTCTGTCGTATTCATCCCTGCTTTTAAAGCCGTAGATGTAAAACTCACGCATATAATTTCGTATTTTCTCGAAATTCTTTATAAGTTCACTATATGCCGCCACCGTGTTCACCTCCTCTGTGTTTTCTACATTATACCACAAAATTTTTAACATTTCCACATCCGAAAACTTTTTCAAAAGGACATACATTTGTCCCTCCCTTTTTTTACTATATTGTTGTAAAAGATATTTTCCCACAGGACAAACGCAAG
Organism: Clostridia bacterium; assembly: GCA_017559855.1. Classification (GTDB taxonomy): domain Bacteria; phylum Bacillota; class Clostridia; order Oscillospirales; family JAAYXM01; genus RGIG7332. The sequence goes on along the minus strand of JAFYQP010000040.1, from coordinate 40,803 downwards.
GACATTAAGATTATACTTAAGCGGCACAATCTGCTAGAATTTGACAATGAGGTGATGCGTATGGCAAAAAACGGATCAGAACTTTTAAATGCGGTATACAAGGAAATAGCGGACAACTTGGGTATGGATATCGCTATGGATATGTATAAGTTATTCAAAGGACAGCAGATTTGTTTTCCCGTAAGGTTCTTCAATCCCGTATGCACACGAAAAAATATTATAGCAGAATATGACGGTACAAATATCAAATCTCTCGCCATAAAGTATAACTATTCAGAGAAAACAATAAGAAGGATAATAAAAGAAAATACAGAAAAATAAAAATTAAGGGGGTTCTTTTCCTATGATTTATGTAGTAATTGTCATTGCCATTATCATTGGTGCGGTATCTTGCATTGCAGAGGACGGTGGAGTTGTTTCAAAACTTGTTCTTACGTCCATCGTTGCCTCAATTGCATTTCTGCTTCTTCGTTGGATTACCGGTTTTGAAATTATGATAACTCTTGCAAAGGTTTGCGGAGCGGCAATTGTTTTGCTTTTGCTCTTTGCAATTTTAAGAAAAATTTTTTAGCGGGGTGTAGACAATATGCTTTTCATCTGTGCCATCGCCTTTATCATAATTTATTGGATAACCTCGTGGACGTTCTTTTTTACTCTTGCAAAAATCTGTTGCATAATTGACATATGTGTAATCGCATTAGCCCTGATATGGAATATTTTAAAATCAAAAGATTAGAGGGTGTAAGTTATGGGACTCATTAAAGGTTGTTTAAAACTTGTAGGTACTGCTGCACTAACCGTCACCGGTGCTGCCTCTACCATTTTAAAGGGCGTTTCCGATACTGCAGGTATTGAACTTGGCTCCGAACTTTTCGGTGCGGTAAAAGATGCAAGTTTCAGCGGTATAAGAAATATGTGGGACAGCGATGAGGCTTCCGAGCGAATCGATCGTGCAGAGGAGAAATCTTATGCGGTTGAGGATGCTGCCCGCCACAAAATGGCACAAACCGCCTATAGAGCGGCACAAATCGCAAAACGCAACGGCGATATGGAAAAGTACGAAACCTACATGGCGAAATACGAAGAATATAAGTAATACAGTTACCTTTTGTTAAGGAGGAAATTAAAAATGGCACCTATTAAAAAACTTCAATCCACGGTTTATATGTGTACATATTGCGGAAAAACCGAGTTGCGTCGTGCAGATCAAGGCAGACCGCTCCCCGGTCATTGCCCTCGCCGCAACAATATGAAAGACGGAAAACCCTACCCTCACAGATGGGTTATAAGCAGAAAAATCTAATTACGTGCAAGGAATAAAAAGAACACATACCCTGTTGGGTGTGTGTTCTTTTTGGTTGCGGAGGCAGGATTTGCTTTTCTGCGGAAAAGCCACGGCGGTTGCGGCGTGCCACCGGCACCCCGCCAAGAGCCGCCTTTCAAATCCAACCGATTTCAAGACAAAAAGAAAAACGGTCACAATGTGACCGTTTCCTTTTTGGCAAATGACTGTAATTTTCATAAAAGGTACATAGGTGGCATTTTTGCACCCCCCTAAAAATCGGTATAAAGTCTTTTATAAAAGAGGGTGCATTTTTACAGTTGAATGCCCGTATATGTTCAATTTTCGTAGTAATTGAAAACTGTTATCACGCCTTCTTTTCGTGCTAATATTGTACCTGTTTTACGTATGTCAACCGTTTCATACTCTAATAATAATTCAATTGCAGCCAAAATCACTTCGGGCTCACCATCATAAAATGAAACATCAAGGCAACATTCGGGAATACCTTTTGCTACATATTTTCTTGTTTTGGTATCATAAATATCAAGGACAATGTCGTCAGTTGTTCCGCATCTACTGATGGATTCATCCTGTTCTGCGGTAGTAGTTCCAAAGGTAAAATATCTATCATATTCACCGCAGTCGGCTTCTAAATTTAACGAAGTGTCAGGTATCGCATTGCCGTCTCTATCAACGAGGCAAGTATCTCCGCACGCAATTCCATATTGGTTAAAGATGAGTTCATCATCTTCATCGTAATCCCAATCAGTTTCAGATTGTTTATCCGAAGTTTCTATTTTAGGACGACTGTAATCGGGTATGATGTTTCCGCTTGCATCAAAAAATTTATGAGCGTTACTTTTTCTATCGAAAACACTGTAAACTTTGTTTTCTACTTCAACCCAAAATAAGCCTTCATCTTTTATCGAAAATAATTTTTTCATATAAATCCCCACCTTTTGTATACATAATAACACATCAACTGTCCGATAAATAGGACAACAAACAAAAAACCTTAACTTTGTATCAAAATTACGGTTCTTCTCTGGTTGCGGAGGCAGGATTTGAACACAACGCCCTGTTGCGGTGCCCGAAATTTTCTGCGGTGGGCATAATCACCTTGAAAATTTCGACCGCTGCCACTCCTTTTTGCTCCCTTAATCCGCCACCGGCGGCGGTCGCAAACGTCCCCTTCGAGTTATTCGCCCTTCGGGCTCATAACCCGAAGTTCACAAATTCATTTCTACTTTCGAAATAAAAAAGAACACACACCCTGTTGGGTGTGTGTTCTTTTTGGTTGCGGAGGCAGGATTTGAACCTACGACCTTCGGGTTATGAGCCCGACGAGCTACCGGACTGCTCCACTCCGCGATATATGGTGCCGCTGGCCGGACTTGAACCGGCACGGTATTGCTACCGAGGGATTTTAAGTCCCTTGTGTCTGCCTATTCCACCACAGCGGCACGACAGCACATAGGCTTAACGCCTCAATAGTGCCATAATAGAATACCACAACTGTAGGCGTATGTCAATCTATTTTTTTAAATTTTTTCCATTTTACTTTTACATTTATCGACAAAACGCTCTGCACCCACGATAAAACGCTGATGTTTTCCCTCGCCTATCTTCTCAACGCCGTCATATGCAACCACGTTGAACACAAGGCGTCTGCCGTCAATTTCCACAAGTTCGCTCTCCGCATATACCTCCATACCAAGCGGAGTTGCCGCAAGATGGGATATTTCAAGCGATGTTCCCACGGTAACGTTGCCCTCGCCTATTGCATCCGCAACGCTCTCTTGTGCCGCACCCTCCATAAGTGCCACCATCCACGGGGTGGAAAACACGGGTATTGCACCGCTACCCACAGAGTTTGCAAGCATTTTTTCTAAAACTACCAAAGTTTTTTTGCCTTTGATTCCTATCTTTAATTCCATTATATTCACCTCACCCGTATTTTATCACAGATAAGGCAATTTTTCAATTATTTTTGTTTCGGCCTGAATAAAAGTGCAGCGAGGAATCCAAAAACCACAGAGGCGGTAATTCCCGCCGCGGCGGCACACAATCCACCGGTGAAAATCCCCGCAAAACCACGTTCACCAACCGCTACCGCCGTACCTTCTGCCAGAAGATGTCCAAAACCCGTAAGCGGCACGGTTGCACCCGCACCTGCCCACGCAACGATTGGCCCATACAGACCTATGGCAGAAAGGATAACACCTGCAACCACGTAACCGGTTAAAATTCTGGCTGGGGTAAGTTTTGTTTTATCAATTAAAATCTGTGCAATGACGCAAAGCAAACCCCCGACTGCAAACGCTCTTAAAAACTCCATTTTACACCTCGATAACAATTCCATGACATATGCAGGGAATACTCTCTCCTTGCTGTGTTGAAAGGGGTGACAGAAGTGCCCCCGTCCCTGCAAAAAGAACCTTTTTCCATCTGCCGTCCTTTATTTGCTCCAAAATAAATCGACTGAATACACAAGCGGAACAACCTGCACCCGATGCACCCGAATGTACATCCTGAGCACTTTTTGAAAAAATCTCCTCACCGCAATCAATTATATTGGGAATTTCAATGTTCTCTTCCTTTTTAAATAAATCGCAAAGAAGTTTCTTGCCCAAAAAGCCTAAATCCCCCGTTACAATCAAGTCGTAATCGTTGGGTTTTGTATTGGTGTCTTTAAAAATTGCGTTAATCGTCTCAAATGCCGCAGGTGCCATTGCCGCACCCATATTATTTGCATCTTTTATGCCCATATCCACAATTTTGCCGAAATTTACATGTGTTGCACGGGCAATTCCCCGCTCTCTTCCCATAATTACCGCACCCGCACCCGTTACCGTCCATTGTGCGGTGGGTGGACGTTGTCCGCCGTAATTAAGAGGGTATCTGTACTGCCGTTCGGCGGAGCAAAAATGCGATGATGCTGAGATTGCGGTATGCTCTGCACTTTGACTGCTTAAAAAAACAGAGGACAGACAAAGTCCCTCCACAAAGGTTGAACAGGCACCGTACAGTCCCACGTACGAGGTGTTGCTTTCTCTGTGTGCAAATGCGGATGCGGTACATTGATTTAAAAGGTCGCCTGAAAAAATAAAATCAACCTTATCAAGGTTCGCACGGTTCAGGGCAAAATAGAGTGCGTGTTTTTGCATTTCACTCTCTGCCTTTTCCCACGTGTCCCGATCAAAACGCCCGTCACTTGAGAATTCATCCAGAAAGTCGCAAAGAGGCCCCTCTGACTCCTTTTGACCGCCAACCGCACCGCCGGCTATAAAGTACGGTGGGTTTTCAAGTTTTATTGTTCCGTTTTGGAGATGAATATTCAAAAAAATCACATCCTTTACTGTAAGGATGTGATTTTATTAAAATTTTATGCTCTTTTCTTTTTGACAGAAAGTAATACAACTGCACCCAGGGTAAGTATAATTCCCGATGCTGTGAAAAAGTCAAAATTTTCATTGAACATAAATACGCCGACGATGGTTGCCACAACCGGTTCAATAGAGCACACGATAGATGCAACACCGCCGCTTATACGCTCTAAACTCAAACTGTAGAAAACATACGGTATAAGTGCGGTCGCAACGCCGAAAGCCGCACCCCAGCCGATATTTATCGGTTGGGACATAACCTGTCCAATGACCGACCAATCGCAAAGGAAAGCGTTTCCTATGATACAGAAGAGGAATGAATACAAGGTTATTGTCCACGCACCATACCCTCGGTTTATTGCAAGGCGTCCGAAAATGGAGTATAGCGAATAGGCAATGCCCGAAGCGACACCTATAAGTATACCCGGCAGGGACATTGAGGTATCTCCGCCCACAACGCCGCAAACAAGGGCACAACCTACAAATGCCATAATCATCGCAACAACGGTTTTTGTTGTGATTTTCTCCTTGAAGAAAACGGCACTGAAAATAATTACAAATATAGGTGCCGTATAAAGAAGTACCGCCGCAATGGAAACAGAAAATTCCATAGATTTAAAATAAGTAATGCACATAAGCATAATACTTAAAATACCACTGCAGGCAAAAACCCAGATATCTTTTAGTTTTATCTTTAAATATTCTCTCTTAAATATTAAAAGATAAATAGCAACCGATATGAAGCCAAAAATCATTTTTACCTGCGTGTTATCAAGAGCACTGAGCCCCTGCGTATTAAAATATTTTACGAATATTCCTGCGATACCCCAAAAGATACCCGCTATAAGCGATAAGATATATCCCATTGTATCAACCCTCAATATAAACTACAGGCAACTTGCGTTGCCTGTAGTCTGAATTTTATAACAGTTCGTTTGCCATTTCAAGAGACCATGAGTCTGCTTTGTCCGGCACCGGCATTACGTGTTGGAAATCTTTTTCTTTAAGTCCGAAGAAACGCTTGTAGTTTTCTGCAAAATAAAGTTCGTGCAGTTTCTTCTTCGCACCAATCTGATCCATCATCTTGCCGTCATTTTCTACCCAATAGTTAGCCCAAGGGATATTGTACTCGTTTGCGGTACAGTCTGTACCGAAGAGCACGTTTCTGGGTGTATCATAACCGCAGTTATAAATCTTGTTAATAAGGTCAAAACGATAGATTTTCGGTGTGCCCGGTGTTGTGTCAAGATACAACTCGGAGGACATACCGGGATTGTTTACGTAAGCGTTTAAGAACTTACCATACATTGCAATCGTCTCATCACACCACGGCCATGAGCAATGTGCAAGTGAGAAACGAAGTCCCGGAATGTTTATAAGGCTTTCCCAATTAAGGGGACGATTGTACTTACTTGAATCATGTCCGTCCCAGAGAATACCGGAATGGAAAAGTACCGGCTTGTTCATATCTGCAATGGTGCGGAGGAGATCCATACATTTATCTTCATAAACGTAGAAACAGTCGCAACTCATCTTAAAGCCCATCGCACCCTGATCAACCGCATCTTTCGCCTTTGCGATTGCGTCTTTCTCGTAGGGGTGGATATAGAAGATGGGGAAAATTCTGTCGGTGTAACCGTCCGTCCACTTGTGCATACAATCTATACGGGTTTCATAAGAATAGCCGCAACCCAAAGGACTTTCAGCCTCCGGTGTAAACACCGCACCGCCCCATACGCCTGCTTTGTCCATATCCGCAAGTAATTTCTGCGGATTTATGGTAGCGGCGTCGGTGGTACTATGAATATGTACGTCAAAAACTTTCATATTAAAGACTCCTTAGAACGCAAGAACTTCAATACCCATAATGTTACCAAAGTCGATGATCTGATCGTAGAGATCCTCACCGTAGCCGAGACAACCGTACTCGTTATTCCAACTCTCAACCATCTTGCCAACGTCACCGTCAACCTGAACGAATGCATGGGGCCAGAACGGAATACCGCACTCGTGACGACGTGCTTCTAACTCTTCCTTCTTGGGCTGAACAACTTCACAACGCGCAACAACGATCTTAAACTCACCGTTGATTCTGGAAAGTCTTGCGAGAACGCCCTTACCGCTCTTACATACGAGGTCAATGGACATACCGCCTGCTTCACCCTCGGTGGGGATACCGTGACCTGCGAGGGAAACGCCGTCTTCATTTGCGAGACAGGGCGGAACCGCACCGTCACCGATAATCTTAATTTCGCCGCGTTTCTTATCAACGTGCTGAAGATCACCGTAGTAGATCGGATCCTTACTGAGCCCCATAATCATAATGGAAGTAAGACAGGTGTTAAAGTCGGAGAGAGTTGCGGTGGGAACACCGTCGTTTAACATCATACTCTGTGCAAAGCAGGTTGCTACGTAGTAGTCGCCCATACCGGGGAAGGACTGAATGGTATAGTAGTCGAAACCTTCTTTTTCCTTTAACGCCTTGAGAGCAAGATATAAACGGATGGAACGGAAGTTGCCTTCTTCTCTTACAACCGGTGTCTTGAAGTTAGCATCAATCCAATCGCAAACCGCGTCAACCTCTGCCTGAGGAATAGCCTTTGCGGTCTCAACAAGTTCATATGTATCACGGGTGTCGATATCGATACCGAACATACGCATCCACTGTGAAGGATCTGCAACACCACAGGTCTGGCCCATACCACGACCGCCGAATGCACGGAGGGTGGTCATTTCCATACTCTTTTTAAGAGCGGAAGCCTTACAGTAGTTTGCAACACGCTTAACGGTTTCCATATCATCTGCACCGCCGTAAACGAACTTGTGCTTAATACCTACTTCGTTAAGAGCAGCGCTGAGTACAAGACCGCCAACCGGACGCCAGCCCTGAGAGCCGTCATGTGTCCAGATAACGATACCCTTACCGGTCTTTGCAAACTCACGAACAGCCTGAATCATATGTGCTGCCCATACCCATGTACCGGAGAATAAAACGAGAGTATCAATGCTGTCATCCTTTGCAAGGGGGAGAAGAACGTCACGTGCTTCCTTCTTGGTAGCGATAATGAGTTCTTCCTCATGAAGTTCGATACCCTGTGCCTTAAGAGCCGCCTTTGAATTTTCGATTTTGCCGTAATCAATGAAGAGATTACCGTCCGGATCACAAAGTCCGTCCTTGTGAACGCCGTATACTATAAATGCTGTCTTTGACTGTACCATTTTAAATTTCCTCCTTATTTATACAGGTTTTCCCTGTTATTTACTTAATTTATCGATTTCAGCACCCTCTAAGATACCGATTTCAACACGGAATTTTCTGACCTCTCCCGCTTTTATTTCGGGGAGCATTCCTTTTTCACGCAGGATGTTACGGGATTCACACGGTACGTTTGCAGGTTCAATTGCGACAACGTGGTCCTTTATGTCCTCAAGCACCCACTGCGTCATATAGGGGAGATCTTTTGAGTCGAACTTAATATAAACCGCAAGGTCTCCGTTTTTTACATATGCACAAACCTCTTTGCCATCAAAGGTGTGTGTAAAGTTCTTTTCAAAATTCTCGCCACTGGGCGATTTTACGGTTCCGACCTCGCAAAGTCTCTCTGTGGTGTAATCATCCGCACCCACACACTCTTTTGAAGGAATGTGCACGGTTGCCTTTTCATCGAGAAAAGGATAGCCGAAATTTATGTGATATAACATCGTAAGCGGTGCCGGACGGCTTCCCTCATTACGTATTTCATCCTCGATTACAACGTAGGATTTGCCAAACTCACTTTTTATACTTCTCTTTATCGCAAGTTTATGACCGAATGTTATCATCTCGTAGAGTTTGCCGGTGATTTCGATTTTACCCTCTTCAAAATCGGTAAGGTCGGCAACCTGCCGTCCTGCCAAAGACGACCATCTTCCGTGCTGACCTAAATGCTCACCCTCATCCACGCAGGCATTTCCCAAGTGGTTCGGGCCGCAAGTGGTGAGAAGTCCTGCCGAAAAAGCACGGAGCCAATCCGCACCCCAAGGATCAACCGCCGCAGGATTTGTTTCCATTCCCGCCGTAAGGTGAACAAGGTTTAACCCCTTATAAGAGGCAAGGGAAATATCAAGACCACGGTCAACCACCACGGTATATTCAAAACCGCTTCCTGTTCGCACGTCTATACACTTGGTATCGTGTGCCGGTCCGTCGTCAAGACGGTAATGCCGTGTGCCGCCTATCTGGTACGTATTACCCACATAATTATAGGCCTCACGGCGTCCTTTTACGGTGTCAAGTTTCATACTATCCCACCCTTCTTTATACATATTATATTGTATATTTGTCCATATGAAAAGGTATATCCGTTTGTTTTATGTAATATTCGTCCGTAAATGAATAAATTTGTTATAAATTTTGCGAAAATCTATTGAAAAAAAAGAACCCCCGTGCTAAACTTTAAATTGGTGATGAATAATGCTTAATATAAACGCGGCAAACTTATACAAAGCATTCCGTGATTTTCACACACTTACGAATATAAGAATCGTTCTGTTTGACAAAACAGGTCAAATATTACTTGCATATCCTGAGTCCAAGAGTGAATTTTGCACTATTATCGGAAAAGATGCCACTTTGGATCAACGTTGTGCCGACTGTGACTACGCAAACTTTAAACTGTGCTCTCAGGCAAAGCAAATTATCAATTATCGTTGTCACTTAGGCCTTTCAGAGGCGATAGTTCCCATCTATGACACAAGCGGTATATTGGGCTTCATTATGTTCGGTCAGGTACTTATGCAGGAGGGTGCGAAACTCACTCGCGAGAAATTGCACCGTGAATTTAATGACACTGCATTTCCGGGTATCCACGATGCTATTGATGCACTTCCCGTAAAAACAACCGCGGAACTTGAGGCTACCACAACCATTCTGCAAGCCCTTGTTTCGTATCTGTTGTCTAACCAATGGGTAACCCCCGCAAGAAGTGAGTTTATCCGTCACATGGACAGTTTTATCGAGGCAAATCTGGACAAAACCATAACGGTAAATGATATTTGTGCGGAATTTCACATTAAGCGTACACGGCTTTACAGTATTGCATCCGAGTATTTAGGATGCAGTATTGCAACCTACATAAGAAATCAGCGTATAGCCCATGCCTGTCGTTTGCTCAAGGATACGGATATGTCGGTAAGTTCCATTGCTTATGCGGTTGGTTTTTCCGACTATGGCCACTTTTCACGCATATTCCAACAGTTACAAGGTAAATCAGCGACCGCATATCGTCGCTCACAACAGAAATATAATTTAGGAGGTTTTTGATATGAGTTCTGCAAAAATCGTAAAGGCTGCACTTGATGCACGCACAATCATTCCCGCATTCAACATCCCCTACCTTCCCATGGTGGAGCCTGTAACTCAGGCTATTAAGGACGAGGATTCCATCGCTATGGTGCAGGTTGCACGTCTTGAGTGGGAGAAATTCGAGTCACAGAGTCCGGAAGCGGTCGCAAAGGAATACTTCAAGCACTGCAAAGAGGGCTATACTCTCCTGCACTTAGACCACGTTCCCGCTATCGACGAGGATCAACTCAAAGTTGACTACATTGAGATTTTAAAACGTGCCCTTGACGCAGGTTATCAGTCTGTTATGGTTGACGGCTCACGTTTATCCCTTGATGAGAACATTGAAACCACCGCAAAAGCCGCCGAACTTGCACATTCATTCGGTGCAGCGGTCGAAGCTGAACTCGGTGCGGTTTCCGGACATGAGGGAAGCGGTATCGGTTTAAGTTATGAGGAACTCTTCACTTCTAAGAAGGGCTTTACCGTTCCCGAAGAGGCTTCCCGCTTTGCAAAAGAGGCAGGTTGCGATTGGTTAAGTGTTGCAGCAGGCAGTTTCCACGGTGCTATCGCATCCTCCACCAAGCACTTAAAGAAACCTGAAGCACGTCTTGATATCGAGCATATTGCAACATTATTTAAGGCAACCGGCGGTATGCCCCTCGTTCTCCACGGCGGAAGCGGTATTAAGCAGAGTTTCATTTTAGAGGCTATTGCAAACGGCATTGCAAAAATCAACGTAGGTACCGAAATTCGTCAGCCCTATGAATTTGCAATTGAAGAAAAACCCGGTGATATTGCATACGCACAGCAGAAGGTTTACGAGCGTACCCGTTGGGTAATTCACGACTTCTTACATACAACAGGAAACCACTCCAAACTTAAATAAGGAGGTTTGTGTATGTACAGCCTTGGTATAGATATCGGAGGTACCGGTTGCAAATGCGTTGCATTCACCCGTGACGGTGTGCAACACGCAAAAGCATATAAGGAGTATGCACTCCCCTCCGGCACCACAACTCTGCCCCCGCAGATACTAAGAGACAGCGTTCTTTTTGTCCTCGGTGAGTGTTTGAAGAAAATTGACCCGAAAAAGGTCTGTGCAATCACGGTTGCATCCTTCGGTGAATCTTTTGTGGCACTAGACGTTGACGGTGTTCCGGTGGGTGATATTCTCCTTTACTTCGGAAACCACGACACCACATCTTTTGACCGAATAATAGATGGTATCGGTAAGGATACCTTTGTTAAAATTGCAAAAATCCTGCCCGATCCCTCTTTTTCCCTCGCCAATATGCTCTACACCAAGGAAATTGCCGAAAAACCCGTATGGAAATTCCTTTTTGTAGCGACCTATATTACCTACGTACTTTCAGGTGAGACTGCAACCGACGTTTCTCTCGCTTGTCGCAGTCTGCTCTTTGACGTGGAAAAACGCACCTGGTCCGATGAACTTCTTGAAAAGACCGGCATCTCTTTGTCCGAACTTCCGGACGTGGTTGAAACCGGCTCGGTTGTAGGGAAAATCCTTCCGAATCTTGCAGAAGAATTAGGACTTCCCTCCGACACCCCCATCATCGTTGGCGGTCACGACCAGATTGTAAATGCTCTCGGTGCAGGTGTTTTAAATACCGGTGACGCGGTTGACACCTCAGGAACCTGCGAGTGTGTAACTCCTCTTTTCGACAAAATTCCTGAAAATGCGGAATTTGCAAAAAATCACTTCGCCTGCGTCCCCTATTTAGGAAATGCCGGCTTTGTTACCTATGCGTATAATATTTCCGCAGGCTCGGTTGTCCGTTGGTTCAGAGATTGTTTTGAGGACGCTCTTTTAAATGCTGCAAAAGATGCAGGAAAGAGCATCTACGCTTATATGGACGACACTTGTCCCGATACGCCGAGTGTTCTTATCGTCCTCCCGTTCCTGCAGGGTATGGGCGGCACTCCTGAGGTTGACGCCAATGCAACAGGTCTTATCGCAGGTCTTACCACCAACACAAGACTTCCCGATATTTATCGTGCGGTGCTTGAGGGAATCACCCTTGAAATGCGATATAATCAGGAAAAATTAAATGATGGCGGCATTCGGTTCGACAGACTTTTTGCCTGCGGCGGCGGTGCAAAGAGTGCACCCTGGCTTCAGATAAAAGCGGATATTTTAGGCTGCGAAATCATTCCCGTCAAGGCGGATGAAACCGGTGCTATGGGCAGTGCAATTTTAGGCTTTGCCGCAAGTGAGAACACATCGGTTTTCCACGTGGCGAAAGATTTCTTCCAATACGGAAAATCCTATCTGCCGAACCCTGAACTCAAAGAGATTTACGATAAAAAATACGAACTTTACCGCACTTTACGCAACTTATATACGAAATAAAAAACAAGGGGCATAAGGCGGTTGGCACAGGGATAAAACGCTTGAAAGAGGCATTTTTCGTCAAGAGAAAGAATAAAATCAGGCAATGCTGACGTATTGCCTGATTTTTTGATGCACTATTGGCGGAAAAGATAAGTTCAAAACCAATTTCTCCCTAAGCCCGGCCGCATTTACTTTTTATCTTTACTTATACTTTAATTTGTGCTATAATACTTAAAATGGAATTGTAATAATTTGCGTTGTGAATACGCTTTATAAAAAAAGCAAAATGGGGTATTTTTATGATTGGCGTTTATGATTACACAGTAGTTTTAACGTATTTATCGCTCATCTCCGCCTTTTGCGGTATCGTTTTATCCTTAAGCGGCACCGGGCATCCTTATATCGGCATTTTCTTCCTGCTTTTCAGCGGTCTTCTGGATGCTTTTGACGGAATAGTTGCACGAACAAAGAAGAACAGAACCGATGAAGAAAAGCGTTTCGGTATTCAGATTGATTCTCTTGCCGACCTTGTTGCATTCGGCGTTCTTCCCGCTTGTATTGGCATTGCATGTCTCAAGGTAGCACCTTTTGCAAGCTCTGTTTCCTTGTTTGATTCTGACTTATCCTATTGGTATGTCAAAATTCCTTTTGCCTTGATTGCACTTTTTTATGTTTTGGCGGCACTTATCCGTCTTGCACACTTTAACGTTGCGGAGGAAACCAGACAAAAAAGCGAGGGTGGCGTCAGAAAGTTTTACACAGGTCTTCCTGTAACGTCTTCTGCTGTTATCTTCCCTACTCTTATGCTTGTGCAGTATTTAATCCCCGCAGACCTTTCTTTCCTCTATATGCCCGTGCTTCTTATTACCGGACTTTGTTTCCTTTTAAAATTCCGTATCCCGAAGATGAGTTTTAAAGGTATTCTTATCACCATCGGAATATGCCTTATCGAATGCATTGCCGTCGGCATTTTCATATTGAGTAAGTAGGTAATTTTTATGGCTATTATTACACATCGTGACGGTATCCCTCCGGAGAAAGACGGCGGTTTTCTCAACTTTTTATATCACAATTTTTTAGGGCGAATTCTGCTTAAATTTCTTATTTCTCGTCCGCTTTCCATTATTTGCGGCAAGTTTTTAGACTCATCTTGCTCCCGTTTTTTAATTAAACCTTTTGTAAAAAACAATAACATTGATTTAAATGATTATGAATCGGATAATTTCAGATGTTTTAACGACTGTTTTGTCCGCAAAATAAAAGATGGGCTCCGTCCTATTGACGCATCGCTTAACTCTCTCATCTCTCCTTGCGACGGACTTCTTTCCGCATACCGCATCACGGGAGACGAGATAATACCGATAAAACAGAGTGCATATTCTGTGTGTGACCTTTTGGAAAACCGTGAACTTGCAGCACATTTCAAAGGTGGCACTTGCCTTGTATTCCGCCTTTGCGTAAACCATTATCACCGTTACGGGTATCCGGTAAACGGCGTTAAAGGTGATAACATCTTCATCCCCGGAAAACTTCACACCGTGAGACCTATTGCACTCGCATCACTCCCCGTTTTTTCACGTAACTGCCGTGAGTATACGGTTATGGAAAGTGAGCATCTGGGAAAAATTGTCCAGATGGAAGTTGGTGCTATGCTTGTTGGAAAAATCAAAAATCATCACGGCAAGTGCAGTATAACCCGCGGAGATGAAAAGGGGATGTTTTTATACGGTGGCAGTACGGTAATTCTTCTTTTGGAGAAGAACATTCAAATCCCCGAATTTCTCTTTGAGAACACAAAAAACGCTCTTGAAACCCCGATAAAAATGAATGAAGAAATAGGAAAAGCCTTGGCATAGCCAAGGCTTTAATTTTTATTTTCTTGCAAATTTCCCCCATTTTCTGCTACCTATCAGGCAGAAAATCATTGCAATCGTAGCCATAATTATCCACGCGGTAATAGTGCCTGTCCAACCTGTATGCTCGGCCAAGAATCCGAAGCCGTAACTTGCACCCAGAACACCAAGGGACGCAATGGCGTTTAGTACGCTGGCCACACTACCGGATTTTCCGTAGTTTGAAAAACTGGCAGGAATTATGACGTAATTCATCTGGTACCCTGCATACATCATTGTGGTTACTCCCGCAAGGAGTGCAACCACTAATGCAAGGGGGATCCGCCCAATAAAGAGAAGCGTTGCAGTCATGGGAATTACCGTCGCAAAGCACAGTGCAAAAGCAACTACTACGTTTTTTATCCTCTTGGGATACAAAAACGAACAAATAAAAACTCCGCTTAAGTTTACCACCAAAAGCACCATGGTCAGAATATTCGAAAAACTTGCCGACACGCCGTAACTTTCGGTTATCATAGTGGGTACCCATGTCTTTATACCGTTATCCATTGCGGCGCGCACGAATGACGGGATTAAAAGAAACAAGCATCCGCTTGAGAGTATTAACCTTCCCAATTTTACATCTTTTGTCTTTGCTTCTTCTGTGTTTTGAGCGAATTCTTCTGTTTTCTCTGTTTTCGAAAGAAACTTCATACTTCTTCTCGTTACAAAAAGCCAGAACAAAAGAACTGCTGAAATTACAAACACCGAGGTTATGAATATAACGTTCCATCCGGCAAATTGCAATACCACAGCGGCACTCAAATAATTTATGAGCAGTCCTGCACATTGGGCAAAGGATATAAACACCATTGCCCTTTGCTTGTGCTCATCAACAAGGTGCTCCACAATAATCCTTACGATTGCAGGCCAAGTTGCAAACTGCAAAAGACCGCAAATACTCCATAAAATCAGCATCTCACCAAAGGAGTTTGCATTGGCCATTCCAATATTTACAAGTGCAGTTCCGGCAAGTGCCATCGTTATAAAATGCACAGGTGATATTCGGTCAATAAGTTTGACACCTATAAGTTGTGCAGTTCCGTAAACCGCCCAATACGCAGCGTTTATCAGCCCTGCATTTGGTTTGTTTAAAATTCCCTCTTGCACAATGGATGCAATAGACGCAGAATACGCATTCTTACTAAGGCATATAGCCGCATATGCAATCCAACAAGCGATAAATAGCAACGCACTTGCCTTTTCCTTATTTAACTTAGAACTCTTTCTCGAATTTATCATCCTATTAGTCCGTAATTCTCGGAACGTCCAGCCACACGCCGCCCTTCATTGCCGCTTCATGTGCAATAAGGCCCGGAACGGTCATGTCCATCGCACGGACAATGTCGATAGGCGGAGTCGTATCCTCCTCAATACACTTTAAGAAATCATAAACAAGATAATACTCGCTTGTGCCGTGACCTCCTGCATTTGCCTCAGGCGGAGCGTCAAGGTTAGATGTAGGGATGGCAATCTTTCTTGCGGTTTTCTCCGGATCAATACCCTCAAAATAGCGAAGTCCGGTTCCCTCGTAACCCTCGCGACTGCTCTCCAAATAACCCTTTGTACCGAGAATACTGTAAAATCCGCTTCCGGGATAACGACGGGCAACAGATGAACGTGCAACCTTAATCGTAGCACCCTTTGCGGTTTCAAAAAGGGCTACCTGAAGGTCAATATTTCCGATAGTTTTGTTTTCAAAACAGCGTGACTCATTGCCAAGTGCCGTACAACGAACGATGTGGTCGTCCATCCATTTAAGAATCGGGCCTAAACTGTGTGAACAGTAGTGGAGCGGGGCACGGTTTGCACGCCATTTACCGTCTACTTTGTCACGAATTTCGTGGAGATAGTCTGCCTCTGCGTAGAACGGGGTCCCGATTTTTCCCGCTTTTATGTATTTATCCCACTGAAGTGCAAAATCCATATAGTTTACGTTTTCAGCCATCATAAACTTAGTTTTGGCCGATCTCACCGCATCGACCATACGCTGACAGTCTTTCAGATTATCCGAGGCGGTAACCTCGCAGAGGATGTGCTTTCCCGCCGCTAAACCTTTAACAGTCTGGTCTGCGTGGAACGGGATGGGCGTACCCAAAACAACTATGTCAATATCGTCATTTAACATATCCTCATAATTTAAGAACAGGTGCTTGTCGTCAATACCGAATTCCTTGCCGTTTTGTTCAAGACTTTCCTCATTAAAGTCACAAAGTGCCACAACCTCCGTATCCGGATGATGTGTAAAAATGTGGCCATACGCGGTGCCGCGACCAACGCCTACCATACCAACTTTGTATTTTTTCACAATTCCCGCCTCCTTTATGGTTTGAGAATAACACATTCCTCTTGACAAAACAATACTTATATGTTAGCATCACCATACTAAATGTTAGATTTTTGCGAGGTGATAAAATGGATTTTAATCCATTAGAGCCCATATCAACCTTTTCCCTTACCTTAGAATCATATGGTGAAGATGCTAAAGTTTTCAGCAATTACACACACGGTCCTGTCATTACACGTTCACTCTTAATTCAGTATTGCCATAGCGGTAGCGGTTATTTTGAAATAAACGGAAACCGATTTAATGTTAGGGCAGGCGACTGCATTGTTTCATTCACGGGTGAGAGTCGAATCGAGGTTGTCGGGGACGATGCCTGGCGTTTTTCATGGCTTTATTTTAACGGGAAAAGTGCCTTTGATTTTATGGCGGAACTTAATATAACTCCCCAAAATCCTATTATCTGCGGTTGTAAGGAGAGTCGAATCCCCGTAATCATACGTGAAATATTCCAAACCGCTGACGCTCATGGTCGTCTTAAAAACATTCTGCTCGGAAGTAAACTTTTCGATTTTTTTGCAGAACTTGCCTACGTTAAATCCCACGACCTTGACGTGGAAAGCAGAAATACTCAGGAGGACTACGTCTCACGCACTATTCACTATATGAACATCCACTATGCGGAAAAAGATCTACGTGTAGACACCATTGCAAAAAACATCGGACTTAATCGCAGTTATCTCTACAGCATATTTAAAACCAAAACCGGCCTTTCTCCTCAGGAGTATCTTGCACAACTTCGAATAAAGGCCGCCTGCGAACTTTTGAAATTGCCGCAGGCTACGGTTTCATCGGTTGCAAATTCAGTTGGTTATGATCCTTTGGTTTTAACCAGGACTTTCAAGAAAATCATGGGTATCAACCCCAATGAATACATGAAAAAAGCCTTGTAATTTTTCCGCCTTATGTTATAATCTGCAAGAGGTGATTTATATGACTAAAATCAAAAATATTTTCTCCTACATAAGCCTCATTGCCGTGGCACTCATTCTGGCATTTAATTATCATAAACATTCCGCTTTTTACATTTGCAGAACCTAGCCCCTTATAACATCAACATAAACCAATAAATAATTCCATAAACAAAACTTGCGGTTGTTCCGTACACAATTACAGGTCCCGCTATTGCAAACATTTTTGCACACATTCCCAAGATAAACCCTTCACTTTTAAATTCAAGTGCAGAGGCGACAATGGAATTTGCAAACCCGGTTATGGGTACCAACGTCCCCGCCCCTGCGTGTTTTGCAATTTTATCGTATAACCCAAGTCCCGTAAGAAGTGCGGATATGCCAATCAGAGTAACCGACGTAAAAGCCGCCGCCATATCGAAGGTGCTTCCAAGTTCCTTATAAATCTCCAAGAAAACCTCGCCCACGGCACAAATCGCCCCTCCTATCACAAATGCCTTAATGCAATCTTTTAAAAGCGGGGACTTTTCCGCAGTTTTCTCTGCCATTTTGCCGTATTCTTTTTTACTCATTTTCATAAAAAACACCTGCCTGTAAAATTAAGTTTTTACGGCAGTTTCTTTTTTATACACTTGATTTTTAACTCCGCAATTGGTACTATAAGTTACGGAAGGTGATTTTATGGCTCCCGTTGTTCTTATTACAGGTGCTTCACGAGGAATCGGTGCCGCCTGTGCAACACTTTTTGCAAAAGAAGGCTATCGTGTTGCGGTACACTACAATAAAAACCGTGATTCTGCGGAAAATATAGCAAATCTCTGCGGCGGTATTGCCGTATGTGCCGACATTTCAGACTCAAATCAGGTAAATCAAATGATAGATGAGATCGAGTCGAAATTAGGAAATATTGATATACTGATAAATAACGCAGGAATTGCAGAAGATACACTTATTACAGACGTAAGCGACGATGCGTGGAGAATGATGCTCGGCGTTAATTTAAGCGGTTCATTCTACACCGCCCGTCGGGTGCTTCCGAATATGATTTCAAAAAAAGCCGGATGTATCATAAACATTTCCTCCATGTGGGGACAGGTCGGTGCCTCCTGCGAGGTGGCTTATTCCACCGCAAAAGCAGGTCTTATCGGCTTTACAAAGGCACTTGCAAAAGAGGTTGCTCCGTCAGGTATTCGTGTCAATGCAATCTCACCCGGCGTTATAAAAACCGATATGCTAAACTGCTACAACGAGGCTGATATCTCCGCACTTATTGAAGAAACCCCGCTTTCCCGTCTCGGTACGCCTGAGGATATCGCAAATGCAGCCCTCTTTTTAGCATCGGATAAGGCGTCCTTCATCACGGGACAGATCATCGGTGTAAACGGCGGTTTTGTTATTTAATTGGCAGGTGATTTACTATGAAACAACTATCACTTAAAACATACTTAAAACTCTTTTGGTCTACCTTTACGTTAAGTGCCTTCACCTTCGGCGGCGGGTATGTAATAGTACCTCTTATGCAAAAACGCTTTGTGGAAAAGTTAAAATGGGTAGAAGAAGAGGAAATGCTTGATCTGGTAGCAATTGCCCAATCCGCCCCCGGCCCCATTGCGGTAAACGCATCCATTATTATCGGATACCGTATAGGCGGTGTATGGGGTGCTCTTGCAAGTATTCTGGGAACGGTTTTGCCTCCTCTTATCATTATCTCCATCCTTGCAATGGCATATGCTGCATTCAGTACCAACGAGTACGTTGCTGCGGTCCTTTACGGTATGCAGGCTGGTGTTGCGGCGGTAATTTGCGACGTTGTTTTAACTATGGCACTTGGCATTTTCAAGAAGAAAAACCCATATTCCATTGCAATTATGCTTCTATCTTTCGTCATTGCATACTTCTTTAACGTAAATGTTATATTTGTCATTCTCGGTGCAGGGCTTTTCGGTCTTGCCTACGGATATTGGGGAAAGAGAGGGCATGCCAAATGATTTATCTTGATCTTTTCCTCGCCTTTTTCCGCATAGGTCTTTTCAGTTTCGGCGGCGGGTATGCGGCACTTCCCCTTATACAAGATGCGGTGGTTACCGGAAAAGGTTGGCTTACGATGAGTCAATTCACCGACCTTCTAACCATTTCTCAGATGACACCCGGCCCTATTGCCCTTAATGCATCGACCTTCGTGGGAACGCAAGTCGCAGGACTACTCGGTGCAATCGTGGCAACCGCAGGTTGTGTTGCACCGTCCTGCATCATCGTACTTATTCTCGCAAAACTCTATTTTAAGTACAAAAACTTAAATGCAATGCAGAACATTCTGTTCGGACTCCGTCCTGCGGTGGTATCCCTTATCGCAACCGCAGGTGTGGGCATACTGTTCACCGCATTGGGAATCGGCACAAGCCTTGACTTTATCGCACTTGGGATTTTTGCACTCGCATTCCTCGCCCTTCGCGTTTTTAAGCCGAGTCCAATTCTCATAATCTCCCTTTCCGGTGTTGCAGGTCTTTTAATTCATCTTATAAAACCCCTTATATAAAAAAGTCCCACCGCCGATAAGGCGGTGGGACTTTTTTATTAAAATGCGTTAAATAATCTTACCATTGACATATACGTCTGTTCTCTTGTATATGTACCGAGCGGTGAGAATTTATTGTTTCCGGTACCGCCCATAACGTTTTTACCTGTTTTTTTATCAACACAAGCGGAGATAAAGTCTATACCCTCTTTCGCCCACGACTGAAGTGACGCACTCTCGACAAATGTTATTGCTACGGAATTTGGTTTTTCCATTCCCATAACCTTTGCAAGTCGCATAAGCATCGTTGCCGCTTCCTGGCGTGTGATACTGTTATAGGGTTTAAACTTTCCGTCACCGTAACCACCTACGATGCCGAGTGCGTTTACCTGATACACATAGTCGGCGTCATAAACGTCGTTGAATACAGACTTGTCAATTTTGACACCCTTGCTCTTTAAGAACTGATCAATGGTCTTTCCGTTTTTGCCTTCGATGAAGTCCACGATCATTTCACAAAATTCATAGCGTTGTATAGCACGTGAATAATCGCCACGTAGGTTAAGCGGTGAAATACCGCTACGCATTGCGGAAATAACTTCCGGCTTAAATGCAGATGCCGCCGTTATTGCGGAGAACATTGTTCCATTGTCGTCCTGCAGATTAAACACACTATAACCACCAAGATTATAGTTATTTACAACCTCCGTTCTCTGTGCAATGGTTGACGCGGTTTCAAGATAAACCCTATGTTTGCAAGAAGCACCGTCGGTATATTCAAAATATGCTCCAGCCGCACCATTTGTGTTGTCATATACTGTAGTTGCACCGTATTTTCTCATAAGAGATGTGGCCGTGCCGTAATCTATGTCCTCCGCCTTCCACCAAGTGAGGTTAAAATCGATTGCGTATGCACCGACACCTAAAAGAATTTTACTACTTGCCATCTTTGCCGATGCATAACGGATACAGCGACCGATACGGGTAAGATTGCTCATGGGGCCATGTGTATTACGTGTAGTGAAACCCGTGTCGTTAAAATCATCATAAAGGATAACGTGCACCTTATCTGCTACCCTGCCGATTTCGGTATAGTCGTAGATGGATGCCCGTTCCTGCTTGTCGGTAAAATATGCACCTACACTTACGGTAAGCACGTAACCTTGTGCATGCAAAAGGTCTCCAACCTGCTTTACGAAGGTCGAATACGCACCTCTTAAGTGTGAAAGTGCAGGATTGGTTACCTCTATACCGAGATTAACACCATCAAGGTTGTATTTCCTTACCGCTGCGAGGATTTCACGGGAAGCGTTCTGCATATTGGTCTTGCTTGAAAGGATAGTTTCCAACGCATTTCCGGTAAAACTGTTGTTATATATATTGCTTATTCCCAAAAGTGCTGTAATTTTATTGTCCTTACAGTACTTTATTGCTTCCACCTGAGGGTCTGTTGTGTATTTGTTGTTATATTCCAGTGCCTCAGTATGCTCAATATCGCAACCGAGATAAGTATTACCCGATGTGACGTTAGTTCCGTTTAAGTAACCGCTTTGGAAGGTTACCGAAGTGATATGTGCACTGTTTTTCTTAAGTTTTGAAAGTTGATTGTTTGCCGCGTCAAGGTCCCAATAACAATCAATAAAATACACGTTGCAGTCTCGCATTGAGTTTTTAGCACCTTTAATTATCGGCTTTATGCTTACCGTTTTCGGAATTTCATATTTACGTGCATCCTTTCGCATAATATGCGAAGAGACGTTCATTCTGGATTTATATTCAATCAAGCCGTGGTCAACCGCAACGCTAAGATATAAAACATCATCTGCCGCCATGCCTGCTGTACCGCTAAAGTTGTAGATATTGTTGGAGTCATACGAATATTTGCCCTTTGAACGTGCCATAAACTGTGCCGCGAAGGCGATCGTTACCGGATCACTCCAAGATATTTTCTCTGTGTCAAAAACTTTTTTATCCGCCTCTGCCTGAACATATTTAGCACACCACGCAGACGGTGTCCTGCCGTTTTTATCTCGGACGGTTACAGATGCGGAGCCTGAGCCGTAATAGGAATATGCATGTGTTATTGCAATAAATTCTTCAATTGTCATAACACGATTTGGCTCGTTATTTAAATTAAAATGCGGATCGGAATATGTCTTATAAAAATACTCCATATTCCAGTTGTTCTGAGCCTTCGCCGTTGGTAAGAGCGGAAGGACAAGAAACAATACCATGATTCCGCTGACTATTCTAAATATTTTACTACGCATATGTAACATTCCTTTCTTTATGCGAAAGATATTTGCCTCTATATTATAGCACCGCGACTATACCATGTCAAAAGCAAAAAACAGAGGACAAGCCTTGCGACTTGTCCTCTGTTTTTAATAGGAGTAAGGGAAAATAAGAAAAAACTTTTCTGTCTTTTTGCACTTTTAATTATACACGCAAAATATTACAAAAAAAGATATTTTTATTAAGTTTTCGTTAATTTATACCCTCATTTTTCCAATCGCTTTGGAATACACTTATTTACGGGGGTGTATTATATGAAAAACATATGGAAACTCGTTTTTTCTCTCGCATTTACCTTATGCCTGATTATATGTTTTGACACAAGTGAAATTTCACCTGTAATCAATACGGAAAACGATGTCAACCTGCCTATTTTAATGTATCACAAAATATCCGAAAACTCAAAATCCTGGGGCAAATATTGCATATCCCCTGCGGAGTTTGAAAATGACATAAAACTTATATTAAAAAGAGGCTTTACGCCGATTACCATTTCCGACTTGGAAAATCACAAAAACGGCAAGTCCCCACTTCCCGAAAAACCGATAATGTTGACTTTTGATGACGGCAATCATAGTGACTACACCTTCGCCTATCCACTCGCTCTTAAATACAAAATTAAATTTGTATCCTCCACGGTTGGTGCATATCCCGAAGAATATAAAGGCGGCCACGTGTACCTTTCGTGGGAGGAAATGCGTGAAATGGAAAAGAGTGGTTTGGTTGAATTCCAGAACCACTCCTACAATCTACATAATTTCAGTTCCCATCGCAAAGGTGCACTCAAAAGCAGTACGGAGGAAGACGATGCATACATCGCCTTAATTTCAAATGATTTGTCCGTTTCTCAAAAACTTTTTGCGGAAAACGGTCTCAGAGTCCCCACTTGTTTTACATACCCATTCGGTATGCGTGACGATACCCTCCTCAAACTTATTAAGGAAGCAGGTTTTACTTCCACTCTCGGCACTTACGCCCGAATGAATGTTATCGGTGAGGATTTGTTTGATTTAAAACGTTTTAATCGTGAGCACAATTACGACATCGGCAAAATTTTAGACCTTGCCGAATAATTTCCCAAGTGCCTCTGCCACGCCGTCTTCGTAATTCGGCAAAGTTGTATATGTGGCAGCGGACTTTATCTCATCAACTGCATTTCCAACCGCTATTGATGTGCCCGCCACTTCAAACATACTCAAATCGTTGGGACTGTCACCAAAAACAACTACACGTTCAAGAGGTACACCCAGAATCTGTGCAAGGTTCTTCACCGCATCGCCCTTGCCGGTTGACTCTGCCATAATATCAACCAGGCCTTTACCGGAACTCACAATGGTAAGTTTTCCCTCTTTGTTGAACTCTTGTTTTATATAATCAAGCATTTCGTAATCGCCAAGTACCAGAATTTTTATCGCCTCATTATAGTCCTCGTCGGTAACGTCGTCCATACATTTAAGAGGTACCAAAAATTCCGGATTTGTGAGGTTTTCGTTATATTTAAAATATCCGGTAATTCGCACACTTTCTCGTGTATAGCAAATATTCCGTGCCGTATACATGAGATAATCCATTTTATTCTCTTCGCAAAATGCGGTTATCTTCTTCGCTATTTCCGGACATATATACGAAACATTTAGAATTTTTTCGTCCTTAGGGGTGCTGATAACTCCTCCGTTGCAGGTAATTACCGGTATTTTAATTTCAAGTTGAGATACATATTCTCTTATTTGCAGGTGAGATCTGCCCGTTGCTATTGTAAAGGGAACGCCGGACCGCTGTATTTTTAAAACCGCGTCTAAATTCACCTTTGATATTCTCTTATCTCTGCCGAGCAATGTATCGTCCAAATCGCATACATATAAAAGCGGACTTGTCACATCAATCACCCTCCTTTGAAAAACATTATAAATCACAATGGGAAAAATTGCAAATTTAAAAATTGACACGTTTTACGAATTCACTAAATTTTTAAAAACTACCTATATTTTTTAAATTTACCCCTTTATTTTTTACCTTTTTGCGTGTATAATAATTTTACAGTTAAAATTTTGGATATCTATTTTTAAATATAGGTGGGAACTTAACTATGAAAAATCCACAAAATAACATATCATCATTAAAAAAACAGTTTTTCGGCAAAATTCTTTCTTCATATTTAATGATAATTGCGTTTTTTATCATTACGGGCATTGTTTCGGTTTCACTCCATTTCATTGCCCCGACTATAGCACCTGTCGCTACTGTTTTTTGCGTATTGCTGTCTCTTGCCGCGTCCGTATATGTTGCATACACCAAAAGCAAAAAACTAGCAAATTCCGTCTCCGCTTTGGCAGAGCAATTCCCTAATGACAGCGAAATCCCCGACGGCACCACGCTTTTCACCTACATAAACGATAAAAGCAGTAAAGTTATCGAACAAAACGAAATGTATTCGACCACAATAAGCGAGAAAGACTCTCTCTTAAAAGGTATCTTCTTGCA
Organism: Clostridia bacterium; assembly: GCA_017559855.1. GTDB lineage: Bacteria > Bacillota > Clostridia > Oscillospirales > JAAYXM01 > RGIG7332. The sequence continues at coordinate 16,015 of JAFYQP010000040.1, read as the reverse complement.
GTCACGTATGCGTGACATATATGTAAGCCTCGACGATGTGGAAGCACAACTAAATGATTCCCCGCCTTTTATGATGGTCTACTTCCGTATACATTACAAGGACACCTTCTTTGAGACGATTCAGGAAGAACCGAGTAAATCGACCTTTTTCTTGAAGCAATTGATTGAACTGTACTTTACCCATGACGGCTTTGAATCTTCAACGTTCCAAGTAGAAAATGACCAAATCGTTTCTATCATAAACGCCGAAACATCCTCTCAGGATGCGGTGGTAGAAATGGTAAACTCTGCGGTGAAGAAACTTGAAAACGAGTCGGAATATGTCTTTTTCACGGTTGTTGTATCCAACCTGCACGATGATTCCACCGCACTAAAGGCTCAATTTGACCGACTTTCCCGTCTCGCACGTTACGCAAAACCCGTTATGGAAAACCAGGTTTTAATCGAAGATAAAGTAACACCCGGTGCAGGACAGTTTTATTTCACTATTGAACAGATGGAAAAATTATCCTCACTTATGCAAAACGGTGCCCGTGACGATTGCTTGAGAAATCTCAATGAAATCCTGGATTACAACACAAAGAAAGAGGTAAGCGGTTTCGACCTTTATCTTCTTTGCACCGAAATTGTAAACTGTGCGGTCAAACTTTTAAACCGCCTGTTCCACTCAACACCTGCCTCGCTCAATTTAAACCGTGTGTACATTCAATTAGACCGCGCGGTAACAGTAGACCGATATCAGCAGATCTGTGCTGATCTTCTCATCCGCGTAATGGACTATATCGTATTAAACAAAAGAGAAGAAGATTACATTATTAATTTCATTTTAGACTACGTGGAAAATCACTATGCCGAGGACATCTATCTAAATCTTTTTGCCGATAAACTAGCACTCACAAGTGCCTATATTTCCTCGTATTTTAAAGAGAAGATGAATGTAAACCTAACCGATTACCTAAACAGTTTCCGCATCAAAAAAGCAGTCGCACTTATAGCCAATCCCCAGAACAAAAACAAAGACGTTGCAGAGGCTGTCGGTCTTCAAAACATCAATACTTTCATCCGCCTTTTCAAAAAATACACCGGATACACGCCGGGTGAGTATCGTAAGAAGCATTTTAACGATGTATCCGATTTGTAAAAAGCCACAAAACAAAGAAGCACTTGTGCACTATGCACAAGTGCTTCTTCTTGCCACTTCCCGCAAAATGTTAAGAAATCATTACTTCACTTTTCTGCAAAATTTGCAGTTGTTTTTGTGCTTTTTTTCTATTTTTCGACACTTTTCACACCCAAGAATCGCCACATCTTTTTATGTATACTCATTTTTTTAGGTTATACTCACTTTTCCGTATAACGCAATTTATTGTTATCATCAAAATAATTCGTCATACAATTTTCCCAAATTTCTTGTATAATTTAATGTGCAAGTAGTCACATGCTTTTTGTATGTAAATAGGAAGTTTAGTGAAACTTGCTTAATTTAAAATTTTGATTGACTCATTTCAGAGTAGGGTGAACTTTGATTGGGTCCATCAGCAACAAATATTTACAGAGGAGTGAATGCTTTGAGCAAAACTGTTCCTAATGCTGTTGCACCGGTCGAGGCTCTCCCGGAGTTGCACAAGCAAAACAAGTTTATGAAAAAGCTCATCGATGGCAAGTACTTATTGTTACTTGTAATCCCGACAGTTATCTGTCTTGCGCTTTTCTACTATCTCCCGATGTACGGTCTCGTTATTTCCTTTATGGATTACAAGCCGTTCAAGGGTATCGCTGGTAGTAATTTCGTAGGCTTTAAACACTTTATTAACTTCTTCGAGTACAAGTACTTCTGGCGTTTGATCAGAAACACAACCATTATCTCTTTCTATTCATTGATTTTTGGTTTCCCGCTTCCGATCATCTTCTCCCTCATCCTCAACGAGGTTCAGGGCATGCGTTTCAAGAAACTTGTTCAGACCGTCAGCTACATGCCCCACTTCTATTCAACGGTTGTTGTTGTTGGTCTCTTCTCAATGTTCCTTGATCCGACCAGCGGTCTTATCACCCACTTCTTCAACTCCATCGGTATTGCAAAGACCGACTGGTTGTTGGACCAGAATTGTTTCAGAACTATCTACATAGTTTCCGAATTATGGCAGCAGACCGGTTGGGGTGCTATCGTATACCTCGCTGCACTTACAAACGTTGATCCTCAGTTATATGAGGCTGCATATGTTGACGGTGCAGGTAAGATGCGTTGCGTATGGAGCATCACCTTACCGTCAATTGCTCCGACCATGATTACCATGCTTCTTCTCCGTATGGGTACCTTGTTTAGCGTTGGTTTTGAAAGAGCGTTCCTCTTCCAGAAACCGACCACACTTGAAACCTCTGAAATCATCTCTACCTACGTTTACAAAAAAGGTATGATGTCCACAGGCGGATACAGCTACGGTTCTGCGGTTGGTCTTTTCAACTCATTAATCAGTTTGGCTATGCTTGTTGTTTCCAACTATGTTGCAAACAAAGTAAGCGATACCAGCTTGTGGTAAAGGAGGATACGTAAAATGGTAGGAAAGAAATTTACAATTGGTTGGCTCCTTCGCGGTATCTTCTTATGGTTTATCGTATTCGTTATGATTTTCCCGCTCTTCCACATGGTTGCTGTTTCAATCTCTGAAACAACCGCAGTTATGTCCGGTAAGATTTCCTTCATTCCTAAGGGAGTGAACTTTGACGTTTATGCTAAGATCCTTGCCGATCCGAGTATCTACAATGCTTATTTCAACACTATTGTCTACACCGTTGTCGGTGTTGCAATCGCACTTTTTGTTCTTACAACCGGTGCATATGCGTTAAGCAAGAAGCGTTGTCCTTTCGGCAAGCAGCTTAACATCTTAGTACTTATTACTATGTTCTTCAGCGGCGGTATGATTCCGGGCTTCCTTGCTATTAACTGGCTTGGTATGTACAACACCATCTGGGCTATCGTTTTACCGACTGCATTCACCGCATACAATATGATCATCATGCGTTCCTTCTTCGCAGCATATCCTGCTGAAATCGAAGAGTCCGGTCGTCTTGACGGTCTTACCGATATCGGTGTTTTATGGTACCTTGTACTTCCCACCTCAACCGCTGTACTTGCAACTATCGGTCTTTTCGTTGCAGTTTCACAGTGGAACTCATTCCAGGCTCCGCTCCTCTACTTACAGGATAGCAGCAAGTATCCGCTTCAGATTATTCTCCGTCAGATCGTTATGCAGAGTATTACTGAAAGTCAGGGTACAATGGGTGAATCCGCTAAGGGTACTCAGTTTGCTGAGGACGCAATCAAGTACGGTACAATTCTTGTATCCATCGTTCCGATCATTGCAGTTTATCCGTTCTTACAGAAATACTTCGTTAAGGGCGTTATGATCGGCTCCGTTAAGGGTTAATAAGCACAAAACCAAAAGACTGTTGGGATATTTCCCAACAGTCTTTTTTTATTGCTATCACCGAAAACCTAACAATATTAAATTTTCTAAAAAAGGGATTTCTTGTTTCTCTGCGAATACTTATATAGTTTTACATTGTGGAGGTATGCGGTATGGGTAATTCGCCTGTAAAATCAAGAGGAACTCAGTTATATGAATTTCCGATAAATGAAGTAATTGACGAATGTTGCAGGAGATATGATAATATATGCTTTGTTGCGGAAGGCGACACTCTATATGGCGATATTATTAACAATATGTCTAAAGACTCTGTGTGTATTCCAATTTGGGACAGAATGATTTATGGGAAAGTATCACCATCTTTTAATTCGAGAAGTTCTATAATAAACAGGATAAACGCAAATTCATTTGTGGACTATGGAGGAATGTATAATAGTGCAGGTATTGTCTCGGATATACTCGCCTTTCAAAAATTATCGAAAGCAAAAAGTAAAACAATTATACTGATACAATGGGGCTTACTACTAGATGATTTGTGGCGATTGTTCATGCAGGCGTATATAGAAAAATATAAATTAGCGGAAAAAGTGCTTATACTAAAATTTAATCACGTAGATTGCACAGCAAAAACAGATTTTCAAAGTGTGCGGATTCAAGGATCATACAAAGCATTTTGTGAGGTTATTTGTAAACGCAACAGAACATCATTAGAGCAATTTGGAATTGACGACGAGACAGTTGACTTTTTCTTAGATATAAATTCCCATACAAGTAAAGTAGCAAAATATATTAGAGAAAAACTGATAGATGAAGAAAACTTAAGTTCCTCGTATTTAAATTATCTTAAAGACAACAAGATTAATAAATTCGGTTTGACAGAAGCGGATTTTTACAAACTTGTTTATGACGAAATGGTAAGAAGAAAAGAACTAAAACTTGCAAACAAATTTGCAAAGACATGGAAATTATAAAATTAACTCCTCGACCAAAGGCTGTTGGCCTTTTTAATCGAGGAGTTTTCTTATTTACTATACACGCATACGCCGTCAACGTAGGTTCTAAGCGGTTTAATATTCGGAATTTCATTTTCATCACACGTGAAGTAGTCACGATCTAAAATAAGAAAATCCGCCCGTTTTCCGCGTTTTAAAGAGCCGACCAAATCCTCATCGAAAAGTGACCACGCCGCATACCTTGTGTAGGTAAGAAGCGCATCTTGTCTGGTGATTTTTTGGCCCTCGCCATATGCCTTCCCGTCACGGGCAATACAGGTAACCATATTATAAAGGGCCACAAAGGGATGGTACGGGTTCACCGATTTCATTGAGTCGTACTTTACCATATGGTCACTACCCGCCGCCATATGAACACCGGAGTTTAACATATCAGCATAAGGCATAAAATACTTACACTCACGATGGTTTAGTATCTTACCAAGATGGGGTGCGTCCATATAATGCCAGGCGGGTTGGAAAAGGATTGTTATATCCATATCCTTTGCCGCCTCAATCATATCCCCTGCCATAAAATCCGCGTGAAGCAGTGTGTGACGCTGCCCCTCGGTATTTCCTGCCTGTTTATATGCCGCAAGTAATTTGCGACCGGCCTGCGTACCAACGCAATGTGCACCATATTGAAGCCCCAATTCTTGTGCGAGTTTTATAGAGTCGCACAAAACGGGAATATCCGTAACCAGATTTCCACGCCATGAATCCTCAATTCCAACAAGACCGAAAATCTCAGAAAGTCCTTGATATTCACCGTCCATTAAAGACGTGCCGGTAAGTATTCCACCGTCAATGGTGTTTTTAATGAATGAAATACGTGCAAAGTCAGGGTTTGCGTGTCGTACGCCCTTTATCACCTTTTTGAATTCTTCGTGCTTCTCTTTTGGCGGCACCATCATTGTATAACGAACTCTGACGGTCTGACGCCTCTCCTTCTGCAGTTCTTCAACCGCTTCAATACCTGCCATATTGGACATTGCTTCAACCGTTGATGTAATACCGTTTTTGTTATATTCCGCCATTACCTCGGAAATAGCATCCTTGTATGACTTTATCTTGCGTGAACTGTAGTATTTACCCAAAATTGCGTAACAATTTAGAAGTACGCCGGTTCTTTTACCGTTTTTATCTGTCATTACCCTTCCGCCGAGTGGCAGAGCGGTAAGATCAAGGGTGTTTAGTGCACAGGTATTTAATTGTGCAGAATAAAAACCATCCACCGCAACCGGATTATTCGGTGCAATCGCATCAAGTTCCGCCATTGTGGGGTATCTCAGTTCATCAAGGCGAAGCGGATATGTGTTTTTATAGGAGATCCACTCGCCCTTAGGGGTGGTTTTGACCTTTTCCCTAAGATCATCTAAAAGTTCAGCCACCGACGTGGGGATAAAAAGTTCTCCGTCCCCTTCACTGTCCGCCGCCATAAAAATATGTGCATGGGTATCAATGAGTCCCGGAATTATCGCCTTGCCATCCAGGTTGTGCAAATCCGCATCCGGATATTTCTCAATAAGACCATCGTCGCCAATGTCCACAATTTTACCGCCACAAACAACCATTGCGGAAAAAACGCCGCAATTTTCGTCCATCGAGTAAATTTTACCGTTGTAAAATAATGTTGTCATACTATCACCTAACGTGAAATTTTTCTTGCCTCTAAATAAAAACGCTTGTCATATGCGTGCCCCATTGAGAATGTCTTTCTGGGAAGTGCACCGTCTAAGATAACGGTGGGGAAAAGTTCCTCTTTTTCCATTGGCGGGAGTAAGAAGCCAATGTTTGTGGGCACTTTCGATAATTCCTCAACAACGTCGTCACCGTGGATATAGTCTACACGGCCGCCATTCTTTTCAAGATATTCGTCAATGAATTTCTGGAGTGTTCCTACCGCAAGATTTGTGGGTGCATTCTTAACGAAAATCTCACGCTTCTCGTCACCAATTACCGCAACAAAGCCCTGTCCCTCGTCTCCAAGTTCATAGAACTTAGCAAGGTCAGCCATCATCTTTTCAGGATCAACGTCAAAAACAACACGATGAATAGGCTCAAACTCAAGTGCCTTATCGTGAACGTTGGTAACCTCAACAAGTGCGTAACGTGCGGGATGATCTTTTGCCTCGTCACCAATTTTTGCTTTGATACGCTCATAACATTCTTTTGCAGTAGCAAGTGAATGGTTGCCGTCACCCACCGCAAAAAGAAGTACACCCTTATCATCACCTACGCTGTACTTCTTGCAGAAAGTGTCTTTATCTGCAAGAGCCGCAATGGCTGCGTCAATACGTGCCTGTGCCTTATCATCCACAATATAGCCGCGGATTGAACCGGAATCCTGCATTAATGTAAAATCATATGCGATTTCAAAATTTTCCTTTTCAGTGAAAAGCGGCTCGATAACCGTTAAATCTCTGTCATCAATGAGAAGCATAATGTGCGGGAGTTCAAGACTTGCATTCTCACGCACACGCACGCGAGGCGGGATACGCTCAAGCACGGTACCCTCGGTTGCACGGATTGCAGTCTGTGAACCTTTGCGGTAATCATATTCTTCAAGGTCAACAACGCCCATAAGACCGTGACGCACAACACCGTCACGCTGAGTGCGTTCTACGTAAATATACTTACCCGCAATTTCCTTGAAAAGATTAGTATCAATGTACTTCTGCATATTTGCATTGATGCTCTCAATACGTTGTGCCACATCATCACCTTCAAGATAAATCTCAGGAAGGGTAATGTGTAGAGTAGAGGGTGCATCGCCTACGTATTCGGAAACGGCATCCCAATATTCCGGTTGGGATGTGTATTGGTCACACGCAACAACACTCCATTTAGATAAATCCGCGTCTTTCGGGATTAAAATCTTACCCGTTTTTAATACCTTGTTCATATTTTTATCCTCCTTATTTATAAAGGGCTTCCCGTCTGGCAGAAAGTGTTGGTATCTGTGTACGCACACTCTCCACCTGACTAAGCTCAATTTCAACTATTTTAGCCTGAGCCTTTTCATCAAAACGCTCAATTATCTGTCCCATGGGGGATACAACTATGGAATTTCCGTAGGATATATAATCTGCACTTTCATCTCTCGCAGGTGCGACACCTACGGTAAAAACCTGATTATCCACCGCACGTGCACGGAACAAAAGTTCCCAATGCAGTGGGCCTGTTGTCATATTGAATGCTGCGGGTACGATAATAATATCGGCACCTTTTTTCGCCATAGCAAGGGAAAATTCCGCAAACCTTATATCAAAACATATACACAGTCCCACTTTACCAAAAGGCGTATCAAATACCGTAACTTCATCGCCCGGTGTTAGTGTGTCCGACTCACGAAATTTTTGGCCACCTATAACGTCTATATCAAAAAGGTGTGCCTTTCTGTGTCGTGCAACCTCTTTTCCCTCAGGTGAAAACACAAATGCCGTGTTGTAAATCTTCTCGCCATCACGTTCAGGGATTGAGCCACCTACAAGATACACGCCGAACTCTTTTGCAACAGCACTTAAAAAATTATAGGTCTTGCCACCTGCGGGTTCCGCATATTGCCGAAATCCCTCATTGCTATACGGGGCATTGAAAATCTCCGGCAGAATGACAATATCCGCAGAAGAAACCTTCTCTATATATTCACGAATTTTCGAAAGGGCATCAGGGCCTGTCGGCATCTGAATCAAACCAAGTTTCACAAACTCACCCCCATTATTTTATTTTACAATAAATTAGCAATAAAATCAAATTTTTCTCTTGCTTTTTAAAAACTTTTATGCTACATTTAAATAAAGTAAATATTTCCTCATGGGGGAGTAGTTGGCGTACTTTGTACGTGTCAAGTCAACAATCATGCTTGCGGCAATTTTGATCGCATCCTGGCTTGTCTTAAATAACGAGACTCATGTATAGCAGGTGATGCTATACATGAGTCTTTTTTATTGGAGGTATATGAAATGCAACCTTATCTTAAAAATCCAAATGAGGTTCTCTCTGATTTGGGTTGTGATCTGTCATCAGGTTTAACCGACACTCAAATCAAGGAGAGTGCGGAAAAACATGGCATTAACGAATTTACCCGTGAAAAGCCACCATCTTTTCTTGCAAGAATAGTCGAGTCTTGCAAGGAGCCGATGATTCTTCTTCTTATTTTCGCAGGAATTATAGCAATTGTGGTAAATGCCGTCCGTGCAGCAAACGGTGGACATTTTGACGTTGTTGAATGTGTGGGCATCTTCGTTGCTATCGCCTTGTCGGTTATGATTTCCGTAATTATGGAAAGCCGAAGTGCCAAAGCCTTTGAAGCACTTAATCGAATGAAGCAAGACATTCAGGTGAAAGTCCTCAGAAACGGCAAAATTCAACTTATTCCTCAAAGCGAATTAGTTGTAGGCGACATTGTTTACGTGGAAACAGGAGATAAACTCTCCGCCGACGGCAGACTTATTGAGTCAACCGCCCTAAGAGTTGACGAATCATCACTTACCGGTGAGTCTGTGCCGGTAAAAAAAGATGCAGAGGTAGTTTTAAATAATGAAAAAACTCCCGTTGCAGACCGTGTAAATATGCTCTATTCCGGCACTTTTGTCACCGGTGGTAGCGGTGTGATGGTAGTAACCGCGGTTGGCGACAAGACGGAATTTGGTAAAATCGCACGTGAACTTACATCTGTTGATTCCACCTCCACCCCGCTTCAGGAAAAACTTGCAAAGTTGGGTAAGATTATTGCAATCTTGGGAATTTTCGTGGCAATTGCCGCATTTATCCTCCAACTTGTGACTTTCAGCATGAAAAACGGGCTCAACTTCGAGAATATAAGCGAAGCATTCATCACCAGCATTGTATTGATTGTTGCCTGTGTACCGGAGGGACTTCCCACAATCGTTGCGGTTTCCCTTGCTCTAAACGTCATAAAAATGTCAAAGCGAAATGCTTTGGTTAAAAAATTAGTTGCAAGTGAAACCATCGGTTGTATCAACGTGATTTGTTCCGATAAAACCGGTACTCTTACAGAAAATCGCATGACCGTTGTTGAGTTTTTCAACTATCTCGGTGCTAAAAAGCCTGAGGAGTTAACAAAAGATGCACTGTCTCGCAACTTTGCAATTAACAGTACCGCAAACGTTGAATTTTACGATAACCGAAAGGACTTTATCGGAAATCCTACCGAATGTGCACTTCTTGTAGCACTTAGCAAGGCAGGGCTTGACTATCGCACAATGCGAAGTGAGACATCTATAGTTCACGTCTATCCCTTCTCGTCCGAAAAGAAGAAGATGACCACCGTTATTAAAGCGGACGACTTCTACGTTGCATACACTAAAGGTGCTCCGGAAAAAATACTCACATATTGTGACTTAAGTGATGATGATCAGGCACGTTACGAAGATGCGATCCGCCGCTACCAAAGCAAGGCCCATCGTGTAATCGGCTTTGCACACAAGGAATTCACCACCTGCCCAGATTTTGACAGCGAGCGTGAAATAATCGAGAGCCATATGGTATTTGATGGATTCGTCGCCATTACCGATCCCCTCCGTTCAGACGTTTACGACGCGGTAGTAAAGGCACGAGGTGCCGGAATTTCCCTTAAAATGCTTACCGGTGACAATATAGTTACCGCAACTGCAATCGCAAATCAGTTGGGCATTTTAGATGATGACCACATTGCCGTTGAGGCGAACACCATTGAAGAAATGAACGATGATGAACTCAAGGAAGCGATTCCTCACATCGCAGTAATCGCACGTTCTACTCCTGTTGTTAAAATGCGAGTTGTAAATACCCTTAAGGAACTCGGTAACGTTGTAGCGGTTACAGGCGACGGCATTAACGATGCTCCCGCACTTAAAAATGCGGATATTGGTATTGCAATGGGCATTACCGGCACCGAGGTTTCGAAAGAGGCAAGTGACGTTGTCTTGATTGACGACTCATTCACAACCATCGTCCGTGCAACCGAATGGGGGCGTGGTATTTTCGATAACTTTATGCGATTCATTCAGTTCCAACTTACCGTCAACGTATCATCGGTAATTGTTGTGCTTGGCTCCATAATTGCAGGTTTTGCATCCCCATTCTCCGCACTTCAACTCTTGTGGATTAATCTTATTATGGACGGACCACCCGCCCTTACCTTAGGTCTTGAGCCTATGCGACGCGACCTGATGAAACGTGCACCCACACCGAGAAATCAAGCAATCGTTTCAAGTAAGATGCTTACACGAATTGTTGTAAACGGCATTTACGTTGCCGTGGTTATTCTGCTCCAACACTTTACAAACTTTCTCGGTGGAACTACCGACGGTGAGAAAACAAGTATTATCTTCTCACTTTTTGTCGTGTTCCAATTATTCAATGCGTTTAATAGCCGTGAACTTGAAAATGACAGTATTTTCAAAAACTTGTTCCGCAATAAACTTATGTTTGCGGTATTTACCGCAACTTTCGTCCTCCAATTTGTAATAACACAATTTGGCGGAAGCATTTTCGGAACCGCTCCCCTTTCCCTCGTAATGTGGGGCAAAATTCTTCTCTGCGGTGCATCAATTATAATTCTCGGCGAAATCGTTCGTTTTATCGGCAAACTGATATCCCGCAAATAAATAAAAATCCCGTATGGTTTACACCGTACGGGATTTTTTATCTAAAGTTTTAACTTACTTCTTTAAGTTAAACCAAGCCTTAAGGCCGAGGTACTGAGCGGTCTCACCAAGTTCCTCTTCAATGCGGAGTAACTGGTTGTACTTAGCAACACGGTCGGTACGGCTGGGAGCACCGGTCTTGATCTGACCTGCGTTAACTGCAACAGCAATGTCAGCAATAGTGGTGTCCTCGGTCTCACCGGAACGATGTGATACAACAGCGGTGTAACCTGCACGGTTAGCCATCTGGATTGCATCAAGAGTCTCGGTAAGGGAACCGATCTGGTTAACCTTGATAAGGATGGAGTTACCAACACCGAGTTCAATACCACGGGAGAGACGCTCAACGTTAGTTACGAAGAGGTCATCACCAACGAGCTGAACCTTGGAGCCGATAGCCTTGGTAAGCATACCCCATGCTTCCCAGTCCTCTTCAGCAACACCGTCTTCAAGAGAGATGATCGGGTACTTGGAGGTGAGGTTCTTCCAATAGTTAACAAGCTGCTGCTTGGTCATTTTCTTCTTTGCCTTCGGGAGGAAGTATGTGCCATCTTCCTGATACCACTCAGAAGATGCAGCGTCGATAGCGATCATGAACTGCTCGCCCGGCTTAAAGCCTGCCTTCTCAACAGCGGTAAGGATAACCTTGATAGCGTCCTCGTCCTTCTTGAGGTTGGGAGCGAAACCGCCTTCGTCACCTACTGCGGTGGTCATACCCATCTCAGAGAGAACCTTCTTTAAGTTGTGGAATACTTCTGCACACCACTGAAGTGCCTGAGTGAAACTCTCAGCACCAACCGGCATGATCATGAATTCCTGAATATCAACGTTGTTGGAAGCATGAGCACCACCGTTTAAGATGTTCATCATCGGAACCGGAAGAGTTTTAGCGTTAACGCCGCCGATGTAGTTGTAAAGAGTCATGCCAAGTGCCTCTGCAGCAGCCTTAGCGGTTGCAAGAGAAACGCCGAGGATAGCGTTTGCACCAAGACGGGACTTGTTGGGGGTACCGTCAAGGTCAATCATGATGCGGTCGATAGCAACCTGATCAAGTGCGTTTAAGCCGATGATTGCATCTGCAATCTCGCCGTTTACAGCGTCAACAGCCTTGGTAACGCTCTTGCCGAGGTACATGCTCTTATCGCCGTCACGAAGTTCGCAAGCTTCGAAGATACCGGTGGAAGCACCGCTGGGAACAGCAGCACGGCCCATGAACTGACCGCCATCTGCCTCAACGTAAACATCAACTTCAACGGTAGGATTACCACGAGAGTCGATGACTTGACGTCCTACAACGTCAACGATTTCTACATAAGTTTTCATAATCGTATTCTCCTTTGTTAATATATGTGTTTCAAGGATAAAATCCTTGAACTATCCGATAATAAGGGACTCGCCGTCCATTTCTTCGGGCTTGTTTGTGCCCATAAGATCGAGCATTGTGGGTGCGATATCTGCAAGGCGTCCGTTACGGAGAGATACCTTTGCACCGACAATAATAAAGGGTACCTGATTTGTTGTATGTGCGGTGAACGGGGAAACGCCGTCCTCCTCAAGCATACAGTCAGCGTTACCGTGGTCTGCGGTGATAAGGGATATACCGCCGATTTCACGTGTTGCCTCAACAACTCTGCCGACGCATTCGTCAACGGTTTCAACAGCGGTTTTTGCCGCATTGAAAATACCGGTGTGGCCGACCATATCGCAGTTTGCAAAGTTTAAGATAACAACGTCATAGGTCTGACCGGAAATGAGTTCCACAACCTTGTCGCAAACTTCAATAGCACTCATTTCAGGCTTTAAGTCATAAGTTGCAACCTTGGGAGAGTCGATAAGCACACGATCCTCACCCTCATACATTGTTTCAACGCCGCCGTTGAAGAAGAAGGTAACGTGAGCGTACTTTTCGGTCTCCGCAATTCGAAGTTGCTTATAACCTAAACGGCTGATATACTCACCAAATGTATTCTTAAGTGACTGCGGCTTAAATGCAACGTTAACGTTGGGCATTGACGCATCATACTGAGTAAAGCATACATAGTAAAGGGGGAATCTGCCGTCTGCACGTACAAAGCCGTCGAAATTGTCATCTACAAAACATCTTGTAATTTCTCTTGCTCTGTCCGGGCGGAAGTTAAAGAATACAACCGAATCATTTGCCGAAATTGTTCCGTCTGCGGAAATAATCGGCTCAATAAACTCATCGGTTACGTTGTTTGCATAAGATTCACGGATTGCGGCAACCGGATCGGAAACCTTCTTGCCCTCGCCGCGGGTTAATGCATTATAAGCACGTTCTACACGATCCCAACGATTGTCACGGTCCATAGCATAGTAACGACCTACAACGGTAGCAACCTCACCTACACCGAGTTCCTTGCATTTTGCAACCGCTTCTGCAACGAAATCAGCACCACTTGTGGGAGAAACGTCACGGCCGTCCATAAAGCAGTGGACGAAAACCTTTTTAAGGCCCTGTCTCTTTGCAAGTTCTAAAAGTCCCCAAAGATGACCGTTATGACTGTGTACGCCACCGTCGGACATAAGGCCCATAAAGTGGATTGCACTGTCATTTTTCTTGCAGTTTTCAACCGCACCGAGAAGTGCCTCGTTTTCAAAGAAGTCACCATCGGCAATGGACTTTGTGATGCGGGGAAGTTCCTGGAAAACAACTCTGCCTGCACCGATGTTGGTGTGACCAACCTCGCTGTTGCCCATCTGTCCGTCGGGAAGACCAACGTCAAGACCGGAAGCGGCAAGACGGCACATTGCGTTTTCCTTCATTATCTTGTCAAGATTCGGAGTTGCCGCCGCACGGATAGCGTTACCCTTTGTATCGGGGGCAATTCCGAAACCATCCATAATGATTAAAGTAATTGGAGTTTTCATAAATAAATCTCTCCGAAAAATTAAATTTTACTGATTAGCAGCGTTGATGATTGCTGCAAAATCGTCAGCCTTTAAGGATGCACCGCCGATGAGACCACCGTCGATATCAAGTTGTGCGAGAAGTTCTGCTGCATTCTTCGGGTTCATGGAACCGCCGTACTGAATGGTAACGGAACGAGCAACTCTTGCACCGTATTTTGCACGGATTACCGCACGGATGAGGCCACAAACCTCACTTGCCTGTTCTGCGGTTGCGGTCTTGCCGGTACCGATAGCCCAAATCGGCTCATACGCAAATACGATCTTGCGGAGTTGGTCTGCGGTGATATCTGCAAGTGCAAGTTTAACCTGCATTGTGATATGCTCTGCAGTGATATCAGATTCACGCTGGTCTAAACTCTCACCAACGCAAACGATGGGACGGAGACCGTTTTCAAGTGCTGCCTTAACCTTTAAGTTGACGGTCTTGTCGGTCTCGCCGAAGTACTCACGACGCTCACTGTGGCCGATAACTACGTACTTAACGCCGAGTTCCTTTAACATATCTGCGGAAACTTCACCGGTAAATGCACCGGATTTTTCAAAATGCATATTCTGTGCAGCGATGGAAATTTTTGCATCGCGGGTTGCACGGATTGCTGCAGGGATGTCTACAAACGGGACACAAAGAACAACATCGCACCATTTCTGCTTACCAACTTTAGTCTTAAGCTCTTCAATAAGTGCCTTTGCCTCTGCGGGGGTTTTGTTCATTTTCCAATTGCCTGCGATTATTGTTCTACGGTATTTTCTGTTCATGCTAAGTGGCTCTCCTTTGTATATAACTAAAAAATTTAAAACTTACTTACTTTCAAGACAAGCGATACCCGGAAGTTCAAGACCTTCAAGGAATTCAAGAGATGCACCGCCACCGGTGGAGATGTGTGTCATCTGCTTGTCGAAACCTAACTTCTTAACAGCGGAAGCACTGTCACCGCCGCCGATGATGCTGATAGAATCGCTCTCTGCGATTGCAGCGGCAACCGCCTTGGTACCGGTAGCAAAACGCTCAAACTCAAAAACGCCCATAGGACCATTCCAAATAACGGTACCTGCGTTCTTTACAGCATCTGCATATGCACGAACACTTTCCGGACCGATGTCAAGGCCCATCCAACCGTCGGGAATTGCATTGGTGGGAACAACGTCACTTGCAGCATCTGCCGCAAACTTGTCAGCAATAACGGTATCGGTGGGGAGTAAGAGGTTAACGCCTTTTGCCTTAGCCTTCTCGATCATCTCAAGTGCGTAGTCTAACTTATCCTCTTCGCAGAGGGAGTTGCCGATATTGCCGCCCTGAGCCTTAGCAAAGGTGTAAGCCATACCGCCGCCGATGATTAATGTATCAACCTTCTCTAAAAGGTTGTTGATAACGCCGATTTTGTCGGAAACCTTGCTGCCGCCGAGGATTGCAACAAAGGGACGCTTGGGAGACTCTAAAGCCTCACCCATAATGCCGATTTCCTTCTTGATAAGGTAACCGCAAACTGCGGGTAAGTAATCTGCAACACCTGCGGTAGAAGCATGTGCACGGTGAGAAGTGCCGAATGCATCGTTAACGTAAATCTCTGCCATGGAAGCAAGTTCTTTAGCGTAACCTGCATCGTTCTTCTCCTCTTCCTTGTGGAAGCGAACGTTCTCTAAAAGTAAAACTTCGCCTGTTTTAAGAGCCGCAGCCTTAGCCTTAGCATCCTCACCTACTACGTCCTTTGCCATCTTAACTTCAACACCGAGAAGTTCTGCAAGACGTGCAGCAACCGGTGCAAGGGAGAACTTCATATTGAACTCACCCTTCGGACGGCCAAGATGTGAGCAGAGAATAACTGCAGCATCATTCTTGAGTAAGTATTCGATAGTGGGGAGAGAAGCAACGATACGCTTGTCAGAAGTGATCTTGCCATTCTCGTCCTGGGGAACGTTAAAGTCACAACGAACTAAAACCTTCTTACCTGCTACCGAGATATCTTCGATACTTTTTTTGTTGTAAGTCATAGTTTTCATCTCCTAAAATTTACTA
>JAFYQP010000039.1 GCA_017559855.1 Clostridia bacterium | reverse complement strand
GTGATACTCAACGATTTCCTTTGTGATTGCAAGACCGAGCCCCGTACCGCCTCTGGCACGGGAACGTGCCTTATCCACACGGTAGAAACGGTCGAAAATACGGTCTAAATCCTTTTGCGGAATACCGATACCCGTATCCTGCACGGTAATTTCAACCTTACCCTCATCATTTGTTGCGGACACGGTGATTTTACCGCCGTCGGGCGTGTATTTTATCGCGTTTGAAATGATATTTACAAACACCTGCTCTACCCTGCCCTTGTCGCCGTTCATTTCCGGAAGTTCTTCGTAAATGTTAAGAGAAAGTTCGTGTTTGTGGTTTTTTGCGTCCATTTCCATTGCTCGTGTTACATTTTCCAAACTTTCCTTAAGGGAGAAACGGGAGATTTTCCAATCCATTTTCGCATAGTCAAGGCGAGATAAAATGAGAAGGTCTTTAACGATTCGTGTCATACGGTCGGTTTCATTTATGATTACGCCGTAGAAATTCTTCTTCATTTCATCCTCCGGCTCACACATATCAAGAAGTGTCTCCGCATAACTCTTAACGTTTGTAAGAGGAGTTCTGAGTTCGTGTGATACGTTTGCGACAAATTCTCGTCTGGAGGTTTCAAGTTTAAACTGCTCGGTTATATCGTGGATAACCGCAAGGACCGCAACCTCCGCACCAACCGATGCAAAACTTACTCTAAGCGTTCTGCCGCCTACGAAAAGGTCACATTCCACCGCCTCGTCGGCACCTAATTTTGCAAGTGACTCGAAGGTTACTTCAAGGGATGAGAAAATGTCTGCAAAGGAGAGTTCATCCTCACGGGAGATACCTAAAAGTTCACAAGCGGCGGGGTTTAACTGAATTACCTTACCGTCGTTTGTAAAGGATGCAACGCCGTCGGTCATATGGAGGAAGAGCGTGTCAAGTTTATTTCTCTCACCCTCTACCGTGTCAAGGGTTTCCTTAAGTGTTTGTGCCATTGTATTAAAGGTCTCGGTAAGTGTGCCGATCTCATCGTCGGAATGAACCTCAATCTTCGACTCAAACTCACCCTCACCCATACGCATTGCGGAATGAGTAAGATTTTCAATAGGTGTTGTTATGGTTTTTGACAATAATAAACTTAAGAAAATTGCGATGATAAGTCCTACAAGCATTGCCTGAAGGATGATGGTAAACAGTGAATTTACAAGGCTTTGAGTCTCATGCTTTGTGTCTTTTATATATACGATATAGAGCACCTCGCCCTGTGACACGATGGGCACTGCACGGTCCATATACGATTTTACCGCACTCTTCTCCTGCCCCACCTCACCATTTAATGAGGCGATGATTGCAGGGGTAAGTTCGGGGGTATCGTCGGTTGTGCCCGTAAGGGGGGCACCCGTTTTGCCGTCTAATATGTAGAAGTTACGCTCACTGTTTATTCCGAGGGAGGTAGAGTATGCCCCGATAGCACTCTTAAGCCGTGTGGCACTGTCATCGCCAACGGCTTCGTTTTGGAGCATTGTATACATATTCCCGTTAAATACCGAGTTCATCTGATTTGTAAACTCGTCATAATAATATGCGTTTACACGGTTGAAAAGGAAGGTGCCTACAACCGCCATTACCGCAACTATAAGAAGCACGAGAATAAGCACAAGTTTCATATGCAGGCTGTTTACTCGCAGCCCTTTTTTTTCCCCCGTCCTCATGCCTTGAAATAATATCCCGAACCACGGCGAGTTCTGATATAATCAGGCTCTGCAGGGTTTGTTTCTATCTTCTCACGAAGGCGACGCACGGTAACGTCTACCGTTCTGCCGTCGCCGTAAAACTCAAACTCATAGGCCCAAACTTGTTTCATAAGTTCCTCACGGGAGAACACCTGATTTGCATTACTTGCAAGGAAACGGATAAGTTCAAACTCACGATGGGTAACTTCAACGAACTTGCCGTCTTTTGAAACGGATTTGGTGTTAAGGTCGATGGTAAGGCCACGGAAGTTCATAACCTTTTCCACTTTAGGCTCCACCGGTACAATGTCAATCTCACGGCGGCGGATATTTGCCTTTACACGGGCTAAAAGTTCACGCATTGAGAAAGGCTTTGTCATATAGTCATCTGCACCAAGTTCAAGGCCTAAAATTTTATCAACCTCTTCTTCCCTTGCGGTGAGCATAATGATTGGTGTTGCGGAGGTGCGGCGAATATGTTTACACACCTCGAAGCCGTCCATTTTGGGAAGCATAAGGTCTAAAAGCACAAGGTCCGGATTTTCAGATGCATGTGCTTCAATTCCCGCCTCACCGTCAAGGGCGGACACAACTCTGTAGCCTTCACGCATAAGATTGAAGGTAAGAATGTCTACGATATTTTTTTCGTCTTCGATTATAAGAATTGTCTTTTCCATTATTTTCGCTCCCCGTCTAAAATTATTTTCGTCTTAAGGGTTGCTATAACCGTTTTGGCATCGTGGATTTCGTCTGCCATTACACGTCTTAAAAGTTCTTCAAAAGGCATGGTGAACATTTCTAAAAGTTCACCCTCGTCCGGATGGGAATCTCCCTCTTTAAGTCCTCGTGCAAGGTAGAGATAGAGTTTCTCATTTACATATCCCGGTGACGGGTATGCACAACCTAAAGGGATAATCTCACTTGCCGTATATCCCGTTTCCTCAGAGAGTTCACGGATACCACATTCCAGCGGATCCTCACCCGCCTCTAACTTTCCTGCAGGGATTTCAATCAAGTCCGCATTATATGCGTATCGGTGCTGACGAACGCAGATTACCTCGCCGTTATCGAGTAAGGGCAGTATGGCAACTCCGCCCGGATGCAGACACTCTTCCCGCAAGGTCTTTTTACCGTTTATAAGTTCAACCTCGTCTAAACACACGGTTACGATTTTGCCCTTATACTTTATTTCTCGACTCAGTTGCTTTTCCGTGAATACCATAACTGTCTCTCCTTTACCCAATTTAAATAATGGTCTATTTGTCTCGCCCAGGTAGGCCACGTATGGTCACCCTCCGCCTCGAAATAGTCCACGTCCATTTTTGCAATATTTGCGTGACGTTTAAAACTTAAATTAACGTTATATAAGAAATCCTCTTTTCCGCAAAATTGGTACATTTTCATAGGCTTTGCCTTGTAAACCAAGTGGAAAAGGTCTTCATTTGTACCTTTTAAGTTAAAATTCTCACCGAAAACCGCTTCCATACAAGACCTTGCTCGTTTGTCTATTGCGTCGTTTATCGGTGCGTTTAAGTCAAGCACACCGGAAAATGAACCTGCGGTTTCAAAAAGATTGCGGTTTAAAAAGGCGATTTTATACGCACCGTGGCCACCCATTGAAACGCCTGCAATATGCCGTGGGCCGCTTAAATTAAAGGTTTTTTCCACGTAAGGAACAAGTTCCGACACGATCATTTCAAGATACGCACCCGTGTAGAAACTGTTCCCCGCATCGGGCAGTACCACGATGCAACCTGAACGGCGTGCTGCCCCCTCAAGGTCGGTATTATCAAACCATGAAAGGTAGGTGCCGTCAAGGCCGTGTAAAAGATACACGACGGGTGCAATCCGAACTGACACGTCTTCGGGGATGACTACACGGAAGGCGTTTTTTCTATTTAACTTTTCAGATTGATAAAAACAGTCAAAATATGCCATAATTCACCTTTTGGGATTTTTGAAGTTTTTTGGGGGGGTATCCCCTCATCCGACGGCTTCGCCGCCACCTTCCCCCCAGGGGGAAGGCTATAAGGGGGGGTAGGGCTTTGCCGCCACCTTCCCCCCAAGGGGAAGGCTATATGTGGGGGTGGGCTTTGCCGTTATCCCCTACTTTAATCCTTCTAAATATCTGCGTATCATATCAAGGGCGGTAAGGGTTGCCATATTGCGATTTAGTGCCCGATCTCTTTGGGGGCGGATGGTTTTGCACCATATCATTCCGCCTGCAGACACGGCAACGTAAACCGTACCCACGGGCTTTTCATCCGTTCCGCCGTCAGGGCCTGCGATACCTGTAATACCCACGCCTATATCACTTGAGAAAAGTTGACGCACGTTATTTGCAAGTGTATTTGCACACTCACGACTTACCGCACCGAACTCCTCCAAAAGTTCATGGGGAACGCCCAGCAGGTTCTCCTTTGCCTCGTTACTGTAAACGACCACGCCACCGAGGAACACGCTTGACGTGCCGGGGATGTCGGTAATTCGTTTTGATAAAAGTCCTGCGGTGCAGGATTCTGCCGCGGATAAGGTTTTACCCTTTTCCTTTAAAAGTTTTGCAACGGTATTTTCAAGAGAAATCGCGTCCACTCCGTAGATAACGTCACCTAAAAGGTCACGCACCGTATCGATTACAGGTTGGGTAAGGGCGTCCGCTTCCTCTTCACTCTTTGCCTTGCCGGTTACACGGAGGACAACCTGGCCTTCCTTTGCGTAAGGTGCAAGGGTTGGGTTTTCCATATGCTCTGCGATTGATTTTATTTTATCCTCAACCGCACTCTCGCCCATACCGAAGATATTTATCTCGTGGGACACGATGGTTGCGTCCATATATTTCATAAGATACGGAAGGGCACGTTCGTACATCATGGGCTTACATTCTCTCGGCGGGCCCGGCAGCATTATAACCGTTTTGCCCTCTGCCTCGAATGCACAACCGGGGGCGGTACCCCACGGGTTGGTAAGCACGGTGCAATCTTCGGGGAGATATGCCTGTTGCTCGTTGTTTTTAGTCATTACCGTACCCCTTTTTTCAAAAAAGGCGTAGAGTTTTGCCATTTCTTCCTCGTTGCGGATAAGTTTTTTGCCGAATGATGCAGCGAGTGTCTGCTTTGTTAAGTCGTCAAAGGTCGGGCCGAGGCCGCCTGTGGTTATGATAATATCCGCCCTGCCCTTTGCGATTTCCACCGCATCACGAAGGCGTTCAGGATTATCACCCACTACGGTATGGTAGTATACGTTAATGCCAAGCATACTTAGTGCCTGAGATATCATCTGTGCGTCGGTATTTGCGATATTGCCGAGGAGAAGTTCCGTTCCCACCGCAATAAGTTCTGCACTTTTACTCAAAATTTGTCACCTCTTAAATTTCCACAAATTCGGTATTTACAATCGCCTCTTCCACAAGTGCGTCTATATCAAGTGCGGTTTCCGCCGCTTCCAAATCGCAAAGGCGGGGTTTGGTTTTCGGGTGCTTGGGCGTAAAGACCGTACAACAGTCCTCATAGGGAAGAATCGAGGTTTCAAAGGTGTCTATCTTACGGGAGATTACAACGATTTCCTCCTTGTCCATACCGATTACCGGACGGAGGACGGGAAGTGTGCACATACTTGCGGTAACGCCAAGCGCTTCCATTGTCTGACTTGCAACCTGACCTAAACTCTCACCTGTTATCAGTGCCTTACAATCGTTCTTGATTGCGATTTTTTCCGCAATACGCATCATAAAGCGACGCATAATAAGGGTGAATAAATCCTCGTCGCACTTATCCCGTATCTCCTCCTGAATTTTGGTAAAGGGAACCATTGCAACGTACATTTTGCCGGTATATGCACTCACCTTTTCCGCAAGTTCGATTACCTTCTGCTTTGCACGTTCGGAGGTATAGGGATATGAGAAGAAGTGGATGCCCATAAGGGACACGCCTCTTTTTGCAATCATATAACCTGCAACGGGAGAGTCGATTCCGCCTGAGAGGAGAAGTGCCGCTCTGCCGTTTGCACCCACGGGCATACCGCCTGCACCGGGACGGGGATTTGCGTGGACGAATGCCGCTCTGTCACGAACTTCAACTTTAATGAGAAGTTCGGGATTTTTAACGTCTACCGATAAATGGGGGTATAAATCGTGAAGTTTACCGCCGATTTCCATACAGATTTCGGGGGATTTTTTCGGAAATGATTTATCCGCTCTCTTCGCATCGACCTTAAAGGTTTTCGCACTCTCCAATTTATCCTTTAAAAATTCGGTTGCGGTGAGGAAAATTGCATCCATGTTTTTCTCACACTCCGCCGCACGGCAGATGCTGACTATTCCGAAAACGCGGGAGATACGCTCTTCAACGTATGACATATCACACTCGCCTTGAGGCTCTACGTATATTGTTGACTGCATACAGTAGATTTTAAACTCGCCCAAGTCACGGATTCGCCATGCGATATTCTTCATAAGGCGTTTTTCAAAAGTGCCGCGATTTAATCCTTTAAGTACAATTTCGCCAAGTTTTAAAAGTAAAATCTCTTTCATTTTATCCAAATAACTCCTTAACAGTATTTATAAATTCGTAAATTTCCGCCTCCGTGGTGTCTTTTGAAATACTTACACGTATTGCGGAGTCTATTAGTTTCGGGTTTACTTTATATGCGGTGAGTACGTAACTCCGCTTTCCTTTGGAGCAGGCAGAGCCGGAGGATACGTAGATACCTTTATCCTCTAAAATTCGCATAAGCACCTCGCTTGGGTACTTTGGGATTGAAATGGAGAGGATATGGGGGGCTTCCGGTTCTCTTAAAATATGAATACCCGAAACACCCGCAAGGCCATCTTTTAATCTGTTTATAAGACCATTATTCATCTGTTCAAAATCAAGTGTCGCACCGAACGCCAGAATACCGGGCACGTTTTCGGTTCCTGAACGAAGCCCTTTTTCCTGGCCACCGCCGTTTACAAGAGGAAGCACCCGTACACCCTTACGGATATAAAGGGCACCCACACCTTTGGGACCGTGGATTTTATGTGCGGAAAGGGAGAGCAGGTCAACTTTGCCCTCTCTTAAATTAAGAGGGATTTTGCCAAATGCCTGAACCGCGTCTGTATGGAAGATAATATCGGGATTTTTGCCCTTTACCGCTTTTGCGATCTCGCCTATGGGATAGATTGCACCCACCTCGTTATTTACCGCCATAACGGACACTAAAACCGTGTCATCACGAAGGTATTTCAAAACGCCGCTTATGGTTATTTCATCGGGTGCAAGGTATGTAACTTCAAAACCCTCACGCTCTAAAACCTTGCAGGTTTCAAGGACGGAGGCGTGTTCCACCCCGGTTGTAATCACGTGTTTGCCGCGACGCACTTTTGCACGTGCGGCACCTAAAATTGCGGTATTGTTACTTTCGCTGCCGCCTGATGTGAAGATTATTTCCTCGCGATTTGCACCGAGTTTTGCGGCAAGTTTCTCACGCACCGCCTTTATCTCACCCTCTGCCCGGATGCCGAGACCATGTAAGGAGGAGGGGTTTCCGAATGGTGCGTTTATATATGCGTTTACTGCCGCTTCACACATTTTCGTTGTTGCGGCATTGTCTAAATAAATCATAAATTAACTCCTGTTTTCAAGACTCCGCCCTTGTCTTTCACGGTAAAAAGAGTACAAAGACGAGAGTACATATCTATACATAATATATTATAACTCAATCGGCAAAATAAATCTACTATAATTTATATATTTTATTACAAAATATTTTCAAAAAAAGGTTTGTATTTTCTTTTAATCTATGTTATAATATACTCTGTTTTTGAAAGGAGTGCTTTTAACTATGTCAGGAAAAGTAATTCTCGGCGCACAGTGGGGCGATGAGGGTAAGGGAAAATTCATCGATATTTTCTCATCTCAAGCAGATATGGTTGTCCGTTCTCAAGGCGGCAACAACGCAGGTCACACTGTTATCGTCGGCGAAAATGTATATAAACTCCACCTTATCCCGTCGGGTATCCTTTACTCCGGTACGGTGAACATCATCGGTGCAGGTGTTGTTTGTGATCCGAAGGTGGTTTTGGCAGAGATGGACGGCCTTGTGGCTAAGGGTATTTCCCTTGACAACTTATACATCGATGCCCGTGCTCACGTTATTATGCCGTGGCACATTGAACTTGACGGTCTTTCCGAAGAAGCGAGAGGCAAGGGTGACATCGGTACCACAAAGAAAGGTATCGGCCCCTGCTACATGGACAAGTCCGAGCGTAGCGGTATCCGTATGCACGACTTTGTTAATCCCCGTAAATTCGAAGCAATCGTCCGTGAAAAAGGTGCACTTAAAAACGAGATTATCACCAAACTCTACGGCAAAGCACCCCTTGACATCGACGCAATCGTTGAGGAGTACCGTGTATACGCAGAGCGTCTTTCCAAGTTCGTTCGTGACACTACCCCGATGATATATGATGCACTTAAGGCTAACAAAAACGTTCTCTTTGAGGGTGCTCAGGGCACACTCTTAGACCTTGATATGGGTACTTACCCCTACGTTACCTCATCCCATCCGGTTGCAGGCGGCGTGTGCATCGGCTCAGGTGTCGGCCCCACTGCAATCAATGAGGTTGTCGGTATCTGCAAGGGTTACACCACCCGTGTTGGTAAGGGCCCCTTCCCCACAGAACTTGACGATGAAATCGGCGAGTATATCCGCCAGAAAGGTGCGGAGTTCGGCACAACTACAGGTCGTCCCCGCCGTACCGGTTGGTTTGACGCGGTTATCGCACGTTACACTGTGCGTGCAAACGGTCTTACCTCAATCGTTATCAATAAAATCGATCCGCTTATGGGACTTCCCAAAATCAAACTTTGCGTAGGTTATGAGATGGACGGAAAAGTTACCCGTGATTTCCCGGCTGACCTTGATGACCTTGCTCGTTGCACTCCGGTTTATGAGGAGTTTGACGGTTTTGACGAGGACTTAAGCGATATTCGCGAGTATGATAAGTTACCTGAAAACTTAAAGAAATATCTTGCACGAATCGAAGAGGTTTGTGACTGTCCGGTATCCATCGTAGGCGTTGGCCCCGACCGTGACCAGATTATTTACAGATAATGAAAAACTCCCGTGGATGCTCCACGGGAGTTTTTATTTAGTGAAAAAGGGTTGTCAATACTGACAACCCTTTGTTTTTACTTTGTTGAGATGCGTTTGAAATCCTCACGTGCTCTGTGAGTTTCGGTCATTGCCTGTTCGATAACCGTCTCTAAACGGCGGAGGGAATCGTCCACATAGTCGTTTGCGGTACGGGTTACCTCTTTTGCACGAGTTTCCGCAAGGGTTGTAATCTCGTTTGCTTTCTGTTTTGCCATAATGATAATCTCGTTCTCGGACACGATCTGACGTGCACGTTCTTCAGCGGCTCTCTTAATGCTCTCCGCCTCACGCTTTGCCTGGTCGATAATCTCGTTTCTGCCTTCCACGATGGTACGTGCCTGCTCTAAATCCTGGGGCAGACTTTCACGGATTTCATCAATGAGGCCGAGGGCTTCATCCTTGTCAACAAGGCACTTGCCGCCGCCCATAGGTAAATTCCACGCATCGTTTATTGCATCATATAACATCCCGATAAGTTCATCAATTCTTGCAGCCATAGTAATTAATTCCCCTCACATAATTTTTTAGAAACAATAGGCAGTATTTCAGACGGAACGAAGTTTGAAATATCGCCCTTTAAGTAACCCACGTTTTTTACAACGCTTGAGGATAAGTACAAATACTCCTCCGAAGTAGGTAAAAACACGGTTTCCAATTTCGGGTTGAGTTTGCGATTTATAAGTGCCTGCTGGAACTCCGCCTCAAAATCACTTATTGCACGGAGGCCTTTAACCACAACGCAATCACCCAAAGTGTCCGCATAACGGGAAAGCAGGTCATCGGAAAAGGAAACCGAGACGTTGGGAATATCACGTGTTACACGAGCGATAAGATCACGCCTTTCCTCAAGGGTAAAGAGCGTCTTCTTCTCGGCGTTTATCATAACCACCACGACCACCTTGTCAAATATAGAGGCGGCACGGCGGATAACGTCAAGATGTCCCAGAGTTATCGGGTCAAAACTGCCCGGATAGATACAGGTTTTCATCGCATTTCCTTTCGATATACGGTGATTTTCGACTTGCCGTACAAATACTCGCGACCTTTGATATAGGGAGAATTTGTTTCCGGAAGCACCGTTTCACGCATACTTTCACATACTATTATACCACCATCTGACAAAATGTCAATGTTACAAATGGCATTTATAGCCTGATTCATAAAATTTCCGTTATAAGGCGGATCTAAAAATATTACGTCAAAGGTCTCCCCACAGGTTGTAAGGTAGTTTGCAAAATCCGTGCACACAACTTTTGCCTTATCGGAAAATCCGCAACTCTTAACGTTATCCGTGATGATTTTAGTTGCGGCGAGGGATGCGTCCACGATTACCGCAGAGTCCGCCCCGCGGGAAAGTGCCTCGATTGCCATTTGTCCGCTTCCGCCGAAAAGGTCTAGAATGCGTCTGCCGGGTACGTCAAACTGAATTATATTAAAAATCGATTCCTTTACTCTATCGGTTGTGGGGCGGGTGTCAAGCCCCTCAAGGGTTTTGAGTTTTCGTCCTCGTGCCTCTCCTGTTATAACTCTCATTTTTATCTCTCCTTGAAATAATCCAGAATATTTTGTGCGGTGTCTCTCGTTACCACCTTTGACAGTGTTTCAAGATCCGCTGACTTTATCGCTTTTATACTTTTAAAATGGTGTAAGAGTTTCTTCGCCATTACCTCTCCTACACCGGGGATTTTTGTAAGTGAACTTCCGGTTTTGTCCCGAAGTTTGCGGTGGTAGGATATTGCAACACGATGTACCTCCTCCTGAATTCTGCCGCACAGGGCAAAGAGTGCGGGAGAAGATGCGAGGGAGACCTCCTCGCCTTTTTCGTTTATTATCCCTCGTGTACGGTGGCGGTCATCCTTTACAAGTCCGAACACCGGAACGCCGATATTCATTGCCACAACGCCCGATACCTGCGGTTTTCCGCCGTCGAGGAAAATAATATCGGGGAGAGGGGTAAATTTTTCATCACCCGATTTAAAACGCTCCATTCGCCGTGAAATCACCTCACGATGTGCCGCCACATCGTTCTGGTCGGCAAGTGATTTTATCTTAAATTTTCTGTATGCGGAGCGTTTGGGTTTACCGTCCTCGAACACAACCATTGACGCAACCTGATCCGCACCGTTTGTGTTTGAAATATCATAACATTCTATGCGGTGTGGGGCGGTTGCAAGACCTAAAAGACGGCGGAGATCCTCCATTACACGAACGGTTTTCTCCTCGTCACTTACCGCAATTTTAAGTTTTTCTTCAGCATTTTTCTGTGCCATTTTACACAGTTTCACCTTATCACCGCGTTTGGGATAAATCACCTCTACCCGACGGGTTGCCTCGTGGGTAAGCCACTGTGCAAGGAGTTCGGAATCCGAAATTTCCGATGCGATGCACACGGTTTTTGGATATGCACTCTTTTGCATATAATAGCCTTTCACAAAATCGGATAAAAGTTCACTTTTATCCAGATAAACCGGTGTTTCCACAAGGAAAACTTCGCTATCCAGCAGCATTCCGCCAACGTAGCAAAGTACGGAGAATGCACACTTGCTCTCCCCTGCCGCAAAGGCGATTACGTCGGTATCGGAAAGGGTGCCGCTTATTATTTTCTGTCGTGCACCGAGATTTTCTATTGCACGGATTTCGTCCCTGATTTTCGCAGCGGTTTCAAATTCCATACGCTCGGCACACTCTGTCATTTTAGTTTGTAATTTGGCTATCAGGTCGTCGCTCTTGCCCTCGAATAAATCAATGGCACGGCGGATTTTTTCCAAATATTCCTCCCTTGTTACCTTTCCGCTGCACACCGCATCGCACTTTTTAAGATGGGCACTAAGGCACGGTCTGCCCTTGCCGATAGTTTGGGGAAAGGCCCTTTTGCAGGTGGGGAGTTTTAAGGTACTGCACACCGCGTCAAGCAGGGTGCGGGATACGTTTCTGCCGCCGTATGGGCCGAAATATCGTGCTCCGTCGTCTGATATTTTTGATACTATGGAAAACCGCGGATACTCCGCCTTTATATCAAGACGAATAAACGGATAGCCCTTATCGTCCTTTAAAAGGATATTGTAGCGGGGTTTATGCCGTTTTATAAGGGAATTTTCCAAAACGAGTGCCTCAAACTCCGTATCGGTTACGATATAGTCGAAGGAATGAACCTTACTTACCATTACCGAAGTTTTATAGTTATGGTTGGGGTTGGGGGCGAAATATGAACTTACCCGATTTATAAGTTTTTTCGCCTTGCCTACGTATATTATCTCCCCGACTTTGTTTTTCATAATATAAACGCCGGGAAGTTCCGGGAGACTTCTCGCCTTATCGTGCAGGTTCATCTTTTCACCACCTATACGAAAAAAGGCAGGATTATCTCCTGCCTTTAAAATAGATTCTGTTTTTAATTATTCGGAGAAATTGGAGTTTACAAGTTCGCAAAGTGCGTCAAGTGCCTCTGCCTCGTCTGCACCCTCTGCGTAAATGGTAATCTCGGTACCCTTAACGATACCTAAAGAAAGTACGCCAAGAAGGCTCTTTGCATTTACACGGCGTTCCTCACGCTCTACCATAATGCTGCACTTAAATTCATTTGCCTTCTGAATGAAGAAGGTTGCGGGACGAGCACGAAGCCCGATTTGATTGTTAATTAAAACTACTTTAGAACACATAAAATGTGACCTCCGTTACAAAATTCTATCTAACTTATTATAGATAGAATACCAAATTTACACCCCGTTCGTCAACTGTTTTTCCATCGGCAACGGGCAAGAATTTTTTACCTTTGTACTATATTTTATTGTGTATTTTAACTATAAATTTTAAACAAGTTCCGCTACGGTAACGCCATGCTCTCCTTCTCCGAAGGTGCCGAGACGGAATGATTTTACGTGGCGGTTGGTTTTAAGCGAGTCGTGCACCGCTTTACGCAGAACGCCCGTACCCTTACCGTGTATTATACGCACGCTTCCGAGTTTTGCCATAAATGCACTGTCGATATAACGCTCAAGTGTGTCTATCGCCTCTTCGGCGTTCATACCGCGAAGGTCAACCTCCGGGGATATTTTCACGTTTCGCAACTCCACGGTTTTTCTTGCTATAAACTCTTTAACGCTTGTGTCGCCTGTATTTTCAAGGAGTTTTACCTCGGAAATATTCGCCCACACCTTCATTATACCCGCTTGTACCTGGAATTTTCCACTCTTATCGGGAACTGTAAGCACGGTTGCACGGGTACCGATTTTTACAAGTTCTACCGTGTCGCCGACTTTCAACGGGCGTTTGGGCTTTTCCGCCGTCCGCTCCCGCTTCTTACCGCCTGCAAGTTTGCCCTCTGCATCGTTAAGACTCTTCATAAGGGCGGCTCTTGCCTCGTTTTCCTGACGGTAATTGTCGTCTTTTGCACGTTTTTTACGAAGGTCTGCAAGTTCATCGAACACACGCTCCGCCTCGGCTCTCGCCTCTTTTATAAGGCGTTCCGCCTCTGCCTTTGCCTTTTGCAGGGCGGCGTCTCGGTCATGCTCTATTTGTGCGTCAAATTCCTCCGCCCTGCGGTAGATTTCGTCCGCTTCACGGCGGAGTCTTGCCGCATCTTGTAAATCGTGCTCAAGGGCGGTGCGTTTTTCCTCAAGACTTTCGATTATCTCCTCAAAACGCTTGTCCTCACTGTCGAGAATTCCTCTTGCTTTATCAATAATATAGTCGGGAAGGCCCAAACTTTTTGAAATTGCAAACGCGTTACTCTTACCCGGCACACCTATAAGCAGTTTATAGGTAGGACGCAGTGTTTCCACGTCAAACTCACAACTTGCGTTTTCCACGTGTTCTGTTGTGAGGGCGTAACTTTTAAGTTCGGTATAGTGGGTACTTGCCGCAACTTTTGCACCCATTCCACGTGCGTACTCGATAATGCTTACCGCAAGGGCGGCACCTTCTACCGGATCGGTTCCTGCACCGAGTTCGTCGAAGAGTATAAGGGAGGATGAATCCGCTTCCTTTAAAATTGCAACGATATTTACCATATGGGAGGAGAAGGTGGAGAGGGATTGCTCTATACTCTGCTCGTCTCCTATATCCGCAAAAATCTTGTCATACACCGCAATACGGCTCTCGTCCGCCGCCGGAATGTGCAGGCCGCATTGTGCCATAAGGGTAAGCAGTCCCAAAGTTTTAAGGGATACGGTTTTACCGCCGGTGTTGGGGCCTGTGATTATAAGGGTGTCAAAATCCATACCGAGACGAATATCAACCGGCACGGTTTTCCTTTTATCCAAAAGGGGATGACGGGCACGTTTTAAATAGGTCTCGCCCTTGTCGTTTACATCCGGTGACATACCGTTTAGTTCAAAGGAAAGTTTTGCCTTTGCAAACACAAAATCCAGACGTGTTAAAATATTGAAATTTTCCTCAAGGGCACTGCCATGGTCGGAGACTTGGGATGAGAGTTCCGCGAGGATTCGCTCAATCTCCGCTTTTTCCTTACTTTCAAGTTCTCGCAGTTCGTTATTTAAATTTACAACCGCCATCGGCTCGATAAATATGGTAGCACCTGATGCGGAAACGTCGTGGGTGATACCGGGGATAAGCGTCTTATGCTCCGACTTTACCGGTACAACGTATCTTCCGCCTCTTTGCGTTATAATCGCCTCTTGAAGGAGTTTTGACTGTGTGGGAGATGAGATTATTTTCGTGAGGGAGTCACGGATTTTCCCGTTCTTTTCACGGATTTTACGGCGAATCTCCGCAAGGGCACTTGATGCTCTGTCCGAGATTTCCTCCTCGCTTATAATCGCCGTGTTGATTTCATCTTCCAAATATTTATTGGGTACTAAAGTGAAAAAAAGCGAATCGAGCACGTACTTTTTCTCATCACCACGGTAATTTACCACACTTCTTGTGCATTTAAGCAAACTTGCGATATCAAGGAGTTCACGGCATGAAAGTACGCCGCCGCGACTTGCACGCATTACCGCACCTCTGGGATCACGGATACCCGCAAACGAAGGTGAGCCGTGGGTTATCATAAGGTCCTTTGCACAGTTGGTATCACTTAGTGCAACCTTTACGTCCTCCACGTGGGTAAAAGGGGTTAAGGTCAGACAAAGATTTTTAGCCTCCGCACTTGTCGCCTGATTTGATAGCATTTCAAGTACCGAGGTGAGTTCAAGGGTTCTTATTGATTTTTTCATAAGTTCGTTCATATTGTTAAACCTTTATACATACTAAGACTTTTAAAATCACAGTCTAAATGGTATTTAAGATAAGTTTCACACGCGTCCCCCATTTTCTTAAGGGACTCCGCACCTAATTTAAAGGAGAACACACGTTTTATATCCGCACCGATTACATAACGCATTGCGGACAGTGCTCCCGCATCTAGTGTCATACCGTAGCCGGGACAACAGTTGCAATATATTGCGGCGTTTTCGATATTAAATCTGCCCTCGGCGGCAGGTTTATCACAGGCGGAGCAGAAGAAGATGTCCGGCTGATAACCTGCAAGACAGGCGATTTTAAGTTCGAATGCCGCCTTTATAACCTCACGGGGGGCGGTTTTACGACTTAGTGCGTAGAGGGAATTTAAGGCAAGACGCAAAACGTGGGGATCCGCCACCTCGGAGTCCGAAACAATGTCTGATACCTCGGCAATATAATTGCCAAGGGTTAAGGCTTCTATATCATTTCTTAATTCGTAGAAAAGTTCAAGACTTTCCGCTTCGTTTAAGGAAAAACTGCTACCCGATGAATACAGGGTAAACTCGGAAAAAGCAAGAGGCTCGATAGCGGCACCGATTCGGCTTCCCTTCCGCCTTGCACCTCGTGCGATTACCGAAATTTTTCCGCTTACCTCGGTGAGTAGAGTTAGCATAACGTCCGCATCTTTATAGGCGGTTGTGCGAAGGACTAATCCTCGCTCCACCCTATGTGTTTTATTCATAGCCGAAGTTCCTTAAAAGGAAGTCGCTTTCACGCCAATTCTCCTTGACTTTTACCCAAGTTTCAAGGTAGACCTTCGTGCCCATAAACTTCTCTATCTCTTCTCGTGAAAGGGTGCTTATTTTCTTAAGCATTGCACCCCTCTTGCCGATAATAATGCCTTTATGGCTGTCTTTTTCGCAATAGATGGTTGCACAGACGTCGATTATTTCATTCTCACGCTCGGTGAATTTTGTTATCTCTACCGCCGTGCCGTGGGGCACTTCACGATTTAAGCAGTTAAGCAGTTTTTCACGGATAATCTCCGCTATCATCACACGCTCCGGCTGGTCGGACACCATATCCTCCGGAAAAAGGGCGTATCCTTCCGGAATGAATTTTTCCACCTCGTCCATAACAAGGTCTACCCCGTCGCCGTTTTTCGCGGAAATCGGGATGATTGCGGAAAAATTGAAACGGTCAGAGTACTTTTCAATTACCGGGAAAAGGCGACTTGCGTCCACCGTGTCGATTTTATTTATGATAAGTATTGCGGGAAGGCCTGAGGCTTCAATGCTCTGAATGAGTGCCTCCTCTGCCGCACCGATTTCATCTACCGGATGGACCAGCATAAGGATTGCGTCAACGTCGGTTACCGACTCCCTCACTACCTTTACCATATACTCGCCAAGTTTCGTCTTTGGCTTGTGTAGGCCGGGGGTGTCCATAAAAACAACCTGCGTCTCGCCCTTTGACACCACACCCATAATTCGGTTGCGTGTGGTTTGGGGTTTGTCGGATACGATTGCTATTTTCTCACCTGCAAGGGCGTTTATAAGCGTTGATTTGCCGACGTTCGGGCGGCCGACAATGGAGACCATTCCTGATTTTTTAATCAATTTACATTACACCTCATTGTAAGAAGATATACGGACAGCGTCCATAAAAGCATATACACAAACACGTTGTAGGGGTTGCCCGCCTCATATGCACCGACGAAGGTGATATAGAACATAAAGGCGATACCGAGACTTGCACAAACCGCAGAGAGTACCGTATTGCGGATTGTTACCTTACGAAGGCGTCTTGCGAAATTTACCGCCGCCGCAAAGGGGGCAAGGCCCGATCTTGTTACAAACGCCGCAGGATCATACTCTAAGAACTGCTCCTCGGATACAAGGTCAAGACGCTCCTCGATATTGGGATAGTCGATGGTGCCCGACTTTAAGTCCATTTCGCTTTCAATCATTACCGGAGTTAAGTTACAGTCAACCGATGCAAGTACCGGATTTACCCTGCCTCGCATACAGTTGTCAAGACCTGTTTTAACGTCCTCACCCAAGCGATATTTAAGATTGAATGCAGCGGCGGGGATGCCGTTGATTGCAAGGTACATGGTGGTTTTCGCACTGCTTCGTTCGGTAAGTTGTACGCCCTCACGGAGCATAAAACTCTCCGTACCTACAAGCACTTTTTCGCCGTTTATCTCACCCTGCATACCGCCTGATTCATGGTGCATAAGTTGATGCACTTTCTCGCATCTGCCATAGTGGCTTTTGAGAATTTCCGCAAAAAGCGGGTAAAGACCGCTTCGTGCCGCGTGTAGCATACTCGTTGTATAGGACACGACTTTATCAAGGGGGAAATCGTTAAACACCTTAAGGCCGTGGGATGAAATGGTGCCTTTGGGGAAAATGTCGCTGTCACGCATAATGAGATTTCTCTTGCCGGAGAGTGAGAATGCGGCGTACCATCCGCCGAGTGCGGCACCCATTACGCTTAGTTTCTTCGTGATTTTATTAAAGGGCATTCCGTAGCAAAGTGCTAAGAAAAACGGGGTTGAAACCGAAGTTATTGCCGCAAATGCCCAGAAGAAGCGGTCTATTTTACCAATACCCACCGATGAAATGGTTGCACAGATTACACTTGCAATCATCGCAATCGGTGCGGCGATTGACCAGAAACGCTCAGCCCCGTCGGGCATACAAACGTATTTTGTAAACGGCTCGGTCTCCTCCACCGGATGCTTGATAAGGTTTACTTTATCGTTTCTCACGGAAATAAACACGCCGTGGGGCGATTGTGATGCACTTGCCGCCTTACACGCACGGAGACGTCCGTTCTCTCGCATATAATCACCCATGGCGGTAAAGAAAAGAAGCAGGACGGATATGCCGCAATACGGCAGACTTTCACGTGCGTCACGGTTTAACATCATAAAGCCTGCGTGTAAAAGGGATGCAAACACGTTAAGGGCTACCGCAGAGAACATATTTAAACTTCCCGTAAACGTGCCGCGTATTCCTCTCCAGATGAGTTTTACGTTAATCAGCATTGACACAAGTTCAAGGGCGGAGAGTGCGATTAAATACCTGAAGGGATGTGCGTCCCATGAGATAAATTCAGGTACGGGGATTCCCATACTCTCGCCGAAATTAAGGTAAATTGCAGGGATGCAAACAAGAAATGAAAGTACGGCAAAAAGAAGTCCCAGACGAACGGAGGCAACTTTATGACGGACGTAATCCGACGGCTTATCGTAACTTTCATTCTTTGCCTGCTGTGCATCATCGTATTCATCACCGTTTTCAAAAAGGTCGTTTAAATCGATGGTGCGGGAGAGTTTTTCCGTTGTTTCCGCCTTGGTTGGTGTACGGTCTGCAAGAACTGCGTGGGATGAAGTTTCCCTGGACAAGTCCTTTTTCACCGTGGTTTTCTTTTTACGGAAAATGTCAAAAGTAGAGTGGCCTTTCTTCTGCTTTGACTGCTTTTTAACCGCTTTCGGATTATTATTCTCCGCCTTTATTTCATCAAATAGGTTCTGGTCGATAACTGGTGTGGGGGTGTCGAGCACGGGTTTTACCTCCGGCTTTTTTTCCACACGGGGAGGCGTAACCTTTACGGGAGGCTCGTCCTTCTTCTCTTCACGGAATTCCGCAAGAATATCTTCCAGACTAAAATTCTCAAGTTCCTCGTCTTCCCATCGGTTATTGGACATCTTCTATCCCTCCTGTCCTCTCTGCCGCAGTGTTTCAAACAGCACTATCGCCGCTGCACACGATGCGTTTAATGATTGTATTTTTCCTATCATGGGGATTTTTACGGTAAAATCGCATTTTTCACGGGTAAGTCTGCTCATCCCCTCGCCCTCAGAGCCGATTACGATTGCCGTTGCACCCTTTAAATCTGCATCATAAAGGGAGATACTGTCCTCGCAAAGGGCGGTGCCGAATACCCAAAGGCCTTGCTTTTTAAGATTGTCAAGGCAGGAGGGAATGTTCGGTACACGGGCGACAGGAAGGTACGATACCGCACCTGCTGACGCTTTTTCAACAACCGCCGTTAAGGCGGCGGATCTTCTCTTGGGAATGATTACGCCGTGGGCACCCGCCGCTTCTGCCGAGCGGATGATTGCACCTAAATTGTGGGGATCGGAAATTTCGTCACACACAACGATAAGGGGTGCTCTGCCGGAATTTCTTGCATTTTCAAGAATGTCGGACACCTCGGCGTACTCGTGGGTTGCACAGTATGCGATAATACCCTGATGTGCTCCGGTCTCGCTCATTGAGTCGAGTTTTCGTCTGTCACAAGGGACAACCACCGCACCCGCCTCTTTTGCAAGGTGAGCAAGGTGGGAGAGCATTCTGTCCCCCTCACTTTTTGCGTAAAAAACTTTATTTATAACACGGTGGGCACGCAGTGCCTCATGCACCGCATTTCTGCCCTCTATCATACCGTCAATCGGTTTGTTGTCAAAATCTTTTTTCATACACAATACGCCTCATTTTAACATAAATATATACTTGGTATAAGTATAACACAAACATCCACCACAAGCAAGTATATAAATATAAGAAAAAAGATGTTTTTTGCGTAAATTTATCCCCTACAAAGACACCTCATCCGAGTTTTGCTTACGCAAAACCCACCTTCCCCTCGAGGGGAAGGCTATTGAGGGAAAGGCTATTGGGGGGGAATGTTGGGAAGAGAGGCTTCTCCTTGAGGAGAGGCTCCGCCGTCAGGCGGTGGTGAGGTGTAGGACACGGAGTGTCCGTTGTGTTTTTTCCACCTCATCCGTCACCTGCGGCGACACCTTCTCGTTCTGAGGGGAAGGCAAAATAAAAAACGGCTCGGAAGAGCCGTTTTATGAAACTATATTTGATATCCACACGTTTTTCTTTACCATTACTCCGCCCACGAAGCATTTTAACACCTCAACGCCCTGGCACATAAAGTACACGTTAAAGATATTTATATCCGTAAAATGGGATAAAGCATAGGCAAAAGGTACTGCAATTACCCATGTATAACCTGAGTCGAAAATAAACGTGATTGCGGTCTTGCCGCCCGAACGAAGGGTGAAATAAGTCGAGTGGCACATACCGTGAATCGGGTTAAAAAGTGCGGAGATTAAGATAAAGCCACGGGCTAAATGCCGCACCTGCTCACTTGTATTATACGCCATGGGGAAAAGATGGGACAGAGACGCCATTACTATTCCCACGCCAACGCAGGTCATGGTTGAAAATGCGATAAGTCGGGGGGCGGCGTCCTTTGCTTCCTCAAACTTTCCCGCACCGAGATACTGCCCTAAAATTACCGACACGCCCACGCCGATTGCGATGAACATTACGTTGAACATATTAACAACCGTTGTGGAGATATTAAGTCCCGCTACAACGTCGATTCCGCGTAATGAATAGCATTGGGTAAGCATTGCCATTCCCCCGCCCCACAGGGTTTCGTTTAAAATCAGGGGGATAAAGCCTTTTACCATAATGCGGCGGGTTAAATCCTTCGGGATTTTCATGCTTGAATATAGGCCTTTGGGGTAGATTAGTTTCTCACGGTTTTTATGCGTCCAGAAGGTTATAATTCCGATTTGGAAGAATCGTGAGATTACCGTTGCAACCGCCGCACCTGCCACGCCAAGTTCGGGGAATGGGCCGATACCGAAGATTAAAAGAAGATTCAAGACCGTATTGGTACAGATTGCAACAATTCCCGCAACCATTGGCACGACTGTATTTCCGCCTTCACGCAACGTGCTTGAATACGCCTGTTCAAGGGCGAAGGCTAAATTTCCCACAAGCATTATCATCATATAAGTTTTTGCCGAGGAAAAGGTTTTTGCAAGGTCGATGCCCTTTTCCGCATCGTGGAGGTAGGCGGTGATTAAATCATCACCGAAAATAAGAAAAGCCGCCGTACCTACCAGAAAAATTCCGATAGCGGATATAATTTTGAAGCGGAATGTGTATCGAACGCCCTCGGTGTCCTCTTTGCCGAAAAACTGTGCACAGAAGATACCCGCACCTGAGATTGCACCGAAGATTGCAAGGTTGAACACGAAGAAAAGTTGGTTGACAATGGCAACGCCCGCCATCTGTTCGGTACCTACGCGGCCTATCATAATGTTGTCGATTAAGGCGACAAAGTTTGTTATGAGATTCTGTACCATTACCGGTATCGCAATGGCCACCATCTTTTTATATAAATCTTTTGTGATGAGTAGTCGTTTAAACATAATATACCGCCTTTTAAAAAGTAAAAGTCATTATAGCATAAGGGAATATTTTTTGCAAGGCGGTAAATTTATCCGGTAGGTTGTCTGCAAAGATTGGACGGAAGACTAACGTAGGTGGTGGAGGGATTTAATGAGGTTTGAGCGTATACCAACAACCATTTCCAAAATATAAGTTTTGCGATGTCTCCGACGGACGACGAATGATTGCAAAAGTATGCCGTCGGAGACAATGCAAAAACTTGCGGTTTGTTAATAGTTGTGGTGTAGACACCTCATCCGTCAAAACCTACGGTTTTGCCACCTTCCCCTCAAGGGGAAGGCTATGGGGGACGGGAGGATGCTGAGACAGAAAATAGGCTTCTCCCCTTGGGGAGAGGCTCCGCCGAATGGCAGTGGTGAGGGGAGGTATTTTATTTTTACCCGCAGAATACAATTGGTACGGAGGTGGCGGGAATGAAAAAGATTTTTGCTTTTGCTTTTTGTATTTTCTTCGGGGTTTGTTTTCTTCTTTTCCCCGATTCGGTAAAATTATCCTGCACACACTCGCTAACCCTTTGCGGACGTGCTCTTATTCCCTCGCTTTTCCCTTTTATGGTACTGTCGAATTTCATTGTAAAATCAGGGATTTTGCCGCCGTCGCCCTTTATTTTGGGTTTGGTTGGCGGGTATCCCGTGGGGGCGGACGTACTTTGCAAACTCTACACCGAGGGTGTAATTTCAAAAGATGCGGCTGAGCGCGCTCTACCCTTATGTTCACTATGCGGGACAGGGTTTATTTTTGGCGTGGTGTCCTCGGTTTTCTCACCCTTTTTCGCCCTTTTCCTGTGGTGCGTACACGTTGCAACCGCACTTTTTCTCGCACCCTTTCCCAAGGTGAAAATGAAAAATCACGTGCTCCCCTTCACCTCTGCATTTACCGAAAGCGTAAAGGCCGCCCTTTTCTCCGTACTCAGCGTTTGTGCCTTCGTTTTGACCTGCGGACTTCTTTGCGATCTTTTGCCCGTACCGAAATTTTTATACGGAATTTTTGAACTCTCCCGTGGGGTAATCGCCCTTGAAAACACGCGTTTTAGTATGGTTCTTGCAGGTTTTTACACTTCATTCGGCGGTCTTTGCGTTCACGGGCAGGTTGCCGCACTTTGTGCCGAGGCGGGCATATCTCCTAAAGTTCACTTTACAAAAAAACTTTTACACGGGGTTTTGACCGCTTTTGCACTTCTCCTTTTGACATTTTTCATCTTTTGATATATACTCTACTATGAGGTGAAACACAAATGCTTTTTAACAAGGATATACAACCCTGTTGTGCCTACTGTCTTGAAGGCAGTGAGGTTAACGAGGACACCGTCGTTTGCAAACGTCACGGCGTGGTTTTAAAGTCGTTCCGTTGCCGTCATTACAAGTACAACCCCTTTAACCGCACGCCACCCTCGCAGGATGACATTGAACTGAATTTCAGCGAGAATGACTTTTCAATCAATCCGGAGGAGCGATAATTATGCGTAATTTTAAAAGATTTTTAATTCTGCCCCTCCTGATTCTCGTTCTTTGCGGCTGCAGTAAGGGCAATATGAAGGACTTATACAACGCAAACACCCTTACAAAGGTTTTTAAAACACATTCATCGGTCACACTTACCACGACTATGTCTGACGGTAAAACTTTTTCCCGTTATTATGAGCCGAATTTTGCTTGTTTCTACGACGATGCCAAGCGTACCGTATACCTGTCAAGCGGTTGCTATTCCTACTCCGACGGTAAGTTCTACACCGAGATTTACCTCCGTGAGGACTACAGTTTCCACATGCTCAAAGAGAGATTTACCGCACCGCTTGTTGCAGAGGGTGCAAAGGTTTCCACCGTACTCGGCGTTGACGAGGGGCTTGAAACAATCACCGTTCGCACAAAACCCACCGACTCTTACGCAAGACAACTTTACGAGGAGTATGGTATTGAATCGGGCAAATTCGAGGTTAATTACATCGTAACCGCCGAAGGTAAGGAATACGTAGGTCAGGAGATTTTACTCGACGGTACAACTTTTGCGACTATTACGTCACAATATGACCTGCCCCGTCCCGAACTTGCAGATGAACTCTACGCGCGTCTTACCGCACCTGCAAATCAGTGCCGTACAATCAAAGTAATACTCGATCCCAATGAGTCAAATCAACGCACGGTTGTTGCCCGTACCCAAAAGGGCGACAGTTTTAAGTTAGATCCGCCTAGTGGCTACAAATCCGCATTTGCCAACGCAAAATGCACCGCCCCCTATAAGTCAAAGGGTGCAGACGTTGACGCGGTTATCTACTTAAAATACGGAAAATAAATTCAAAGGACATCTCAAAAGGCGGTTAGTCATAGGGAGAAGACGGTTTTGAACTAATCTTTTCCGCCAATAGTGCATCAAAAAATCAGGTAATACGTCAGTATTACCTGATTTTTATTCTTTCTCTTGACGAAAAATCTC
>JAFYQP010000038.1 GCA_017559855.1 Clostridia bacterium | reverse complement strand
TGCAGTTTTGAAATAGAAATTTTTCGTAAATAAAAAGAATAAAAATCAGGTAATACTGACGTATTACCTGATTTTTTGATGCATTATTTGCGGAAAAGGTCATGTCAAAACCGACTTCTCCCTAAGAGAAGACGCCGTTAGTGATTCTGTCCTTTTTTATTTTCCTACGCAAAAGCGTTCAAATATTCTTGTTAGTATCTGTTCACTTGCGGTCTCGCCCGTTATCTCACCAAGTGCGTTTATCGCATTTTCAAGGTCAGAAATCGCAACGTCCGGAGGATATCCCATACCCAATGCATCTGTCGCGTTTTTTACGTTTTCACGTGCTCGCATGATGGCAGATACGTGTCTTGCATTGGTTACAACTTCTCCGCTCGTATTGATTTCGATACCCCAAAAAAGACTTGCCACCATTTTACTGAGATCTTCAATTCCACTCTCGTTTTTAGCTGAGATAACGCAAATATTCTCACCAAAAAACTCTTTAAGTCTCGCCATATCAATACAAATTGCAATATCTTCTTTATTTACTACCGCAATAAGTTTTTTGCTTTTTGCGTATTCCGCAATCCTCATATCTTCAGGCGTCAACTCTTCCGAGCCGTCAAACACCGCCAGAACAAGTTGTGCCTCATCAATTGCGCTCTCTGTTCGCTCAATTCCGATTTTTTCAATGGCATCTTCAGATTTGCGGATACCCGCAGTATCTATAAGTCGCAATGATACGCCACCGAATCGCACACGTTCCTCCACAGTATCACGAGTTGTGCCGGGAATGTTGGAAACAATGCTTCGCTCATATCCCAAAATAGCGTTGAGCAAAGATGATTTGCCTGCATTTGGGCGTCCGATAATTGCACATCGCACACCGTCTTTTATTATTTTACCGTCCTCGAAACTGTCAATCATTTGGGTGAGTTTTTCTTCTGCTTCTCGGAGTCTATCAACCATTTCACCTATTTTCGTATCCTCAATATCTTCATCTGGATAGTCCACGTAGGCATAAAAAGATGAAACCAAATCAAGAAGCGTATATCGCACGGAATTTATTTTCTCTCCCATTCTGCCTGCCATCTGACTTGCCGCACTTTTTGCACCTTCAACGGTTTCGGCATCAATTAAATCAATAACCGCCTCTGCTTGGGAGAGTTCAAGTTTTCCGTTTAAAAATGCACGTCTTGTAAATTCACCCGCCTTTGCCGGACGGGCACCGTTTTTATACAGTTCCTCCAAAATCGCACGAGCAACAACCAATGAGCCGTGGCAAAAGAACTCCACGGTGTCCTCGCCGGTATAACTATTCGGTGCTTTCATATAAGCGGCAAGACCGTTGTCAATCACATCACCGGACACGATGAACTCGCCATAGTGCATCATTCGTGTCTTTGTTATTTTACCGCCAAACACCTTTTGTGCTATAGTGAGTGCGTCGTCTCCACTTAAACGAATAATGGCAATCGCACCGGTTGCCGGAGCCGTGGCAATTGCCGCAATTGTGTCTGCCATAATTATCCTCCGATTTTCTTTGCACAAGCGGTGCAGACGTTCTTTTCCATATAATTTGTAAGATTTTTCGTGCTGCCGCAAAAAATACAAGCAGGTTGATATTTCTTTAGAATAATGGCATCATCGTCAACATAAATTTCAAGTGAGTCACGTACTTCAATATCCATATTTCGTCTTAACTCTATGGGCAAAACAACGCGGCCCAATTCGTCAACTTTTCGTACTATTCCTGTTTTTTTCATATATTAATCCCCTTCCGGCTTTTTACAGAAAATTCCAATTACTACCGTTAAAGTATATCAAACCAAAATTACGTTGTCAATTACCATTTTTTGACATTTCACATCTTATTCCTTGCATTTTTTACATTTTTGTATTAATTTCTGTCACATTTTGTCGAATTATGGGAGGCGTGTTTTTATGATGGGTAAATTATGGGTTTGTATGCTTGTCCTTTCCTTTTTCTGTGCAATACTATTTGGTAAAACCTCAGAGTTATCTTCATCGGTTTTGGGCGGGGCTGAGGCAAGTGTCGAACTTTGTATTTCCATTTCAGGGCTTATCCTGCTTTGGAGTGGTGTTATGGAAATAATGAAAAAAAGTGGACTTATGGATAAGATAGCAAAAATTATAACGCCTGTTATCGGTTTTCTTTTCCCCAAAGCAAAAAAAGACAAGCAGATTATGGCTGATATATCTGCCAACGTTTCCGCAAATCTATTAGGATTAGGAAACGCCGCAACACCGCCCGGAATCCGTGCCGCCGAGGGGTTACATCGATTAAGCGGCAAAAACTCCGCCTCTGATGATATGTGTATGCTGGTTGTGATAAACACTGCCTCCCTGCAACTAATCCCAACCACAATAGGGGCAATCAGAGCCTCCTGCGGAGCAAGTGTCCCATTCGATATTATTCCTGCCATATGGGTAGCATCGATAATTTCTCTTGTTGCCGGTGTTTTTTCCGCAAAACTTATGGCACGGTTTTATAGGAGGTAGTCGGTGGATATTTCTGTTTTTTCAAAACTTATCGTCCCTGCGATTATTGTCTTTGTATGCATTTACGGACTAGTTAAAAAATGTGACGTTTGGAATGCATTTTTAGACGGTGCGGTATCCGGCGTTAAAATCCTTTATAAAATTTTGCCCTCTCTCGTCGCACTTTTAACCGCTGTATATATGTTACGAGCATCCGGTGCGCTTGATCTTCTTTCACACTTACTGTCCCCTGTTACCGGATTTTTAGGCATCCCTGCCGAATGTTTATCACTTGGCATTCTGCGACCTTTTTCAGGCTCTGCCGCTCTGGCACTCGGCACGGACGTTATAAAGGAATTCGGCCCTGACTCGGAAATTGGCAGAATTGCAGCAGTTATGTTAGGTTCCGCCGAGACTACTTTCTACACTATAGCCGTATATTTCGGAGCTTTGAAATTAAATAAAACACGCTATGCAATCCCCGCCGCACTTATCGCCGACCTTGCAGGATACGTAGGCTCTGTCATTGCGGTAAAGTTATTTTTTTAAAAAGAAAAGAGGATTGCTATGCAATCCTCTTTTAAATTTACTCTATAAAATCTAAATAGTATACTCCCGACGGCGGTACATCCAGAAAAGTAACTGTCTCTGTGAATTCTCCGTACTCGTCCGGAAT
Source organism: Clostridia bacterium (assembly GCA_017559855.1). GTDB lineage: Bacteria > Bacillota > Clostridia > Oscillospirales > JAAYXM01 > RGIG7332. Next base: position 30,295 of record JAFYQP010000038.1, on the reverse strand, counting down.
ATACATAAGATCACTAGCCACTACACCACCATATTTATCATACAATACTGCCGTCACGAAATAATCATATTTTGTTCTAAATCCGTAGTCCTTTGCCGTGACAGTCACTTCAAAACAATCCATTGATTTGTAATCTTTAAAGCCCTCTATATTCACCGTCCTAATATATAATGATCCACTGACAGTAGTGCTTTCTTTATCTCTTTTTAGCGTCATAGGCAAAGGACGTTTTAATCGAATAGTACTCGTTGCCGGTGCAGGTTTTGCATAGACAGTTAATAAGACCGTCTTTTTAATTCCATTTACTGTTGTTGCAGTTATATTAGATTTCCCCGGCTTGATTGCTTTTATATTTCCGTACTGGTCAACAGTTGCTACTCCCGGATTACCGGATGACCATGTAACCATTTGATTTGCCCCGGCAGGTGCAACGGTTGCCGTCCACTTTGTTGTTTTGCCTTCCATAACTTGGATAGCACCACCTATAGTGATTGATTGCGGATCAAGTGGCTTGACCGTTATTAAAACGGTTTTCTTTACGCCATTTTTTGTGGTCGCTGTAATATTAGATACACCTGCCCGGACACCTGTTATATTACCTTTTTGATCAATAGTAGCAACTCCGGTATTTCCGGATAACCAGTAAATTGTCTGATCTGACTCCTTTGGCAACGCTGTTGCTGTCCATTTTACTGTTTCCCCAACTTTAATAACGGTCTTGCCGGCAAGTGTAATGTCAGTACTTAACGGACGTTTTTCAATAGTAAATTCTTTTCTCAAGGTTTTATCTACTATCCTTGTTACAATTGTCGCAACTTCGCAACGTTGAATATTGCTGTACGAATTAAAAGTTCCGTATTTATCGCTTCCGGTAAGAATTCCCGCATTGTAAAGTGTATATACATCATCAGCGAAATAGTCGCTATATGAAACGTCTGGTATTGTCGCCACGTTATTAATGTAATCATATTCGTAGTCGGGCAATACTTTAGAGAAAATCATAGCAAACTGTGCTCTGTTAATGGGGTTATTCACATTGGGAAAATCTGTATCGGATATAATTCCGTAAGTTAAAGCATATTTAAGGTATTCCTCATACCACGGGTTTCCCTGTTTAAAATCAGCAGCACCCGTATAATATATACTATTAATTCGTGCGGCTAATGCGATAGCCTCTGCAATTGTCATATTGCCCGTGGGATTAAATTTAGCGTTCCCTACACCCTTTACCAGATTTAACTCATATGATTTTTTTACGCTGTCTGCATACCAAGCAATATACGGTACGTCAGCGAAGTCACCGTGTATATACGTATTTACTTTTTTGAAATTGAACAATCCGGCTTCTACGTAATACTCCTCATCAACTTGTTCGTCGCCTATTGCAAATGCCATGTGCGGTAGTGTTGATGCCATCATCACTACACACAATACAAGTGATAAAATTCTTTTCTTCATAATGTCGCTCCTTTGTTTTTATATCTTACAGTTAGTATAATATACTTTTTTAGATAATGTCAATTGTTTTTACATCTTGATAAAATATAGTAATAAGAGGTGACGTTATGCAGGAGAGTTATAAAGCAATGTATTTACAAATTGGACTTAAAATAGCCTATTATCGCAAATTACGCGGACTGACGCAGGAGCAACTTACGGAAAAAGTCGGTAAATCTGTTGCTTTTACAGGTCATATCGAGGCACCGAATGTTAATAAAGGGATCTCTCTTGACACTCTATTTGATATCGCCTCCATTCTTGGTGTCCCTGTCTGTAATTTTTTATGTTTGAATAAAAACACCCCGAAAGGCAATGCCTTTCGGGGTGTTGGTTTTAGTCGCACATTCCGCAACGATTGCAGGTGGTTTCCTCAACTTCCTCACAGTCGCACTGTGCATTGGTTACATAGTAGCGAGGGCCGCAATTTCTGCCGGTAGTGCCGCCCACTGCACCGCAGCCATTATTGCAGCCGCAACCGCAACAATTGCAACAACAACCGCAGCCACAAGTGTTTGCCTGGTTATCGGTCGCACCGCTTACAACGTTTGTATTGATATCGCATTCGTAGTTATCGCTATTGCAAGAATTTCTTTCAAAACAAGCCATAAAGATTCCTCCCCATTTATCGGCAGAGCATCATCCGACACCCTACCTACATCATCATTCTATGGACTTGCATAGTTTTATGTTACAAAAAGAGCGAAAGGAAAATCCCTTCGCTCTTTTAATTTTACTGACCGACTCTCATTCTGCCGCTACCGTCTAATTCCATACGGTATAGACGGTTGTTGTCAAGTTCATTATAGTAATACACATAATCGCCTTTAACGAAGATGCCCATTGCCATATCCTCGGACACGCGCTCTAAGGTGCCGTTTTTTATGTGCTTACGGTAGATATTCTGGTCCTTAATCCAATCAACGTAATAAACCCAATCGCCATACAAGTTAATATAACCTACCTTAGAATCAGAAAGCGGTTCTGCAACCTCGCTCATATCATTTTTGCAACGATAAAGTTTACCTTCATCGCCCCAATTTGCATAGTAGATATTATCACCTGCACCATTTATAAACAGACAGTTGACTTCATTGAGCATTTCATTGCCCGTACCGTCAATCTTTACCTTAGAGATAGCCTCCATTTGGTCACGGTTCTGATAATACAACCATGCACCGGAAAGAGAAACGTGATCCGCAGAAACGTTAATTACCATCTTGTTATCGGTACCGTCAAGATTTGCACTGTAAATCTTGCAACCGTCACCCCAATTTACATAGTGGAGACGATTTCCGATAACGAAAAGACGCTGACCGAAGATATCAAGTAAGAGTTTATGGTCGGATCCATCCTTCTTTACGCTGTAAATCTTATATTCCTTACTGTCAACAAAGTAAACGGTATCACCTACAACGTTAATGTCTTGTGCCGGATGATCGGAAAGTTTAACTCTGTTCTTACCGTCTAAATCCGCACGGTAAAGTGCCTGACCGTCGACCTTCTCACTATAATAGATTGCGTCATCCTGGATGCAAACCCAACCGTAGTTTGCAATGTTACCTGCAGTGTTGCCATAACCTGCAAACAGGCCATGACCACGCTTTCTCAACTCGTCCTTATACTCATTTCTAAAATCTGCGGGGATTGCCTCAATAAAGAGAGCCGCAGAAACATAATCGTTTTTCTCATCATAAATTGAGAGCATTGTATCGTAAATGCGATAATCGGTGGGCACAAGACTTGCAATTCTGTCAGCCTCACCACGAGCTGCTGTAATGTCACCTTTTTTTGCATATGCACTTATTAAAATAAGACTTGCTTCAACATTGTGCGGCTCGGTTAAGATGATCTGTTTGTTTTCTTCAATTTTAGCGTCTACATTAGCATCATCAACAACCGGATCAAACTCTGACGGGGACGGGTTCTCTTCACCTCTGTTTGCGAAGAAATATATACCGCCGCCGATAAGGCCGAGTGCAACCACCGCAACAACTATCCAAAGAATTATTTTCTTCATATTTCCAATCTCCTTTAAATAATCTGATATCATTTTACATTATTTTCACGAATTAGTCCATAAGTTTTTAAGATAATTTACAATTTACTAACATTTTTTAAAGCAACCCGAAAAGACGCACTATAAACGGTGCTGTAAAAACCGTTACGACGCCTGCGATTGCGATGGAAAGACTTGACATCGCACCAACCTGCTCTCCCATTTCAACCGCTTTTGTAGTTCCTAAAACGTGTGAACTTGTACCTATTGCAAGACCTTTTGCAATATCGTTCTTTACACCGAAAACCTTTGCCATAATTGGCGAGAAAATCGCACCGAGCAATCCTGTAAATGCAACAGCAATAACGGTAATACCGGGTATTCCGCCGAATTGCTCACTCACCTCAACCGCAATTGCGGTGGTAATGGACTTTGGTACAAGGGATGCAAACACCGCAGTCTCCATCGGAAACAGTTTCTGGTACACACAAATTCCAACGACAGATGCAACTGCACCAATAAAAATAGAGAAAAGAATTATTCCCGCATTGTCTTTTAAAGATTTTATTTGCAGATAAAGCGGCACTGCCAAAACTACGGTTACGGGAGAGATGAACATTGTAAGGAATTTTCCGCCGATATTGTATGTATCATACGGAATGTCAAATATCAAAAGAAAACCGATTACCATAGCAACCGAAACCAAAAGAGGATTGAGCAGTACGAATTTGTTGCTTTTATTATATATCCACACGGCAGCCTCATAGGCAAGTAAACTCACTATAATTCCAAAAAGCGGATTTTCATAAATTGCGTTAAGAATTTCCATCACTCTTCCCCTTTCTTTTGTTTTTAAGGCGAAGAAGCCATTCCGCGGTAAATCCGGTTACAAAAAACACCAAAATATTGGTAAGAACAATTGCAACAAGTGCACCCGCAATTGAATTCTCGATTACTTTATAATTTACCATAAGTGCAACCGTTGAAGGGATGAAAAAGAACGCTATATTTTGTGTGAAAAAGTCACTTACCTGTTTTATTTTTTCCACCTTAATAACTTTCAAAATAAGAAACAGAAGCATCAAAAGCATTCCTATCACATTGCCGGGAATGGGTATCTGCAACACTTTTGCAATAGTTTCGCCCAAAAGCCATACCAAAAATATCTGCAAAACTTGACTTAAAATTCTCAATTTGAAATTCACATCCTTTTGTGTTATAATATATAAAGAATACATTTTTCGGAGGTTTTTTATGGAACGACACGGCTTCATAAGAAGCGAACTTGAACTTAAAACGCTCATTCTTTTTGCACTCCGTTGTGCCGCTTGTCCGGTTGCATTTGACAACTTAAGCGACATGGTACTAAGAGATGAAGCAATAGATTATTTTGAGTATATAAACGCACTAAACGACCTTGTCAAAACCGAGCATATTCATCGCGAAAACAAAGATGGTGCGGAACTTTACTTCATCAGTAAGAAAGGTATTAAAAACCTTGATATCTGCGTTAACAATCTTGCGGTCTCCGTTCGTGAACACACAAAAAAAGCGGTTGAGTACATCATGCACAAAGAACGCCGTAAGGCAGATATAGACGCACACATGGTAGAGCACGAAGACGGAAGCCTTTCTGTCATCTGCAAACTCCGTGATGATAGCGGTGAAATTATGTCACTTGAATTATCCGTCATAACCTACGAGCAAGGTCAGTCCATCATAAACAGTTTTGAAAACAATGCTGAAAATATCTACAACACCATACTCTCCGCAATGCTTTAATTATACACTACATTTTTAAAAAAGAAAAGAGCAGATGAACAACATCTGCTCTTTTTAATTTTTTAGTGACGGCCGGGAACGTGGAGGATATGTTCCTTACCTTTAAGAAGTCCGTTATAAAGAGTCTCGATTGTGGGATTCTCTTCAGAACGCTTAATCTGTGCAACGCTATCGGCACCATAAAGTCCCTTTGCACGTGCTTCACGAACTTCAGATGTCTGCGGAAGCGGTTGACCTGCACCACCGATACAACCACCGGTACATGCCATAACCTCGATGAAATCGTAACTGACCTCACCGCTTTTGAGTTTCTTAATTAGCATATCCGCATTCTTAAGACCGTTTACAATTGCAACACGGAGTGTCTGGCCCTCAAACTCAAGGGATAACTCACGGATACCATTCATACCGCGTACGGGAGTGAACGCAATATCACGGAGTGTTTCCTTGGAATGAGCATTACTTACCTGTCGGATAACAGACTCGGTAACACCGCCGGTTACACCGAAGATTACACCTGCACCTGAACCGAGGCCGAAAGGCATATCAGCTGCTTCCTCTGAAAGTTCGGCAAACTGAATACCGGATTCCTTAATCATCATACAAAGTTCCTGCGTGGTGAGTACGAAATCAACGTCACGGCCTGCATCAGTTGTAAATTCAGGAAGGGCTGCCTCTGCCTTCTTAGCGGTACAAGGCATGATAGCAACGTTAACTGTCTGTCTGTCCTCTTCCTTATCTGCATCCTTGAAGTATTCTTTAATTACAACACCGAACATTTCCATAGGTGATCTGCAAGTGGAAACGTTGGGAAGAAGTTCGGGATATTTTGTTTTTACAAACTGCATCCAGCCCGGACAGCAGGAAGTAAAGAGCGGGATGTTCTTTCCTTCACGCACACGAGCGATGAATTCAGCGGTTTCCTCTGTAACAGTAAGGTCTGCACCGATTGTTGTGTCATAAACCTCGTCAACGCCCATCTTACGAAGTGCAGCGACAAGACGGCCCATAACCTCGGTACCGGGTGCCTCGCCGAATTCTTCACCGATGGCAACACGGACAGCAGGTGCGATCTGAACGATTACACGCTTCTTCGGATCGTTGATTGCGTCCCAAACATCCTTATTGTCATTCTTGATTGTAAGTGCACCGGTAGGACATACGCTACGGCACTGGCCGCAGTTTACACAGTTACTCTCTGCCAAGGGCTTACCATATGCAGCAACAACCTCAATGGATGCACCGCGGTTTGCGATACAGATAGCACCAACGCCCTGCACCTCTTCGCACATACGTACACACTCACCGCACATAATGCACTTGTTCGGATCGCGTACGATAGAAGGAGAAGAACGGTCAACTGGTTTCTTTTCAGTAATGTTCTCAAAACGAACATCGCGAACACCCATAGTAAGTGCAAGTTCCTGAAGTTTGCAACGACTGCTCTTTATACAGGTTGTACAATCACGGTCGTGGTTTGCAAGAAGAAGTTCAAGAATATTTCTGCGATACTTACGAAGTCTGGGGGTATTTGTGTACACGACCATTCCGTCGTAAGGGATGGTTGAACAAGAGGTCATTATGCGACCACGGTCATCCTCTACGATACACATACGGCAAGCACCGAATGTTGAAAGTTCGGAGTGGTAGCAGAAAGTAGGTAACTCAATACCTGCACTACGAATAACCTCAAGCAAGTTTTTTGCGTCATTAATTGCGGTTTTGATACCGTCTACAATTACATATCCTTTCATGCTTAACCTCCTATAATTGCGCCGAAGGGACAGGATGAAACACAAGCACCGCACTTGATACAAACGTTTTCATCAATTACAAACGGCTCTTTAATCTTACCTGAAATAGCATTTACCGGGCAGTTTTTTGCACATTTGGAACAGCCTTTGCACTTTTCAGGATCAATGGTAATAGGAGCAAGTGCCTTACATACTCCTGCAGGGCATCTCTTGTCACGGATATGTGCCTCATACTCCTCACGGAAATATTTAAGTGTTGAAAGCACAGGGTTAGCGGCGGATTTTCCGAGACCGCAAAGTGCCGTAACACTGATTGTTTCACCTAATTCTAAAAGAAGGTCGATATCGCCTTCACGGCCTTCACCTGCAACGATACGCTCTAAAATTTCAAGCATACGCTTTGTGCCCTCACGGCAAGGAATGCACTTACCACAAGACTCATTCTGAGTGAAGTTCATAAAGAAACGGGCGATTTCTACCATACAGGTATCCTCGTCAAGAACAACGAGACCACCGGAACCGATCATCGCACCAACACTTGCAAGGGAGTCGAAATCAAGGGGCATATCAAGATACTGTTCGGGCAAGCAACCGCCGGAGGGGCCACCAATCTGTACAGCCTTGAATTTCTTACCGTTTTTGATACCACCGCAGATGTCAAATACGATTTCACGCATGGTGATACCCATAGGAACCTCAATAAGGCCTGTGGTCTCAACGTTACCGGTAACAGCAAACGCTTTTGTACCCGGACTCTTCTCTGTACCGATGCTCTTGAATGCATCTGCACCGTTTAAGATGATGTTGGGGACGTTTGCAAAGGTTTCTACGTTATTTAAAACAGTAGGTTTGCCGAAAAGACCTGCTTCAACTGTACGAGGCGGCTTAACACGGGGCATACCGCGTTCACCTTCGATTGATGCGGTAAGAGCACTACCCTCGCCGCAAACGAAAGCACCTGCACCCTGATTAACCTGAAGGTCAAACTTCTTGCCGCTACCTAAAATATCGTCGCCTAAAATACCTGCTTCACGTGCTTCTTCAATTGCACGTTTTAAACGCTCAACAGCAAGGGGGTACTCAGCACGTACGTAAACGTAACCAAATTCAGCATCTACCGCGATACCTGCGATAATCATACCTTCAATGATTCTGTGGGGATCACCCTCAAGCAGGGATCGATCCATGAATGCACCGGGGTCACCCTCGTCACCGTTACAAACAACGTACTTGGGGAAATTGGGTTGACGCTTAACCTGTGTCCACTTGCGACCTGCAGGATATCCGCCGCCGCCACGACCACGAAGTTCAGCATCTGTAACAATCTTGCAAATCTCATCGCCGCTTAAATTATCAAGAGCGTTTGCAAGTGCTATATAACCATCACGTGCAATGTACTCTGCAAGTGAGTTAACGTCCGCCTCACCGCAGTTACCGAGAGAAATTCTCTTCTGCTTCTCATAGAAGGGAATGTTGTGATACTTATCAAAAGTACCGTTTACGTTTGTGTAGAAAAGACGCTCTACAGGACGCTTACCGATAATTGTCTCGTTAACAATATCTTCGCAATCGTCAATAGTAACTTTTGTGTAAAGCCAATCCTGCGGCTTAATAATAACAATCGGGCCGTTCTCACAGAAACCGTGACATGCACTTTCGTGGATACCTATGCCGCCACACTCATGAACGTCGAGAGATACGCAAACCTTAACACCCGCTTCCTTTGCAAGGTCACGGATTTTTTCATAAATTTTTACAGATCCGCCTGCAACGCAGCCTGTACCGCCACAGACGAGCACACGCATTTCAAGAGAGTCTAATGCCTCACTATATTGACTTTTGAGATTTCTTAAGTTCTTAGTTGATGTAATCTTCATATTCTTATCCCTTTCCAATCAGGCTTCTTCTGCACGAATCTTGTCGATAAGTTGCTCTGCATATTCGGGAGTTACCTTGGAATGAACGGTATCATTAACCATCATAACCGGTGCAAGTCCGCAAGCACCGAGACAAGATACAGTCTCAAGTGTAAATAACATATCGCTTGACGTATGCTTACCATCATCAAGTTCCAATTTTTTCTTAAGTGCATTAAGAATCGGAATAGAATGTTTTACGTGACAAGCGGTACCGTCACAGATACGGATTATGTACTTGCCCTTCGGCTTTAATGAAAAGTTCTCATAAAAAGTTGCAATACTGTAAATTTTTGCAGGGGTCATATCCAACTTAACGGAAATGTGATTAAGTGCTTCCTCCGGTAAGTAACGGAAAACCTTCTGCACATCCTGCAGTATTGCAATAATGTTCTGTTTATTGCTCTGATGTTCACGGATAATATCGTCCACAACGGTTAAATCTATTGTAGCCATACCTTTCTCCTCTCAAAATTATACACATCTTTTTACTTGTTAAAAAAATGACACAATCATTCTACACTATATTATATCAATAGTCAAGGGGTATTACGGCGTAATACCCCTTATTTTTCAATGTTTTTAGCGATTTTGCTTCCATTCGATATATTCATCGTAAGTGCAGGTTCGGTCTATGACGCCTTCGTCTGTAATTTCGATGATTCTATTTGCCACGGTATTTATGAATTCGTGGTCGTGAGAGGCGAAAATTACATTGCCTTTAAAGTCGCAAAGACCATTATTAACCGCTGTTATGGACTCAAGGTCAAGATGGTTTGTAGGCTGATCAAGTACAATGATGTTTGCACCGAACATCATCATACGGGATAACATACAACGAACACGCTCTCCACCTGAGAGAACGTTTACCGGCTTGAACACCTCGTCGCCGGAGAATAGCATTCTGCCAAGGAATCCTCTGAGATAGGTTTCCGTCTGATCCTTTGAATACTGACGCATCCAATCTAGAATGGAAAGTTCACATTCGTCAAAGAATGCACCGTTGTCCTTAGGAAAATACGACTGAGAGGTGCTGATACCCCATTTAAAAGTACCGGAAGTCGCCTCAAGCTCCCCTTCCAAAATCTTAAACAATGCAGTTACAGATCTCTCGTTTTCCGCCAGAATAGCAACCTTATCTCCACGGTTTAACCTGAAAGAAACCTTGTTGAGAAGAGTCTCACCCTCTTCAATGTAGCAGATATCCTCAACTGACAAAAGATCTTTTCCCGCTTCCCTATCCATTTCAAATCCAACGAACGGATAACGTCTGCTGGATGCAGGGAGTTCCTCTATGGTCATTTTATCAAGAAGTTTTCTTCGTGACGTTGCCTGACGGGATTTTGACTTATTTGCTGAGAACCTGCGGATAAACTCCTCAAGTTCACGGATTTTTTCTTCCGCTTTCTTATTCTGTTGTTTAATCATTCTCTGGATAAGTTGGCTTGAATCGTACCAGAATTCATAGTTACCCACATACATTTTAATTTTGTTGTAGTCAATGTCAACAATATGTGTGCAGACGGTATTAAGAAAATGGCGGTCATGCGAAACCACGATAACCGTGCCCGGATATTCCATAAGGAAATCCTCAAGCCAATTTACCGCCATAACGTCTAAATGGTTTGTAGGCTCGTCTAAAAGAATAATCTCCGGCTCACCAAAGAGTGCCTGAGCAAGTAAAATTTTCACCTTTTCATTACCGGTAAGAGTTGCCATATTTTCATATAAAATTGACTCACTAAGTCCAAGTCCTTGCACAAGGCGAGATGCATCACTCTCCGCTTCCCAACCGTTAAGTTCCGCAAACTGTGCCTCAAGTTCCGAAACACGAATTCCGTCCTCATCATTAAAATCCGGTTTTTCGTAAAGTGCATCTTTCTCTTTCATTATGTCGTAAAGTGTTCGATTTCCCATAATGATAGTGTCAAGAACGGTATATTCATCATACGCAAAATGGTCCTGTTTGAGTACCGACATACGCATCTCTTCCGGAATTATAACCGCACCGCTTGTTGGTTCAAGAACGCCGGACAAAATCTTTAAAAATGTAGACTTTCCCGCACCGTTTGCACCAATTACACCGTAACAATTGCCCGGTGTAAATTTAAGGTCAACGTCCTTAAACAAATCCGTTCCGTCAAAATTTAAACTTAAATCTGATACTGTAATCATAATTTCTCCTTATATATTTGGTATTTGCCAATCAATAGGTGTCTCTCCGTTTGCACGAAGAAGAACGTTAACCTTCGAAAAATGTTTGCAACCGAAAAAGCCACGACTCGCAGAAAGCGGACTCGGATGGGGTGCACGGAGCACCATATGCTGCAGGTTGGTTACAAGTTCTTCCTTTGCGAGAGCATTTTTGCCCCATAAAACAAAAATAACCGGTTTTTTTCTTTCATTTAAAATGGATATTATGCGGTCGGTGAATTTTTCCCAACCTTTACCCTTATGGGAATTTGCCTCACCCTCACGAACGGTGAGTGCAGCATTTAAAAGCAGCACACCTTGCTTTGCCCACGGCACAAGGTATCCGTTATTGGGAATTTCACATCCTAAATCCGCCTTTAATTCCTTGAACATATTCATAAGAGATGGCGGAGTTTCGACGCCGGGCTTAACTGAGAATGCAAGGCCGTGTGCCTGCCCCTCCCCGTGATACGGGTCCTGACCGAGAATAACCACCTTTGTATCCTCGTAACTTGTAAGTTTTAGTGCGGTGAATACATCCTCTTTTTCAGGAAAAATCCTCGCCCTTTTGTACTCATCACTTAAAAATTCACTGAGTTCTTTAAAATAGTTTTTCTCAAACTCATCTTTTAAGAGTTTATCCCAATCATTACCGAAGGTCATTTTCTCACCTCAGTTTTTTATAAAGTTCGTTGTAACGCTCAAGTTCACGTTTTAAAAGCATAGGGGTATCCAATCCGAAGGGGCACTGACTTGCACATTTTCTGCAGTTTGTGCAGTTTTCAATCAGGTTCATCTTTCCACGCCACTCGTCGGTCATAAAATCCTGATACGGTGCACGACCGATAAGGAGGGAAATTCTTGCAGCGTTCCAAATTTCAATTCCCTGCGGACAGGGCATACAATATGCACAACCACGACAGAAATCCGCACCCAATTCTTCCCTCTGTTTCTCAATTCCCGCTATGATTTCATCGTCAAATGCGGGTGGATTTTCTTCGTAAGACAGCCATTCTTCAAGTTCCGACATACGCTGTACGCCGTAAAGCGGCACAACATTTGGGAAAGTATCAAGAAATGCAAATGCGGCACGGGTATTCGTAATAAGTCCGCCGGACATTGCCTTCATTGCGAGAAAGCCCACGTCCTCTTTTGCACAAAGTTCTACAATCTCTCTTTCCTTATCACCGGAAAGAATACAGAACGGGAACTGCAAAGTTTCAAAAAGTCCGGATTTCACCGCCTCTATCGCAATACTCGGTCTGTGGTTTGTAATTCCTATATGGCGAATTTTCCCCGCCTCTTTTGCTCGCAGTAAAAACTCATAGATATCATCACTAGGAAGTGTCGCCGGATTATGAAGTTGATAGATGTCAATATAATCGGTCTTCATTCTCCGCAAACTCTCGTCTAAATTCTTCTTAACAAAATCAAGACTGTTCGTTCCCGTCTTTGTTGCAATAATGATTTTATCACGAACGTGAGAAAGTGCATAACCTATCTTTTCTTCACTATCGCTATATGCGTTTGCCGTGTCGAAAAAGTTTACACCACTCTCGTACGCATGATTTAAAAGGCGTGATGCCTCGTCAAATGACACCCTCTGTATAGGAAGTGCACCGAACGATGTTTTGGAAACCATAAGTCCGGTTCTTCCCAATCGCACCTTACGCATTTACATACACCCACTTTCAAGTAGTTACACAATAAAAAAACGGCACGGGATTCCCGTACCGTTTCAAATAGCAAGTTTTACTTGTCGGAAGACAATCCAAACTTCTTGTTAAAGCGATCGACGCGACCACCGGTGTCAACAAGCTTCTGCTTGCCGGTAAAAAACGGATGGCACTTGGAGCAAACATCGATACGCAGGTTCTCCTTAGTAGAACCGGTCTCTATAACTTCACCACATGCACAGACAATCTTGGTCTGCTCATACTTGGGATGAATTCCTTCTTTCATTGCTTTTCACCTCTTTCGGGAAACAAATCTACATAGTACATCAATGATACCACATACTTTTCATAAAATCAAGAGTAAATTTTTATTTTTTTATTATTTTTCTGATTTTATTATTTTTTCGTGCTGGATAAAGTATAAATAGCAATCACAAACCGGCTTCTTTAGGATGATTTCAAGAGACTCTTTATAAACCAAAAGTTGTCGCATATACTGTGCTACGTTATTCTCGTTTATTGTTGAATCGCTTTTAAAATCAACGATTACAATACCCTCAGGCATCTCAATCATAAGGTCAACAACACCCTGAAGGAGTGCACTGTCCTCATCCGAAACCGATACAAGACGGGAGAAGTTAAACTCACGACGACAATTATTACCCCTCACAAGTTTTCCAAGTTCAGATTCAAAAAACGCAAATATCTTACCCGCAGGGATAACTTCATACTGCTCACGTGTGAGATATTCTTCTTCATAAAGGCGGTCTATCTCCTTCTCAACACTCGCTCTGTCTACGCATTTCTCAAAATCGATAAACTGCATTACAAGATGTATTGCAATACCTTTCTCACTTGCGGTAAGTCCGGTTTTCTGAATAAATCTTGGGCGTTTGAAGTGACGATGGACGGAAACGCTCTCGTGTGCAATGCCGGTTGCTGTGAGTTTACCTTCGGTGTTTACCGCTTTTTCATACGGGTACTCAAAAGCAAATCGCCTCTTCAACTCCTCAACACGCCACTCATCAAATTCCGCACTATCACCTATAAACTCATCCGCCGTATCGGGCGGTGCAATTTCGTCATCTTTTACTATTTTCATTTCAAAGATGCTGTTATCCGCCGCCTGAGGCAGTAAAAACCACATATCAATATTAGCGGAATTAAGAAGGTCAATGGGAGACACATCCCCTCCAATCACCGTGTTTTCGGCAAGACTTAACCTCCTTGTCGCGTTTCTTTCCGTGCACATAACGATAAGTTTTTCCTTTGCACGAGTCATTGCAACGTAAAGTACGCGGAGTTCTTCGCTCTTCATTTCGTTTTTAAGTTGAAGTGCAATACAGTTTTTTGCAATAGTCGGACATTCATAACCCAATTCGTTATCACGGAAATTAAGACCGAGTCCGAATTTCGGGTGAACTATGATTTGCTCACTTAAATCCTTCTCGTTAAACTTCCGATTTCCGTCAACCAGGAAAACAATCGGGAATTCAAGACCTTTCGACTTGTGAATAGACATAATTTTAACGGCACCGCCGCTGCTTTCCGTATTGTCACCTGCAATGTCCCCGCCTCTGTCGGTTATGTATGCAATATGATTTAAAAATGCGTGTAATCCCTTAAATCCCTGACTTTCAAAACGAACGGCATAGTTATAAAACTCATGGAGATTTCCGATTCTAAACTCTCCGCCATGCATTGCACCGAAAAGTCCCCGTGCACCGGTGCTGTCGAGTATGTGCCAGATAAGTTCATCCGTACCGGTTTCGTTTGCCATATCGCGAAACTCGGAGAGTATTTTCAAAAATTCTTTTACACGCTCTGATATATCGCTCTCGCTCTTTGCACATTCTTCAAGGGCATGATAAAACGCACCCCTTTTATAACGTCGAACACAAGCGAGGTCATCTGCTGTAAATGCAAAAAGTGGTGATCGCAGAACGGCAACAAGGGGTATATCCCAAAGCGGGTTGTCAATAATTTGCAAGAAAGACACAATTGTACTTATCTCGACCGTACCCAAAATTCCCGCTTTCTTTTCTGAAACGCAAGGAATTCCGTACTCACGCAGGGCGTTCTCATAAATGGGTGCACGTCCTACTTGTGAGCGGAGAAGAATTACAAAATCCTCATAAGGAGTTCCCTCTTCGTGCATCTGTTTGATTCTTGCGGCAATGTATTTTGCCTCGGTATCACGTGTGCCGGGAAGTTCGTCATTTCTGCCCTTCTCGTCAAGGTCGATTACCACAAGTTCGCTTTCACAATTCATTGTGCTCTCAGGAATTTCGTCCCGCGGATTTAAATACTCACGGGTTGTGTAGTTAAGTTCTCCGAGCCGTTCGGTCATGGTAAGGCTAAAATATTTATTGCAAGTATCAAGCACTTCTTCACGGGAGCGGAAATTTTTTGCGAGATTTACTACTCTCGGCTCACCATCCCGTGCCTTATCGTAATCTTTAAACGCCTTATATTTTGCAAGGAAAATGGTCGGATCAGCAAGACGGAAACGATAGATTGACTGTTTTAAGTCACCTACCATCGTAATATTCTTCTCATCTTTTGAAATTGCTCGGAAAATAATATCCTGAATACAGTTTGTGTCCTGATATTCATCTACCATTATCTCGCAAAAATCGTCAGACAGTTCTACCGCAAGAGGCGTGGGATATACCCTATCCTCTTTTTCATCATAACTCTCTACCAAAAGTTTTACCGCGGCGTGTTCTAAGTCCGAGTAGTCCATAGCGGAACGCTCTATCTTCTTTGCGGTGAAACGGTCGTCTAATTCTCCGACTATATCGCAAATTTCACGGACAACAGGTGCAAGTTTAGAAATTTCCTCTCTAAACCGTTCCGGACTTTTACATAAATATTTACTGCAGAGTTTTGACAATCTGTCTTTTACTGCACCTCGCTCGTCCTTCGCCCATTCACGAAGTTCCGGATTTTCGCAACCTCTGGTTGAACCTAAATTAAGAAAATCCACCTTTCCCGCACTCTCATAAAGTTCCGCAAAGGTTTTATCTCCGGTAAATGATAAAAGCCACTGTCTGTCATTTGCCAATGTTCCCGAATATGCCGCATCAATTACCGGATCAATTTTTATCTCAGCAATGACCGCATCTATTTTCTTTACCAGATGTCCGCAATACTCGGTTATATATGCGGCAATTTCCCGCTCCCATATATCGCTATTCTCTTCATACATGGAAACGCAGTCAGAGAGCCATTTTTTCGGATTCGGGTGACTTCTGCTCTTCGAATGTATCTTGAGGATATTTTCCGCCATATCCAGATCGTCTCGTCGTCCCGCAAGGGCAGCACACATCTGCATAAAGTCGCTATCCCCTTTTTCGTAACGCTCTTCAAGCAAATCCTCAAGCACCTGACGACGCAGTATATCGCCCTCGCCCTCATCTATGATTTTAAAATCCGAGGTGATGCCAAGATAATGCCCGTGAGAGCGTAGAACCTGCATACAATACGCGTGGATGGTTGAAATACTCGCACGGTGAACGATATTCATCTGTCGTGCAAGGTGACGATTTTCGGGATTTGTCGCAATTTTATCGGATAGTGCGTCCACAATTTTTGCACGAAGTTCACTTGCCGCCGCATTTGTGAAGGTAATCATCAAAAATTTGTCGATATCATAGCCTTCCTCAATGACAAATTTAAGCAAACGTTCAACAAGTACTGCGGTCTTTCCGCTACCTGCCGCCGCCGATACAAGCAATGTGCCGTTTCGGCTGTCAATGGCTTTTCTTTGGTCTTGTGTCCAATTAACACCCATATCAGCAGTCCTCCAATCCTACAGCGAATAGATCTCTGAATTCATCTTGCTCTCGATCGCCGAAATGACATATACTTTTCATTTCGCAATAATCGCAAGGTGTTTTTTGCGATGTGTAATAGGGGTTTGCATCAATCATACCGCGAGTAAGTTCATCACCCATCGTTTCAAGAATATTTTTAATTCTCCTTGAAATCTTTTCAAAGTCATCTGCATCAACAAGGGATTTGCCCTTGATTTCTCCGTTTTTATCGTATGAAATGGGCAAATATTTCTCCGTTGTGTAAAGTTCCTGTTTCTTGAGAAGGAGGCCTTTTCTCTGTACGGAAGCATCATTCTTCGCTTCAACGTCCGCCTCATTTACCGCACCATCGATTTTGCACATCGGTGCATTTGCAGGAAGATACAGAACGCCCGCCGCAACAGGTTTTCTGTTATAACGTCGTTCACCTAAATCACACAATGTGAAAAGGTATAAAAGCATCTGCATATTAAGTCCGTTCAAAACTTCTTTCAAGTCAAATTCCTTGCTTCTCGTTTTATAATCTACAACACGGACATAAAACACGTTATCAACGCTGCAGGCATCTACTCTGTCAACGTATCCCTCTAATTTAACGGTATAGTTATCACCGTTTATGGTAAGTGCAGGCAGGTCTCCGTCTTTGTCTGCGAAATGAAGTTCAAAATCAATCGGCTCGAAAACAGAGTCGCGAAGTTCTTTGTGAACGTTTAAAACAATCTTTCGAACACTTTCTCTTAACCTCTTGATCTGTGCACGGAATCGGGCAGTTCTTCCCCTAAAGCCGCCTAATTTTTCTTCAATATATGCATCGGTTGCCATATCGGAGATTTCAAAAACCTCCTTAACGTCTACCGCACGGTGTCCGCCTCTTTCCTTGATTTCTCTTAAAACACATTCGAGAATCGCATGGGTAAAGGTTCCCGTCTCGAGAGAATCAAAGGTTGCACGGCGTTTGGGACTCAAATAAAGACCGTAACGCAGGAAATACTGATATCTGCAGGAATTAAAACAATCACTTTTACTTGCAGAGAGTCTGATTCTCTTGCCAAAAAGAGCCTCAATATTTCCGCTGTCTTTAAGCGGTCCTCGCGGTATATTTGCATTCTTTTCCGCAATTATTGTTTTTTCTTCATATTCCTCGTCGTGTCTGAAATATTCCTTTGCCGAGGTTTGCCACGGACTTTCGCCCGATGATACCGCCATATCGAAACAAGGTGCTTTTGCATAAAGTTCGGGCATTTCAAAATTCTGTCTTTGGATATTGGGGAACAAACTTGTAATTCTTTTGATTACAAAAGAATCTCTCGCTTCACTTCCGTCAGGTGCGGTATGCGGGATGATAACGATAAGTTTCTCACTTGCAGTGGTGAAGGCATCATAAATAAGCCTGAACTCTTCATTCAAGCGATTTTCCGCATTACGGGAAAGTTTTATTCCGAGGCTTATGAGTTTTTCACGCTCTGAATCGCTGAGTATACCCTTACCTGCCGAGTACATGGGAAGGCGTCCGTCAACTGTGCCTAAAGTAATTACGCACTTAACGGGTGCCTCACCCAATCTGTCAAATCCCACAAGGTTTACCCTATCCAATGCAGTTGGGATGGTGCCGATTTCACATTGTGACAGAACAAGCGAGAACACACGAATAAACTCGTCAATTTTTAAGCGTTCTTCTCCCAGAGTATCGGAAATATTCTCAATTGCAGATATTAGAAGATGCCAAATTTTTTCATACTGCTCTGCACGGTAAATATCACCACGCATACGGTAAAGTTTGGCTCTTGCCTCAAGGCGACGGGCAAGTTTTGTCTCACCGAAAAATGAGAACAACGCCTTTGCGTATCCGCTTCCTGTGGGATTTTGTCTTATATTGACTCTTAAATTGAGAAGCGGGGTACACACTTTTTTACGCAAACGGTTTAAAAACGCAAGTGCTTCAAGATCGTCTTCTTTGGGTGTTTCATTTCTGCCTGAAGGATTTTTGGTAAACTCCTCGTCACTTGTCCACTCTTTACCCTCAATGTGCCACGTATATAAATACTGCTCCAAAACATCAAGATTTCCACGCCGCACACCGCTTAATCCGGTTTTTAAGTAGGATACCATGTCGTCATATTTAAATCCGTCGGAAATGACACGGAGTGCATTTAAAATAAATGCCGTGGGTGAAAGTGCCTGTACGGTCTGTTTTGTATTCTCATATACGGGGATGTTGTATCTGCGAAAAACAGAAGTAAGCACACCTGCGTATTCTTCAAAATTTCGTGCGGTTACCGCAATTTCACGGAAACGCACACCGCCCTGCACAAGTTCAATAATTTTTGCCGCCGCAATTTCACATTCGTTATATACATTCCCCGCCGTGTACAATTCGATTCCGTCGTGATCTTCTATTCCTGCAGCAGGGGTATATAGGTTTTTTTCAAGATATGCAAGTGCTGTCTTTTTATATCTCACGCTTTTATCAAGTCGTAAAATCGTGCTCTCACCCGCCATACGTGAAATGGCAGTGTATGTATTCCACGCGTCGGAAAAGGCCCCGTTTTCCCCATCGGGATCATCATTTAAGCATAACGACACGGTGCACTCATCACACTGTGCAAGTGCCACACGCAAAAGGTCAAGTTCTTGTTGTGAAAAACCGTTATAGCCGTCAATCCAGATTTTTTTGCCCTTAAAGAAGGCAAATTCCTTTGCCCGTTCTGTTGCAAGTTTCAACCTGTCTGCCGGATCAAGTTTCCCGTTTTCAAATTCGCCGTCATACGCCGCCGCGATAACCGCTATATCGTGCAGCTTATCGGATAGTACGCCGTCTCCCGTATTGAAAAGTTTTTCGTAATTTATGGAACAGGTTTTTATCTCTTCAACCATATCAATAAGTCCCTGTAAAAATTCAGGACGGAGTGTCATATTGGAAAGTGCTTTGAGTTCACGTCCTACACGATTAAGGGCTCTGTGCATAAGAAGCATTCTTCCGCCGTTGTCAAGGGCCTTGTTTGCGTATCCGCCGGCGGACATAAAAATTCTATCGGCAAGTCTTTTAAAACTTAAAACTTCCGCCTTGCAAGATATTTCATCGCCTGCAATTTCACACAACATGCGTTCTGTTGCATGGGAATACTGTTCGGGAACCAGAAGTATAATCTCGCCCTCCGCTTCCTTAATTTGCGATATAACGCGGTGAGTTTTACCACTTCCCGCTCTTCCTATGATAAACGAAACCACAAAAATCCCTCGCTCTCGTCTTTAGTCATTTGTAGCATTACCGTCACCACTTACAGGGATAACTTCTCCCAAAAAGGTAGGCTCCGGCTTGAATATACATTTTACGAAGTCCTTACATCTTGCAAGGATTTCTCTTATTTCCCGATTGGTCTGTCCTAAGTATGTACGGTAATCGGAATTTACACCATATGCCTCTATCCCAAACTGTTTTGCAATATAAAGTGTACGATAGAGATGATAGTTGTGGGTTACAACTATGATTTTATCCGCTTTGAATATTTCTTTGGCACGATATATGCTCTCATAGGTGGAAAATCCTGCGTGATCCATAAAAATATCTTTAGAAGGGATTCCCGCATCAAGCGCCGCTTTTTTCATGGCATTTACCTCGTCATATCCCCGTCTGCCATGGTCGCCGCTCATAATAATTTTCGGTGCGGCACCGTTTTTATATAACGCAATACCACGCTTTAGTCTGTCGCCCAACATATCGCTGGGCTTCCCGTTTTCTTTTACCTGGCATCCGAGAACAACAATGCAGTCAACATCCTCTAATTTCTCCGCATAAGAGGGCTTTATTATGTTTTCACCGCCGACATTTCTCACCCATCCGTCAACACAAATAACGGATATAATACACACAAGCACAAGACAAATCATTATTTTAAAAATGTTCTTTTTCTTCATCTTAACATCATTCTTTCAGTATTTATATTTTACCTTTTATATGATACCATTTTATTGCTTTACAAGCAATAAAAAAAATTGTAAAATAGACTCATAAACAATATGAGGTGTACTATGGAAAAGAATTGTGAACGTGCTATAT
The DNA here is from genome assembly GCA_017559855.1 of Clostridia bacterium. Taxonomy (GTDB): domain Bacteria; phylum Bacillota; class Clostridia; order Oscillospirales; family JAAYXM01; genus RGIG7332. The sequence goes on along the minus strand of JAFYQP010000038.1, from coordinate 9,603 downwards.
TGGTAGGACTTAACTCACCTGCCCTGCCTCCTGAACTTGCGGTGAGTGATATAACCCTTGACGAGTTAGAGGAACTTTTTTCAACGGCGGGCGGCGAGACGGTTGCAAGAGTCGTGCAAAACCGTCAGACACCCGAACCGAAGACTTTTTTAGGTACGGGAAAAGCGGAGGAAATCGGTGAACTTGCAAAGAATTTAGAAGCCACCCTTATAGTTTTTGACAACGAATTAACACCGGCACAAACTCGTAATTTAGAGGATATTATCGGCGTTCGTGTAATTGACAGAAGTACACTCATTCTGGATATTTTCGCAAACCGTGCCCAGACACGTGAAGGTAAATTGCAGGTTGAACTTGCACAGTATAAATATATCCTTCCCCGGCTTACCGGCCGAGGCATTGAACTCTCACGTCTTGGCGGCGGTATCGGCACTCGTGGTCCGGGTGAAACGAAACTTGAAACCGACAGACGCCACATTCACAGACACATATCAAAACTCAAAGAAGAACTTGCGGAGGTTCGCAAAAACAGGAGTGAACAACGCCGTGCACGTATCAAACGTGAAATCCCGCTCGTGGCAATCGTCGGATATACAAATGCAGGAAAATCTACACTTTTAAATACTTTGACCGATTCCGAAATTTCTGCACAGAACAGATTGTTTGACACTCTCGATCCCACGACTAGAAAATACGAGGTTTCCGACACGTTGGAGATTGTTCTTTCCGACACGGTTGGATTTATAAGAAAACTCCCCCACTACCTTGTAGAGGCATTCAAGGCAACCCTTGAGGAACTTTCTTTTGCCGACCTTCTTTTGCACGTTGTGGACTGTTCAAACCCCGATTGGCGTGACCACGTATCGGTTGTGGATAAAATCATTTCCGAACTCGGTGCAAACGACAAACCCGTTATAACCGTCTTTAACAAAATCGATCTTTGCCGTGACAGAGATGACCTTCCCCACGGTGAGAACATAGTCCCCATAAGTGCCGTAAAAGGTTATGGCCTTGATCTTCTCCGTGATGCAATCGCTGATGAGTTGAATAAAGGACTGCACAAAGTCGTGCTGCACATTCCCTATGCAAATGCTTCTGTTGTTGACCTTCTGCACAGAGAGGCACAGGTTGACGAATGCGATTATCAGGCAGAATATATTTTGGTGCGTACGGTTTGTGACGATAAAATTTTAGGCCGTATTCGAGAATTCATTATCAAGGAGAATTAAAATGAACGAATATTATGTACCGGCAAGTGATGCCTGTGCGGAATTCATTGAAAGAAAAAGCCGTTTTATCGGTACAATATGGCGTGTTGAAACCGAGGAAGAGGCACTTGCTCACATAAAAGAAATGAACGAAAAGCACCGAGACGCCACACACAACGTTTACGCCTATATTATAAAAGAAAACAATATTATGAGATACTCCGACAATGGTGAGCCACAGGGCACCGCAGGTATGCCAACTCTTGAGGTTTTACGCCGTGAGGGCATAACAAACGTGCTTTGCGTTGTAACACGATATTTCGGCGGAATACTGCTGGGAGCAGGTGGTTTGGTTCGTGCTTATGCACACAGTGCGAAAATCGCATTGGATGCAGCGGGCGTTTCGGTAATGCGGCAATGGACTCAAATGTTGCTTGAAGCACCGTATAATTGGCAAGAACGGGTTAAACTCAGAACAGAAGAAAAAGGCGGTATAATTGAAGGCACTGAATTTGGAGCAAGTGTACTTTTTGACATTTGTGTCCCCTCCGAAACCGTTGAAGAGTTTACCGCAGATATAATTGATTTTACAAACGGTATCGTTTCCCCTATTCCTATGGGTGATAAATTTATGGGTGTAAGAATAAGATAGAAAAAAGGTCATTGCTAAAGCAATGACCTTTTTTATTTACATTACGTCAAACCCGCTTGCAGTAAGCCCGAATGAGACCATAAAGCCTACGCCGAAAATAATTGCAAGAGCGGCTTTCATACTTCTTGACCAATCGGTACAAGTACACATAAGCAGTATTCCAATAGGTGCAAACACAATTAAAAAGAAAAATACAATTATCGGATTTCCCAAAATCTTTTTCATACACTCACTTCCTCTCACGAATGATTTTATCACACAATTATGTATTTTTCAATTATCCTTTGATAATCATATTGTTATATTTCAGTAAAAGGATGTGTTTGTATGAAAGGTTACGCTATGCTCGGCATTGGCAAGGTTGGTTGGATTGAAAAGGAGCGTCCGAAATGTGGCCCGTTAGACGCAATAGTACGCCCCATTGCACTCTCCCCTTGCACTTCCGATATTCACACGGTATGGGAGGGTGCGCTTGGTGAGCGACACAATATGATTTTAGGACATGAGGCGGTAGGGCAGATTGTGGAAATCGGTACACTCGTTCGTGATTTCAAAATTGGCGACCGCGTCATCATCCCGGCAATCACTCCGGATTGGGGCTCGATTGAGGCACAAAACGGATATTCCATGCACTCAGGCGGAATGCTTTCCGGATGGAAATTCTCTAATTTCAAAGACGGCGTTTTCGCTGAATTTTTCCACATAAACGAGGCGGATGCAAACTTGGCACATCTTCCCGATACTGTAGATCCTGCTAGTGCGGTTATGCTTAGTGATATGGTGCCCACAGGTTTTCACGGTGCGGAACTTGCAGACGTTCAATATGGAGACAGCGTGTGCGTCATAGGAATCGGCCCTGTAGGTCTTATGTCCGTTGCCGCCTCAACTCTTCGTGGTGCAGGTAAAATATATGCGGTAGGCTCACGCCCCAACTGTATCGATGCTGCAAAGGAATACGGAGCAACCGATATAGTAAACTATCGTGACGGCGATGTCTTAGACCAAATTATGGAACGCACCCACAACAAAGGCGTGGATAAGGTTATCGTTGCAGGTGGTGATAATGACACCTTTATTGATGCGGTTAAAATGTTAAAACCCGGCGGTATCATCGGTAATGTAAATTATCTTGGACAAGGTGATTACGTCCGTATTCCGAGACTTGAATGGGGGTGCGGCATGGGGCACAAAACCATTGCGGGTGGTCTTATGCCCGGCGGCAGACATCGTATGGAAAAACTTGTTTCCCTGCTTGAAAACTATCGTCTTGACACCTCGATTCTTTTAACTCACAAATTTAACGGTTTAGAGCATTTGGAAGACGCTCTGATGCTTATGAAAGACAAGCCGAAGGACCTCATAAAACCCGTTGTAATGATATAACAGAAAGGCTTTTGCTATTTTGCAAAAGCCTTTCTGTTATATACTCAAACCCTTGATTTACAAATTAAAATCGGTTATAATAGGTACATAAAGTTTAAATTCCAGGGGTGGTATAAAGTGGGAAAGGTTTCCGCAAGCAAAAAGAAAAGCGTTTACCAATTGGCACGAGAAGAACTTGACTTAACTCGTGCAGAGGCGATTGACCGCTTACCCGGCATTTCCGAAAGCCGACTTGTAAAAATCGAAAACGGCTCCGTCGCAATACAGCCGGCAGACGTAGTACTAATGGCAGAAGGTTATAATAAGCCGGAACTTCGCAACCATTATTGTTGTTACGATTGCGAAATCGGTAAAATAGATGCTCAAAAAACGACAAACACCGAAGATGTACATAAACTTTTGGTTGATATGGCGGTGTCATTAAAATCGGTTAATCACAACAAAATAAGACTTATGGAAATTCTCAATGACGAAATAGTCGAAGATTGTGAAATAATAGATTTTAAGCAGATTTTAAATGACCTTGATCATATTTCCGCAACAATAGATTCCCTTAAACTGTGGTGTGAGCGAAAAGGAATCAACACAAAATCAAAATAAATTTCAAAGCGACATTTCGTGCACATATGAAATGTCGTTTTTTCTTTTTTAGGTAAATTAAAGGCCTTTTTTTACCAAATCAGTTCTGTAATAAATCTCTTTCATACTTTACAATATAAGTGTAAAGTAAATTTGCTCTAAAGAGCAGGAAAGAGGTAATCATAATGTTAAAAAACACAACAATCGCAAAAGTCGTAAGTCTTATCCTTACTTTAGCAATTATTTGTCCCATCATAACGGAAGTATTACCTCATGCAGAGGCACTCAGCCCCTATACCGTGGTAACCACCGTTAAGACAACTATCCGCAAAGACTGCTACTCCGACTCAAAAGTTCTCAAGAACGTTAAGAAGGGTGCAGAACTTACCATTGTTTCCGAAAAAACAAACAAATACGGCAACCTTTGGCTTGGCGTAAAAGGCGGCGGCTACATATACAGTGAAAAATGCAACCCCGTTCTTCCCGCTTTAGTTACCGTTGATTATTACGTTAAGGCAACTAAAAACACCACCGTCCGTTCTTCCTATTATTCCGACGGTACAAAGAAAGTTAAAGACGTTAAATCCGGCGATGTTCTCCGCATTGTCGGTGAGCAGACCAACAAATATTACAATGTGTGGCTCAAAGTGTCCGATGGCGGTTACATATACAGCGGAAACGTTCAGCGTGTATACGACACATCCACATCCGCAAATTTTAAAATCAAGACCACCGTGGATACTACCGCACGCAGCAAACCCTATTCTGATTCTTCCGCAAACTCAAAACTCAGTGCCGGCACGGTACTTAATGTAACAGCAGTAATTACAAATTGTTACAATAATCTTTGGTATAAGACCAATAAGGGTTATGTGTATTCAGGCAAGGCATCCCGCGTTGTTGATAGCGTAAGTCCAGCATCATATCAGGTTAAGGTAACTAATAATACAACCTTAAGAGTTAAACCGTACAAAGACGAAAAAGACACCCGTTCGGTCTCCAAAGGTACTATTTTAACCATTAACGGTGAAGTTGTTAACGCTCATAATAACCTTTGGCTCCGCACTTCTGACAACGACTTTATCTATAGCGGCAATATCGAAAAGTACACAAAGCCCGCTACATCTACCAGCAATAAGCCGGCAAACAACTCCTCCTCAAGCAATAAGAAACCGGCAGCGTCTACAAGCAATAAACCGGCAAACAGCACTTCCACTTTACCCGAAAAGCCGTCCGGCCATACACATTCCTTTGCATTCACCAACTCATATGAGAAGGCTCATCCCCACTATCAGATTCTTAAGTGCTCTTTATGCAGTGAGACCAAGCGAGGCAAGACTTCTAAGGCTAAAGGTTGTGACAAGTGCCACACTCACAAGTACACATCTACCGGCAAATATCAGTCCGAGCACCCCCACAAACTTATAGAGAAGTGCTCTTGTGGCGACACTCGTTTCAATGATAAGAATTACAACCTTTCAGAGGACTGCTCATCCTGTAAAAACACTCTCGCCTCACTTAAACTTTCCTCTGAAGGTACTGCAAAGAACGTTAGCAAATCCAGCACGGGCATATACTCCTTCCCCGACAAATCATCAAACAAGTTAACCTCTCTTAAAAAGAAAGATTGCGTTAAGGTTTTGGGGTATGTAACCAATAAAAATACGTCGTGGGCCGTAATTTCATATGGCGGCAAGGCAGCGTATATCCCCGCAAACGATTTAAGCAAACATAGTCACTCGTACAAAAAGATAGTAGTAAGTTCCGCTACTTATAAAATTTGTAATTGCGGAAAAGCAGAAACCTCAGACGGTAACGCCCAGTTAGCATCAGTTGCCGTAACCGCAGGTACGCTTACAATGGTTGACGGACCCTTCATTCCCGTAGGCGATTTAATTGCCGGTGGTCTCGTTCTCGGTGCGTTGTATCTTAATGCGGTGGGTGCATTACCCAGCGTCGACTACATCGCTACCGCCATTAGCGACACCGATTTTGCAAACTACTTGAAAAAGCGACCTGAAAACGTTTGTACCGCTTATACGTTTAGAAAAGTATTACGTACCGCAGGCACTTTAAAATATGTTGACAAGTATTGTATGGATATGGCCGAAGCGTATCTCTACGTAACCGCTTTTGAAGGTGACGTCTATACCGAAAGCGAAGACAGTGCAATGATGCTTGCCGCTATGCACGGTTCCGGAATCTGTGAGCGAGATAAAGACAACGTCTCCTATTTCTATCACTATCATCTCGGTACTGACCGTCAAAACAAAGCTCACATTTTCTTTGGAGCAAACGATTTAGGCAACGTCCCCCAATAACTGATTTCTAACCTATCCTATATATTAACGCCACCCGTCAACTGATACTGTCGGGTGGCGTTTTCTTATTCTATTAAACTCATCGGGTCGATTTGCTCTCCGTTTTTTGTTGTTTCAAGATGCAGGTGGGATTCTTCGCCTGACTCGGCAATGGCACTTTTGCCCACACCGCCGATAACGTCGCCTGCCTTTACCTTCTGCCCAACTTTTGCAACAACGCCTTTCATAAGGTTGGAATAGGTGCTTACTACGTCTTCCGGATGCGAGATTACCACCGTATATCCCATCATATCATCCTCGTATACCTTCTCAACCGTGCCGCCGCATATTGCATAGACTTCGCTTCCCTCATCTGCGGCAATATCTATACCATTATGCGTTCTCCAATCGTTAAAGGTTTTGCTCTTCTTCAATTCATCTCCGGAGAAGGCATTTAACACCTTGCCCTTCACTGCAGTTACAAAACCTTGCGGTTCTTCCTTAACTTCCACCGGCTGTTCCTTTGCCGTGGGAACTTCAACTTTCGGTTCAGGCTCGTCCGGAATAATAACCGGCTCATACCGTACAGTTTTCTCCTCCGGCACGTTTGACACAACGTCGTTTACCACAATCTCCGGTTCTGTGGTATGATACATTACATAACCCGCAATTCCTATGGCAGAAATGCAAAGGAACAGGATTATGTATAATCCGTTCTTTGATATTTCTTTTAAAAAATTCTTTGTTGTTTTCATTACAAAAGAACACCTCCGCTAATATTTTAGCCGAGGTGCTCGCTGCTTATACATTAAATCTGAACAAGATTATATCTCCGTCACGAACGACGTATTCCTTACCTTCACTTCGAACAAGACCTTTTTCTTTTGCCGCAACCATTGTTTTACAAGCAACCAAATCGTCAAAATGAATAACCTCTGCACGGATAAAGCCACGCTCGAAATCAGAGTGGATTTTTCCTGCCGCTTGCGGTGCCTTCATACCGCGAGTGATTGTCCAAGCACGAACCTCCGGCTCACCTGCGGTAAGATATGAAATAAGTCCTAAAAGTGAGTAGCAAACCTGAATAAGTCTGTCAAGACCTGATTTTTCAAGTCCCAACTCTTCCAAGAACAACGCCTTCTCATCTTCCTCAAGTTCAAGTATATCTTGCTCAAGTTTTGCACAAATCGGAAGTGCCTGTGCACCTTCTTCTTTTGCAAATGCCTCTACACGCTTGTAATATTCGTTGCTTTCAATGCCGGACACGAAATCATCCTCTGACATATTTGCCGCATAAATTACCGGTTTTACGGAAAGTAAGTCAATGTCATTGATAATCGCCCATTCATCTTCACTTGCGGTGAATGTACGTGCACTTTGTCCTAAATCGAAATGTTCACGCAAACGCTCTAAAAGTTCAACCTCAACGTTATACTTCTTATCGCCCTTTGCAAGTTTTTTAGCCTTGTCAATACGGCGATCGAGCATTTCAATGTCGGAAAGGATAAGTTCGAGACTTATTGTTTCAATATCACGAAGCGGATCAACCGAGCCTTCAACGTGAATAATATTTGTATCCTCAAAACATCTTACAACATGAACGATTGCGTCAACCTCGCGGATATGTGATAAGAACTTATTTCCCAAGCCCTCGCCTTTTGACGCACCTTTTACAAGACCTGCAATGTCAACAAATTCAACTATTGCGGGTGTGACCTTCTTTGGATTATACATCTCCGCCAAAACGTCAAGACGCTCATCCGGTACGGTAACAACACCCACGTTGGGGTCTATAGTGCAGAATGGGTAATTTGCACTTTCCGCACCTGCATTTGTAATTGCATTAAAAAGAGTACTCTTTCCCACGTTGGGAAGACCTACTATACCTAATTTCATTTATCTTCAATCTCCTTTATTTTCAAGGGTTGTCAAAGCGGCATGACACCAATTTGACACCATTTCCCCAGATTATGTTTTACTAACTATTGTTATATCATAATATACTGTAATAGTCAATTATTCTCTTGATTTTTATTCAATTATTCCTATTATTTGAGTGATGAAGTTTCTTTTATTTTTGTGCTGTGGCGGACCTTCGAGATAAATATTGCGGAATACTCCCGTCAGATTTATATTGTTTTCCGCTGCATACGAAACAAGTCTATTTCGTACTTTGGGAATTTCCTCATACGCTCCATGGTGAAAGAACGAAACAGCTTTAGTCTGTGGAATACTCTTGACATATTCACCCTTGCTTCCTGTAGGTACGGCAACGCAATATAAAATATTTTGAGGGTCATTTGCATTATACTCGGTAAAATACATTCGCCTTGTTGTATCGGTTCCGTGTAACCTCATAGCTTCAAGTGCCGTATTTCGCAAAAGGTTTGTCTTGTCGGCAACAGAAATTGAACTGTACAAACGGCAGTAAATTGTCTGAGGTTCGATTATGATTTCTTTGATAACATTACATTTTTTTGTGTTCTTTCTTCCAGTTTCTCTATGGAGAGGTTAAGCTCATCACGCATTTTTCTTAGACGCTCTATTATTGGCTGCAAATCTGTTGTGTCGCTGAAATATGCCCTTATGTCGTCAAGCGACAGTCCCAGATTCTGAAATACACGGATTGTACGAATTTGCGTAAAGGTGTCAATGGTGTAATATCTGTTGCCCGTAGTGCCGTCTTTTTGGTCGGGGGTAATAAGACCTTTTGCTTCATAATTCAGTATTATTTTTCTTGTAATTCCAACGGCTTTTGCTACTTCGCCAATAGAAAATAAATTTTTATCGTTCATAAATGTTTCCTCATTTCAAACATAAAATAAATTATTAAAATTTCTGAAAATTTTTTCAAAAAAATATTGCATCGTCCATCGATGTACGATGTATATTAAGTATAATATAAAATATGTATTTTTTAAGATATAGATGAAAATAGTTTTATATTGTCTCTATATTGTAGAAAACACTGGCATTATTCGCAAAAAATATATGATTTTTAACCGAGAAAGGTTGACAGAACGTGTTCGACTGTGGAAAGGTTTTGGCAGACAGAGGTTAAGAAGGTTCGTATTTCAATATATTTAAAATGCGAACGCATTTAGCGGTAATTTCATGTTACTGTTGCAGGTGTTTTTGTTTTTTATCAAGGATTTAACAGCATAATAAATAAGCTGTCCAATCAATATAAAGAATTTTAAAGAAAGAAGGAATTTTAGTGAAAAAATTGTTGAGTTTGTTATTGGTATTTGTAATGCTGATGGCCCTTGCACCGACAAACATATCGGCAGCGGATACCACCCCAACCTACACAGTTACCTTTAATGCAAACGGACACGGCATCGCTCCGGATGCTCTTTCCGATGTAGTCGAGGGAAGCAAGATTTCCGCTCCCACAGCACCCACCGCAGACGGTTACACCTTTGGCGGTTGGTATAAAGAATCCACCTGCGAAAACGCCTGGGATTTTGGAAATGACACG
>JAFYQP010000037.1 GCA_017559855.1 Clostridia bacterium | reverse complement strand
TTCCTTAATCACGGTGGGAGTAGGCTCTTCGGTGCAGATGATTTTTTTGATACCGTAAATTAAGTCCTGCATAAAGCCGAGTTTGGACATATCAAGTGCCTGAAGATGTGAAAACTCTTCGGGAAGGTCGTATGCGTCCATATCACGATATGCGGGGACAAGCATTTTATTTTCACCCGCTTTAATCATTGCAAGATATCGGCTCCACTCATTTCTAACCCAAACCGCATTGAAGTACTCAGGCTTTGTGCCGAGGACTACCATTACCTTGGAGGAATTGAGTGCGGCGAAGATGTAGGGTTCATAAGCCGTGCCGAGTTTACCGTTTAACGTAATTGCGGCGAAGAATACCTTGAAGCCTTCACGGGTAAGTTGATGGTATAAATCGTTCGCAAGAACGCTATCGGGCGTGCGGGCACTGCTACTGTCGGTTTCTTTATAGCAGATGAATACGTCAAAAGGCTCTTCCTTTTGGGAGATTGCAAGAAATGCTTTCTGAATTTCGTTAATTGCTTTCGCTTCCGCCTCGTAAACGCCTTTCTGGAGAGTATCGGCATTTGCAAGGGCGGATTTGTAGTTATCGTCATCGAAGATGGATGTAAATTGTGCACGGTTAACCGTTGGGATGCGTTTGTGAGTTGCGGGATCTTCAACGTACTCGATACCATAACGGCAGAGAACGATAGACCAATATGCCTCCGCATCTGTTGCATCTTCGTTTAATATCTGCTCATAGATAGCCATCGCTTTGTCAAATTCGTTATTGCGACGGAAATGGTTTGCACGGTCGTAGAGTTGCTCACGACGTTCGTCGGTAATTTTGGGTAATGTCTGTTGTGTGCCGCAGTAGTCGCAGGTGATGATCGTTTCGCCTGAGGAAACATCAATTGCACCGCCGCACATTTTACATTTAAAAACCGCCATTATGTAATCCCCCTGTGTAGATTATATATATTTATTAGTATAGACTTTTTTGACCTATATTGCAAGGGGGAGTTGGGGTTTGTCACCTCATCCGAGTTTTGCTTACGCAAAACCCACCTTCCCCTCAAGGGGAAGGCTATTGGGGGGAGAAGGCTGTTGGGGAGGAACGAGCCCCTTCCCTACAAAGGGGGTGGAAGGTTTATGGAGGAGAAAAGGAAAAAATTTTGCATTTTGATTTTATTTATGATATACTGTAAAGTAAGTATAAGTATATAATTTCGAGGTGAATTTACATATGGCAAACAAGAAGAAAAGAAAGACTGCGACCAAGAAAAAAACTGCCTCTCACAAGGCGTCCTCACGCAAGAAGAGCAGTGCAAATTCCAGACGTCGCATAACACAAAAGGAGAGGGCTCAATACAACATTGTATGGGGCATAGTCCTTTGCTTTATTGCGTTTTTATTCCTTATCACGATTTTCGGGGCGGAGGGCTCGTGGCTTAGTGCCATTGCCGGTGCTATTATGGCACTTATCGGCTACGGCTTCTACGTTGTGCCGCTTTTCCTCATTGCGGCGGCAATCTCCCTTTTCAAAAGCCGTGGAAAGCCTGTGCGTGGCAGGGTATTCCTTGCTATTATCGCACCCCTTTTCGTTGGCGTGATGGTACATTCATTCGTGGGTGGCGATTACATTGAAAGTGCGGTTAAACTTATGGAGGATGGCAGGGCAGGACTTGGCGGCGGCCTTTTCGCAGGTGCTATCGGTTCATACCTTGTTAGCGGTATTACCCGTTGGGGTGCAATCCCGCTTACCGTGATTATTACCGCCCTCATTTGCCTTGCTAGTTTCAACATCACAATCGTTGCACTTTTCGACTGGATAAAGAGCATTGTTGACAAATTCCCTCAGGGTGTTGAATACGAAGACGAGGACGAGGAAGTGGATGAAGAGGACGAAGAGCCTGTTGTTGAAAGACCTCGTCGCAGAATTGGTAAGAGTAAAATTGACATTCCGTTAGACGGTGAGGAGAAGACCGAAGAGGTAAAAGACGGTCTTGAATTGCCCGAACGCCGTGTGAAAACTCCTGCGGAGGTTCTTGCGGAAAGTGTTGCGGCAGAAGGTTTTGTGCCTGAAACTTATGACGATATTCCCGATGATATTTCCGACGACGGTGTTTCCGAAAACGTAGAGGACGAGCCGTCGGATATCACGCCGCCCGTTGACGAGGGCATTGAAGGCTCCGATGCGGTTACCGCAGGGGAGCAGCAGGAAATCTACCACTATCCGCCGCTATCGCTCCTTGAAAAACCGATTAAGACCGAGTCGGGCGAGACCGCACAGGACCGTGCGAAGAAGGCGAAGTATTTAGCGGAGGTTTGTCACTCCTTCGGCATTGACATTCACATTTTAAATATCGTACGTGGCCCGTCGGTTACACGATACGAGATTCAACTTGACGCCGGCGTTAAGTTTGCACGTCTTGTCGGACTTTCCGACGATATTGCACTTGCACTTGGTGCGAGTGGCGTTTATATTGCTCCCATACCCGGCAAGTCCGCTATCGGTATTGAAGTGCCGAACACGGTGACGGATATGGTTTGTGCAAGTGAGGTTATCGGCTCTGACGAATTTACACGTCACAAGAGCGAAATTGCATTTGCAATGGGTAAAGATATTTCCGGCAACTGTATGATAGGCGATATCGAAAACCTGCCCCACCTTCTTATTGCAGGTACTACCGGTTCGGGTAAGTCGGTTTGTATGAACGCTCTTATCGTAAGCCTTCTCTACCGTTCAACGCCTGATGAGGTGCGTCTTATCATGGTGGACCCGAAGATGGTTGAACTTGGCATTTACAACGGAATTCCCCATTTGCTTATTCCGGTTGTTACCGATCCGAGAAAGGCGTCCGGTGCACTTCAGTGGGCGGTTCTTGAAATGATGAAGAGATACAACCTTTTTGCCGATGCGGGTGTGCGTAATATCAAGGCGTACAACGCAAAAGTTGAGGCGAGTGGCGAGGGAAGCAAACTCCCGCGAATCGTCATCGTTATCGACGAACTTGCTGACCTTATGGTTGTTGCGAAAAAAGAGGTTGAGGACTCTATTTTAAGACTTACTCAGATGGCTCGTGCGGCGGGTATGCACCTTGTTGTTGCAACTCAGCGTCCGTCCACCGACGTTATTACCGGTGTTATTAAGTCAAACATCCCCTCCCGTATCGCTTTTTCGGTTGCAAGTAAAATTGAATCAAATATTATCTTAGGTTGTGCCGGTGCGGAGAAACTTATCGGTAAGGGCGATATGTTATACAGCCCTATCGGCTCTAACAAGCCTACCCGAATTCAGGGCTGCTTTATCTCAGGTAATGAGGTTGAGGCGGTTGTTGAATACGTGAAGAAGAGCGGCGTTGCAGAATACTCCGAGGAGATTATCGAGCAGATCGAGCGTCAGGCGGAAAAACGTGAAGAGTCTGAAGGCGGCGGCGAGGAGTATGAAGAGTACGACGTTATGCTTGACGAGGCGATTGACGTTGTAGTCAACGCAAATCAGGCGTCAATTTCCCTGCTTCAACGCAGGTTGAAACTCGGATACGCCCGTGCGGCACGAATTATCGACCAGATGGAGGACAGGGGTATTGTCGGCCCGTCTCAGGGTGCAAAACCCCGCGAACTTCTTGTAACACGTGACCAATGGAATGAAATGAAAATGAGGCAGGAGAGCCTGTAATTATGTTTTTACCGATTTGCAAAAAAGATATGGAAGACCGTGGCTGGGACTACTATGATTTCCTGTGCATTACGGGAGATGCGTACGTTGACCATCCAAGTTTCGGCTTTGCCATTATAACAAGATGCCTTGAGGCGGCAGGATACCGTGTTGCGGTACTCTCACAGCCCGATTGGCGTGATGTAAACTCCTACAAGGCACTTGGAAAACCACGTCTTGGTGCACTTATCACCGCAGGTAATATCGACTCTATGGTGGCACATTACACGGTTGGTAAGAAAAAACGCACAAGGGATGACTATACACCCGGCGGCGTTATGGGAAAGAGGCCTGACCGTGCCTCTATCGTATACGCACAAGGTGTAAAACGTGCATATCCCGACCTTTTTGTGTCAATCGGCGGTTTGGAGGCATCCCTTCGCCGTTTTGCACATTACGATTATTGGGACGATAAGGTGAGAAAATCCGCCCTTGTGGAATCAGGTGCCGACGTTTTGGTTTACGGCATGGCGGAGAATACCATGGTGTATCTTGCGGATGCACTTCGTGACGGGAAGAGTATTAAGGACATCAGAGGCCTTTGCTACCTTACAAAGGACCCCAATGACTGCACCTATCCATACACAATTTGCCCGTCCTTTGACGAGGTTTTAAGTCAGAAAAAATCATACGCCAAGGCGACACGCATCCAGCAGAATGAGCAGGATGCGGTGATTGGCCGTGCGATTATTCAAAAATTTTCGGAGGGTTTTCTTGTGCAGAATCCTCCCGCAACGCCCATTTCAACCGAGGATTTTGACCGTACATATGAACTGCCTTATATGCGTACCTATCATCCCTCATATGAAAAGGCGGGCGGCGTTAAGGCGATTGAAGAGGTGGAGCACTCTATCATTCACAACAGAGGATGTTTTGGCGGTTGCAATTTCTGCTCACTTGCTTTCCATCAGGGCAGGGCGATGTCAGTGCGAAGTCACGAGTCGGTTGTGAAAGAGGCGGAGGTTATCACAAAGGGTAAAAATTTTAAGGGCTATATTCACGATGTGGGCGGCCCTACCGCAAATTTCCGCCACACCTCCTGCGATAAACAGAAAACCCAGGGTATGTGCAAGAGACAATGTTTAGCACCCGATGCGTGTCCCAATTTAAAGGTTACACACAAGGATTACCTTGAACTACTAAGGAAAGTAAGGGCGGTGCCGAAAGTTAAAAAGGTTTTCGTCCGTTCGGGTATTCGATACGATTACCTGATGCACGATAAAAATGACGAATTTTTCAGAGAATTAGTTTCGCATCACGTAAGCGGACAGTTAAAGGTTGCACCGGAGCATTGTGTTGACTCGGTTTTAGATTATATGGGAAAACCCCATTTTGACCTTTATAAAAAGTTTTACGATAAGTTCTTCTACCTTAACAGAAAAATTGGTAAGGAGCAGTATTTAGTTCCTTATCTTATCTCATCGCATCCGGGTTGTACCCTTGAAGATGCGGTGAAACTTACCGAATATTTAAATGAAATCGGACATATGCCGGAACAGGTTCAGGATTTTTATCCCACGCCCGGCACTCTTTCAACTTGTATGTACTATACCGGCATCGATCCCCGTACAATGAAAGAGGTGTATGTGCCGAAAAATCCCCACGAGAAGGCTTTGCAACGTGCACTTTTGCAATGGCGTAAGCCTGAAAAAAGAGCACTTGTCATGGAGGCTCTTAAACTTGCACACCGTGAGGATTTAATAGGATTTGGCAAAAAATGCCTTATTCCACCTGAAAAAGGAGCAGTAAAAAATGACGGTGTTGGGAATAGATCCGGGCTACGCAATAGTAGGGTACGGCCTGGTAAGAAAAGAAGGAAATAACATAAAACCGCTTCAGTACGGTGTTATCCGCACAGAAGCGGGGAAGCCTATCGAAGAGCGACTGGGTGAAATTTTCGATGATTTAACCGGCCTTATCGAGGCTTTCCGTCCCGACAGTATCGCCATTGAAAAATTGTATTTTAACACCAATGAAAAGACCGCAATTAACGTGGCTCAGGCGAGAGGGGTAATCTTACTTGCCTGTAACCGTGCGGGTGTGCCGGTTTACGAGTACACGCCGCTTCAGGTTAAAATGGCGGTTGTCGGCTACGGCAGGGCGGAGAAAAAGCAGGTGCAGGAGATGACACGGTCATTTCTGCGTCTTGAAAAAATCCCAAAGCCCGACGATGCGGCGGACGCCCTTGCAATCGCCGTGTGCCATGCACATACGGCGGGAAGTGTATTGTATAAACGAGGTGAAGTATAATGTTTTATTATATTAGCGGTGAACTTGCACACGTTGAGGCAAACCTTGCAGTTATTGACGCACACGGCGTGGGTTATGCCTGTCATACGTCTCTTGCATCCCTTGCAATGGTAAGCGTTGGGGAGAAGGTTAAGTTTTATACCTATCTCCACGTCCGTGAAGACGTTATGGATTTATACGGCTTTGCAGATCTGAATGAACTTAATTTCTTTAAAATGCTGATTTCGGTATCCGGTGTTGGCCCAAAGGCGGCACTTTCCATTCTGTCGGCGGTAACTCCCGACCAACTTGCACTTGCGATTGCAACCGAGGATGAAAAGCCTCTTCTTGCCGCATCGGGTGTGGGTAAGAAAATGGCACAGAAGGTCATCCTTGAACTCCGTGACAAGGTGGCGAAGGATACAATTCCCACCGCAAAAGGCGTTTCAAGTGTGAAAATTGCCGCAAACGACAATTATTCCGAGGCGGTTGCCGCCCTTGTTGCATTGGGATATTCCAGAGGCGAGGTGGACACCGTTTTGCGGAGTATGGATATTTCGGGACTTTCTACAGAAGATATTATTAAAAAGGCACTTTTTGGTCTTATGAGATAAGAATTTTACCCTTCATCTAAGGAGATGATGCTATGAGTATTGAATTTAACGACGTAAAACAAGAGGAAGAGAGAATAGTTACAACAACCCTCTCCCGTGAGGACGAAGGGGAGGTATCCCTTCGCCCGAAGAAACTTTGCGACTATCACGGTCAGGTCAAGGCGAAGGAGAATCTTTCCGTATTTATAGAAGCGGCACAGAAAAGATGTGAGCCTTTAGACCACGTACTTCTTTACGGCCCGCCCGGACTTGGTAAAACAACCCTTGCGGGAATTATCGCAAATGAAATGAACGTAAACGTGCGAATTACATCCGGCCCTGCAATTGAAAAGCCGGGTGATCTTGCCGCACTTCTTACAAACCTTGCACCAAACGATATTTTATTTATCGACGAGATACACAGACTAAACAAATCGGTTGAGGAGATTCTCTACCCCGCAATGGAGGATTATGCACTTGATATTATTATCGGCAAAGGCCCTGCGGCACGGTCAATCCGACTTGACCTGCCCAAGTTTACTTTAGTAGGTGCGACCACTCGTGCGGGACAACTTACAACCCCGTTGCGTGACCGTTTCGGCGTTATTTTACGCCTTGAACTCTATACACCCGATGAACTTAACACTATTGTTAAGCGAAGTGCGGAAATTCTCGGCATTGACATAGATGAGGACGGGGCATATGAAATTGCACGTCGCTCACGAGGTACTCCGCGAATTGCAAACAGAATACTCCGTCGTGTTCGAGATTTTGCGGAGGTGCGGAGTAACGGTACGGTGTCAAGTTCCGTTGCGGATATGGCACTTAATTCCCTTGAGATTGACAAACTCGGCCTTGACGCTACCGACAGACGAATGCTCCACCACATAATCACAACATTTGGCGGCGGTCCGGTTGGTCTTGATACCCTTGCGGCTACCATCGGTGAGGAGGCAATTACTCTTGAGGACGTTGTTGAGCCGTTCCTCCTTCAAAACGGATTCTTAAATCGCACACCCCGTGGCAGATGTGCCACACAGAAGGCGTATGAACATCTCGGTCTGCCTTATGGTGGCGGACAGGGCGGACAAATGGAGTTTTAATTTATGGGAAAATATTTCGGAACAGACGGTATCAGAGGCGTTGCAAACCAAGACCTTAGCGTAAATCTTGCCTTTAAGGCAGGTCAGGCTGCAGCGGTTGTACTTTGTAAAAATTTAGGCAGACGTGCGAAATTTTTAATCGGTAAGGACACCCGTATTTCATCAGATATGCTTGAATGTGCACTTGCCGCCGGTATTACCTCAATGGGTGCGGACGTAGGACTTTTAGGAACGCTTCCAACCCCTGCGGTTGCTTATCTTACGGTACTTGAGGGTGCGGATGCGGGTATTGTAATTTCCGCGTCCCACAATCCCATGGAATATAACGGTATAAAGATTTTTAGCGGCGAGGGTTATAAACTTGCCGATGAGATGGAAGAGGAAATAGAGGCACTTATTGACAGTGAGGATTTTACCCCAACCCTTACCGGTGGGGACATCGGCAGGGTTTTAAGGCAGGATGACCTTGCGGATAAATACGTTGATTATTTATGCGGTACAATCGATGGGGATTTAAACGGTATGAAAATCCTTGTGGATTGTGCAAACGGTGCATCATATCGTACGGCGGCAGACCTTTTTTCCCGTTTGTGTGACAACGCAAGAATTGTGTTTAATGAGCCTGACGGTGTTAATATCAACCGCAACTGCGGTTCAACCAAACTTGACACCTTAAGGCAATTGGTACTTGCCGACAATTTCCACGTGGGCGTTGCCTTCGACGGTGATGCAGACAGGTGTTTGATTGTCGACGAGCGTGGCGAGGTTGTGGACGGCGACCGCATTATGGCAATTTGTGCAAATGAACTGAAAAGTCGGGGTGAACTTCCCCATGATACGTTCGTTGCAACCGTGCTTAGCAATATGGGACTTGACAAATTTGCCGAGGAGAAAGGCATTAAAGTAGCCAAATCTGCGGTTGGTGACCGTAACGTTCTTGAACTTATGCGTCGTGAGGGGTACGTTCTCGGCGGTGAGCAGTCAGGGCACGTTATTTTCTTAAATCACTCCACAACCGGTGACGGTGAACTATGTGCTCTTCAGTTTTTATCCATTTTAAAGAAAAGCGGAAAGAGTGTTTCACAACTTGTTGCAGATATTGAGCAGTACCCTCAGGTTATGATTAACGTGCGGGTTGAAAATCACCTTAAGGAAACCGTGTTAAATCACGAGGCGGTGCGTGATGCAATTGCCGAGGCGGAAAATGTTCTTTCAGGTGAGGGAAGAATTCTTCTCCGTCCAAGCGGCACCGAACCCATGGTGCGTGTAATGGTGGAAGGAAAGGATTCCGCCCTTGTAAATTCACTGTGTGCCGGCGTTGCCAATATCATCGAAAAAGTAATTGTAGGCCTTTGATTTGTAAGGTTTTAACAAAAAATGACAAGAAATGCGAACCATTTTCTGAAAAAATACTTGACATAGGGGGTGGGGACAATATATAATAACTCTATACAGATGGTGGGAGAGTTTTCCACCGAAACGGATGAGGCACTTGTAGCCCTTGCCGCAGACGGCAATGAGGCTGCGTGTGACGCCTTGACCGAGCGATATACCCCCCTTGTGCGATACCTTGCCCGCCCGTATTTTTTGGCAGGTGGCGATGCGGAGGATTTGGTGCAGGAGGGACTTATCGGCTTCGTTAAAGCCATGCGTACCTACGAGGAAGAGAAGAATGACTCGTTTCGTGCGTATGCGTCCGCTTGTATTAAGTCGAAACTGCTGTCGGCTCTCAGAAAATCCCTTTCAAAAAAGCAGTTGCCGCTTAACGATTATATTTCCCTTGAAGCCCCTTTTTTTGACGAGTTTGTTGCCCTGCAGGGTGATCCGGTTGAAAACGTTATTGATGCCGAGGACCTGTTGGAATTATCGCAGACGCTTAGCGGGATTTTATCCGCACATGAGGCGAAAATATTACATCTTTATTTAGAAGGT
Source organism: Clostridia bacterium (assembly GCA_017559855.1). Classification (GTDB taxonomy): domain Bacteria; phylum Bacillota; class Clostridia; order Oscillospirales; family JAAYXM01; genus RGIG7332. The sequence continues at coordinate 8,013 of JAFYQP010000037.1, read as the reverse complement.
CGGTCTTATCAGGAAATTTCAAGTATCACGGGGAAAAGTCAAAAATCCGTTGACAACGCTATCCAGCGTATCCGTCGAAAACTTGCAGGTACAGGCAAACACAGAGCGTAAGTTCTGTTTAGCAAATATTAAAACGCCCGTATTCGGGTAAAAAGTCAAAGAGAGGTTTCTATCATGTACGAAGACAAGACATTAGTATGCAAAGAGTGTGGCGCTGAATTCGTTTTCACCGCTGGTGAGCAGGAATTCTACGCAGAGCGTGGTTTCCAGAACGAGCCGCAGCGTTGCAAGGCTTGCCGTGACGCTCGCAAGAACGCTAGCCGTGCTCCCCGTGAGTTCTTTACCGCTGTTTGTGCATCTTGCGGCGGCGAGGCTAAGGTTCCCTTTGAGCCGAAGAGTGACCGTCCTGTTTACTGCAGCGACTGTTTCGCTCGTATGCGTGAGAATGGCTAATTCATAATCATTGCATATTTAAGACCGTGGAGTTTTCTCCACGGTCTTTTTTTCTCTATTTCCTTTGCGGATTAATTTTACTTATACAAAGAAATTTTTCTGTACAAATAAGTGGAAAATTTATTGCCAAAAGTGAATTTTTATGCTAAACTTTGGACATAAATTTACCATAAAGGATTGATTATTATGGCAAACTTCGTTATAGTTTCCGAGTCTACAACCGACTTATCGCCGGATATGATAAAAGAAATGGACATTACCGTTCTCCCGCTTCACTACCGTATCGGCGAGGACACCTTCGCAGACAAAGCAGGTGAGGGACTTTCGTCAAAAGAATTTTACGACAGACTCCGTGAGGGCGGATCTGCCACCACAACTCAGGTGAATCCTGCGGTTTTTGAGGAGGAGTTTGAGAAGATTTTAAAAGCCGGTAAGGACGTTCTTTACATCGGTTTCTCTTCCGGACTTTCCGGCACTTATAACAGTTCACTCATTGCAAAAGAAAGTCTTGCGGACAAGTATCCCGACAGAAAGATAATTTGTATTGATACCCTTGCGGCATCTATGGGTGAGGGACTTTACGTTTGGTACGCTGCGAATATGCGTGATGAAGGCAAGAGTATCGAGGAGGTTTACGAAATTTTAGAGAGCAATAAGTTAAACCTCTGTATGTGGTTTACCGTTGACGATTTAAATCACTTAAAGCGTGGCGGACGAGTCTCTCCCACCGTTGCTTTCGTAGGAACGCTTTTGGGCATTAAGCCGGTACTTCACGTTGACGATGACGGACATCTTATAAACGTATCCAAAGTCCGTGGAAGAAAGGCGGCACTTGATGCACTTGTAACAAAGTTTAAGACCACCGCACTAAAGCATGAACAGACCGTGTTCATAAGCCACGCGGACTGCATAGACGACGCGGAATATGTCCGTGACGAAATTTTAAAGGCGGGTGCAACCGACGTTAAAATCAGTAATATCGGTCCGGTAATCGGTGCACATGCCGGTCCCGGTACGGTAGCACTTTTCTTCATGGGTAGCGAGAGATAAATAAGTTTAAAATCCCCAAGCGGAAATAACTCCCGCTTGGGGATTTTTTATATTCATTTTCCCTTGCAAAATTATGATAAATTTGCTATAATAATTTAGATTGAAAATAATGGCAAAGTATGTCTTAAGGAAGTGAAATCAATGCGTCTTAAATCCCTTGAAATGCAAGGCTTTAAGTCATTCCCCGATAAAACTGTACTAACCTTCGGCGACGGTATTACCGCTATTGTCGGACCTAACGGTTCAGGTAAGTCAAATATCTCCGACGCCGTGCGTTGGGTACTTGGCGAACAATCCACCAAAACTCTCCGTGGTTCTAAAATGGAGGACGTTATCTTCGGTGGTACCGCAAAGCGTAATCCGGTAGGCTATGCCGAGGTTTCACTCACCATTGACAACTCCGACGGCGTACTCGCAACCGAGTACAGCGAGGTTACCATTACCCGCCGTTATTACCGTTCGGGAGACAGTGAATTTTACATAAATCGCAAAATGGTTCGTCTTCGTGATATTCACGAACTTCTTATGGATACAGGTCTCGGCCGTGACGGATATTCAATTATCGGTCAGGGCAGAATTGACGAAATCCTCTCCCTTAAGAGTGAGGACAGACGTGAGATTTTCGAGGAGGCGGCAGGTATTTCCAAATTCCGTCACAGAAAAGAAGAGGCGGAGCGAAAACTCAGTGCAACAGAGGATAACTTAAGCCGTATTCGTGACATTATCTCCGAACTTTCCGACCGTGTGGAACCCCTTAGAAAACAGGCGGAGGATGCGAAGGAATATCTTCGTATTTTTGAGGAGTTGAAAGGTCTTGAGATTGACCTTTGGGCATATCAATTAAAGCAGAATGAAATGGTGCTTACCAAACTGAAATCCGACATTGCGGTTGCAACCTCACAAGGGGCTCGTGCAAGTGATGAACTTGACGGCATCTATCGCAGTATTGAGGAAATCGGCGGTGAGATGAGAGAACTCGACGGTACCGTTGAGGGTATTCGTGAGCGTAAGATGGAATACGCCCGTGAAGAGAGCGATAAGGGTGCATCCATTGCCATTTTTGAAAACGACAAGAAAAACAACCTAGAGAACATTGAGCGTGTAAGACGCGAAATAGACGATGAAATTACCCGTGCCGGCGGTATTGATGCCCAGATTGCGGAGCGTGAGGAAAAGGTTGAGGAACTGAATGCTCTGCTTTGTGAGTTAAACGCAAAACTTGAGGAAATTGCAAAGAGTGTGTCCGACTTACTCTCCGGTGAGGCGGAATTTGACGAGAAATTAGGAAGCCTTCAGGCAGAGCGTGATGGGGTGGCAAATGAACTTAACGCCGCAAAAATCGCCCTTTCCGCTAAAGAGGCAGAGCGAGACGCAACCGCCGAAAAGGTATCCGCGGGGGATACGTCCCTTGCAGGGGATCGCATAAAACTTGAAGAGGTAAGAGGCAGACTCAGAGAACTTAAAAAGGCAAAGGACGAGGCGGAGGATAAATTAAACTCCGCTCAGAACGTACTCTCCGGTGTTGCCCTTAAGAAAAAGAGCAGAGAGGAGAAACTCTCAAGCCTTACCGATAAATTCACCAAGGAAAATTCACGCCTTTTGGCAATCAAACACAAACTTATCGTGCTAAATGAAATGGAACGTGATATGGAAGGCTTTTCCGGTGCGGTAAAATTCATTTCCCGTGCGGAAAAGAGAGGCGAACTTAAAGGCGTTCTCGGCACGGTTGCAAATCTTTTGCGTGTCGAGGATGAATACACTACCGCAATCGAGACCATTTTAGGTGCGGCACTTCAGAACATGGTTGTTGAGGACGAACGTGCGGCGAAGGCGGGTATTGCTTTGCTTAAGCGTGAGAACGCAGGTCGTGTTACCTTCCGTCCCCTTACCACGATTAAGGGCAATCCTATGGATATGGGAAAATACAAGGGACATCAGGGCTTTATCGGCCGTGCGGATACCCTTATTTCCTTTGATGACAGATACAAAAATATTTTTGAGGACTTACTTGGCAGGGTTGCGGTTGTTGAGAATATTAACGATGCATCCGACCTTGCAAAAGACGCGGGATTTAAGTTCCGTATCGTTACCCTTGACGGTCAGGTTATAAACGCCGGCGGTTCATATACCGGCGGTAGTGCGGGAAAGAGCAGCGGTATTTTAAGCCGTGCAAACGAGATTGAGAAAATCTCATCCGAGATTGAAAGCCTTGAAAAGAGCGTTGAGGCACTTAAGAGCGATAAGGCGGAAGCCGAGCGTGAACTTAACAAGATGCTCTATGACAGTGAGGTTTATGAGAATGAAAAACGTGAGGCGGAGGATGAACTTATCCGTCTTGAGGGTGAAATAAGCCACGAGACCGCACTTAAAGACTCACTTCTTGAAAGTATTGACGAGCGGGAAGATAGTTTGGAAAGTGACCGCAACACATTAAGTCAAACACAGTCTGATATTGCAGAGTTAAAGCAGAAAATTGATGAATTTGCAAGTCGTGAGGAGAGCATTAAGGTAAGTCTTTCCGACCTTCTCCGTGACAATGAGGAGTTAAGTTGTCGCCGTGAGGAGTTAAACCTTGAGGCATCCGGTATTCGTGAGAAGATTGCGTCCACCACCGCAGAATGTGGCGAGACCGTAAGGGCACGGGATGACCTTGTGCGTCTTAAGGGCGACCTTGCAGGTGATAATGACCGCAAGTTACAGGTTATTGCCGAATATGAGCAGAAAAACCGTGACATTGACGGGGAAATTGAGGCGATTCGTTCTGTAATTGCTGAAATTCAGGGCAAGATTGCAGGCTGCGATGATGAGATAAAAAAGGTGCTTGACCTGCGACTTTCACTTGAAGAGAAGAAGGCGGCACTCGACCGTGCAAGTAAAGAGAAGAACGAGGAAATAATCAACTTAGAGCGTGAGCGTGTACGCCTTGAAGGTAAACTTGAAAAGGCGGACGGTCTTTCTGCCGATATTACCGCGAGACTTTGGGACGGTTATGAACTCACCGTTACCTATGCCCTCGGTATGGCAAGGGAGATTGATTCGCCGTCTACACACGAAAAGCGGATTTCCGTACTCAAGGGTGAGAAAAAGAAACTCGGTACGGTAAATCTTGCCGCAATCGAGGAGTATGACGAGGTTTCCAAGCGATACGAATTCTTAACCGGTCAGGCGGAGGATTTAGAGACCGCAAAGGCGGAACTTCTCACCAAAATCGGTGACCTTACCGAGAGTATGCGTGATATTTTCGCAGAGCAGTTTAAGGTAATAAACGAGAACTTCTCCTCTACCTTCACCGAGATTTTCGGCGGCGGTAAAGCGGAACTTTCCCTTGAGAATCCTGAGGATATTTTAAATTGCGGTATTGACATCAAGGTTCAGCCTCCGGGTAAGAGTCTGCGTACCATTACGCTTCTCTCCGGCGGTGAACGTGCTTTCGTTGCAATTGCACTTTATTTTGCAATTATGAAGGTACGCCCCACACCGTTCTGCGTCCTCGACGAGATTGAGGCGGCTCTTGACGACGTTAACGTTGTACGATACGCAAATTACCTCAGAAAACTTACAAAGACCACGCAGTTTATCGTCATTACACACCGTAGAGGTACAATGGAAGAGGCGGACGTGCTTTACGGCGTTACAATGCAGGATGCGGGTATTTCAAAGATGCTTACCATCTCCATTGCCGAGGTGGAGCATGAACTTAAAATGAAACTTAAATAGGAGTAGACCATGGGATTTTTTGATAAAATTAAAGCGGGACTTGCAAAAACCCGTGAGGCGGTAGCAAATAGCGTTGACAGTATTATAAAAACCTTTACTCCCCTTGATGAGGATTTTTTCGACGAACTTGAAGAGGCTCTTATTATGGCGGATCTCGGCGGTGAGACCTCTATGGCGATCGTTGATGAACTCAGACTTCGTGCAAAGGAGAAGAAAATCCGCGACGGTGAGGAGATACGGGCAGAACTTCAGGCGATTATTACCGAAATCCTTACCGCACAGGACACAAGCCTTAAACTTTCAGGAAAGCCTGCGGTTATCCTTGTAATCGGCGTTAATGGTGTGGGCAAGACCACGAGTATCGGAAAAATTGCCGCGTCCCTTAAGGCTGAGGGCAAGAAGGTTTTACTTGCGGCAGGAGACACTTTCCGTGCGGCGGCGGCAGACCAACTTGAAATTTGGGCAGGTCGTGCAGGGGTTGACATCGTCCGTCACGATGAGGGTACGGATCCGGGTGCGGTTGTATTTGACGCAATTCAGGCGGCAAAGGCAAGAGGTGCAGACGTTATCATCTGCGACACCGCGGGCAGACTTCATAATAAGCAGAATCTTATGAGCGAACTTTCAAAAATCAGTAAGATTATCGACCGTGAACTTCCCAACACCACGATTGAGAAACTTCTCGTTCTCGATGCGGCAACCGGACAAAATGCGGTTGAACAGGCGAGACAATTTTCAAGTGCTTGTGGTGTGGACGGAATCGTTCTTACCAAACTTGACGGTACGGCAAAGGGCGGTATCGTGGTTTCAATTTGCAGAAATTTAAAAATCCCCGTGAAATTCGTGGGTGTGGGTGAGGGTATGGACGACCTTATGCCCTTTAATGCCGAGGATTTCGCGAAGGCATTGTTTTAGAAAGTTTTTGACTTCCCACCCGGGGAAGGTGTCATCGAAGATGAGGGGATAACAGGAACAATTTGCAAAACGTTATTTTCAGCAATGTCTCCGACGGACGACGAATGATTGCAAAAGTAGGCAAAACGTAGGGGGGTTCCGAGTCCCCCCTACAACCCCCTAAACGGCATGGGGGCTACAAACCGCCCCCCTGTTTTACCAGCCCCCATTGGGACGATATTGCTTACCTCAACCACGACTTAAGTGAATAGAGGAAGTGAAAAACGTAAAGGAGAAAAAATTATGGTTCGTTTTGACGGTCGATCAGAAAATCAGATTCGTAAGGTTAAAATAACACTTGATTATACAAAATACGCAGAGGGCAGCGTTCTTATCGAAATGGGTGAGACAAAAGTTTTATGCAACGCATCCGTTGAGGTAGGTACTCCCAAGTTTCGCCCTGAGGGTAGCGGTTGGGTAACCGCCGAGTATGCTATGCTTCCTCGCTCTACCCATACTCGCTCTCGCCGTGACATTAACTCACTTAAACTCTCCGGCCGATCTGCCGAGATTCAACGTCTTATTGGCAGAACTTTAAGAAGTGTCGTTGATTTTGAGGCTCTGGGTGAGCACACTATTACCGTTGACTGCGACGTTATTCAGGCGGACGGCGGTACACGCACCGCATCCATTACCGGTGCTCTCGTTGCACTTAAACTCGCTACCCGCCGTATGGTGGAAGCGGGACTTATCTCCAAAGATCCGGTACAGGGATATGCGGCGGCAATAAGCGTCGGTGTGGTTGACGGTGTTCCCATGGTTGACCTTTGCTATGCGGAGGATTCAAATGCTACCGTTGATATGAACGTGGTCTTAAACGAAGAGGGTAACATAATCGAAATTCAGGGCACGGGTGAGGAGAGACCTTTTACAAACGAGGAATATTCCAAAATGCTCTCCCTTGCACGTCGTGGTATTAAAAAACTGATTAATGCTCAGAGAAAGGCACTTGGTGAGTAAATGAAATTCGTTATTGCCACAAATAATAAGAAAAAGTTAAAGGAACTCTCTGCAATCCTCGAAACACTCGGTATTGATGCACTTTCCTTAAAAGAGGCGGGGGTTGAGACCGACGTTGAGGAGACCGGTACCACTTTTGCGGAAAATGCTCGTCTTAAGGCGGAGAACGCAATGAAGATTACAGGACTTCCCGCGGTTGCCGATGATTCCGGCCTTGAGGTTTTTGCCCTGGGCGGTGAGCCGGGAATTTACTCTGCCCGTTACGGCGGGGATTTGCCGGATGATGAGGCACGGTATATGTACCTGCTTTCCAATATGAGAGGTATTGAGGACAGAACGGCACGTTTTGTGTCCACTATTTGCTGCACCTTCCCCGAAGGGGAAGAAATCCTCGTCGAGGGTGAGGTAAGAGGCGAAATTCTTGAGATTGCAATAGGTGATGGCGGCTTCGGCTATGATCCGGTATTCTATCTGCCCGATGAAGAGTGCACTATGGCACAACTTAGTGCAGAGAGAAAAAATGAGATTTCACACAGGGCAAACGCCTTGGTTAAATTTAAAGAAGAACTTGTAAAAAGGATGTAGATTTTTATGTTAAACAGTAAACAGAGAGCGACCTTAAGAGGTTTTGCAAACGGTCTTGACACCATCGTTCAGATCGGTAAGGACGGAATTTCCGACAACCTTATCGCTCAGGTGGACTCAGCCCTCACCGCACGTGAACTTATAAAGGGCAGAGTGCTTCAAAATTCCCTTGTCTCCTCCCGTGAGGCGGCGGCGTTTTTAGCCGAGGAATTAGGGGCGGAGAGTGTTCAGGTTGTAGGCTCAAAGTTCGTGCTCTATCGTGAAAATCCGGAGAAAAAGCAGTATCAGATATAG
>JAFYQP010000036.1 GCA_017559855.1 Clostridia bacterium | reverse complement strand
TTCCTTAATCACGGTGGGAGTAGGCTCTTCGGTGCAGATGATTTTTTTGATACCGTAAATTAAGTCCTGCATAAAGCCGAGTTTGGACATATCAAGTGCCTGAAGATGTGAAAACTCTTCGGGAAGGTCGTATGCGTCCATGTCACGATATGCGGGGACAAGCATTTTATTTTCGCCCGCTTTAATCATTGCAAGATATCGGCTCCACTCATTTCTAACCCAAACCGCATTGAAGTACTCAGGCTTTGTGCCGAGGACTACCATTACCTTGGAGGAATTGAGGGCGGCGAAGATGTAGGGCTCATAAGCCGTGCCGAGTTTACCGTTTAACGTAATTGCGGCGAAGAATACCTTGAAGCCTTCACGGGTAAGTTGATGGTATAAATCGTTTGCAAGAACGCTATCGGGCGTGCGGGCACCGCTACTGTCGGTTTCTTTATAGCAGATGAATACGTCAAAAGGCTCTTCTTTTTGGGAGATCGCAAGAAATGCTTTCTGAATTTCGTTGATTGCTTTCGCCTCCGCCTCGTAGACGCCTCTCTGAAGAGTATCGGCATTTGCAAGGGCGGATTTATAGTTATCGTCATCGAAGATGGATGTAAATTGAGCACGGTTAACCGTGGGGATGCGTTTGTGAGTTGCGGGATCTTCAACGTACTCGATACCATAACGGCAGAGAACGATAGACCAATATGCCTCCGCATCGGTTGCGTCCTCATTTAATATCTGCTCATAGATAGCCATCGCTTTGTCAAATTCGTTATTGCGACGGAAATGGTTTGCACGGTCGTAGAACTGTTCACGACGTGAGTCGGTAAGTTTCGGAAGTGTTTGCTGTGTGCCGCAGTAGTCGCAGGTGATGATTGTTTCACCTGAGAAAACATCAATTGCACCACCGCACATTTTACATTTAAAAATTGCCATTTTCACATCTCCTTGTAAGTGTGATTTTATTCGACTTCTTTCTTGGATTTATTATAGACCAAGCGGGGAATTATTGCAAGGGGGAGCGGTAATAGAACAACCGCCGTAAGGCGGTTGTTCTTAGGGATAGGTTAGTGCTTTTTATTTATTTTTTTGTCTTTGTTTATTTTTGCGATAAGTTTAAGAATCAGGAAAATCAAAAATACGTCGATAGGAAGTTGCAGAAGTTTTACCGCACGGCTCGGAATAAGTACGAGATAACCTTCGCCGTAAATATCGGAAAGCCAATAGGTATTAAGACCTAAATTCAAAAATACCGCAACAATGCTTCGTGAAATAATAACACGCCACACGTTTAAATCCCTTTCGTACAGGAAACAACCCATAACAAAGCCGGTAAGCATGGCGGTAAAAGTAAATCCCAAGTGCAGCGGTCCTGTTTTCGGTGCGAGTAAATAGCCTAAAATCTCACAAACACCGCCGCAGAAAAATCCGGATATCGGCCCTGCAATATACGCAATACCCGCAAGGGCAACGAATGCAAAAGTAATTTCCAGATAGGGGAATTTGGGCATCATATCCAAAACGACGTAAAGTGCAACGAGTACTGCACATTGTGCGAGAGTACGGGTATCCTTTATTGCACGATATGATTTTACCATGCGGTTTGTGTTTAGAGATTCGGGAGAATCTTTTATAAACGCTTGGAAACCCCAGATAAGAAGCAGGATGCCCAAAACGCCCGTAATGTAGGTTAGGATGTAATGAATCCATACCGCATCGGTTGTTATTTCCGAAAATGGTGAGAAAAGAACGTAATATACGCCCAAATCGTCAAAATATCCGCCGCTTACGCCAAATATCTGATACAACAAAAACAGTACACCGAAAGTTAATGGCCAAAGACCTTTTTTCATATAAAAAACCCTCCTTGTGCTTGCAACCACAAAGAGGGAATGTGTGTATCTCTCGTGTGGCAGCGGGATGCGACAGATGCACGGCAGTAAAAATACTTTCGTCCGTAAGGCAACTCCCCGTCCTGACGGCACTTTACCCGCAACTGTCTACTCTGCACAGCATTTATTTTTCTTTAGTATACACCCTGAATTATATTTTGTAAAGCGGTATTTTATTTAAGACCTGCAACGAAAAGACTCATGCCTTTGCCCTCGACATTATCACTGAAAATTCCCGTGACAAGAGGCGGGGGACAATCTCTGCAGATTCGCTCAAAGGCGAAGATAGAGCGGAAAAAGTCTATATCTTTATCGTTGAAATACTCTTTCGGAGCACTTATGCAAAAAACGATATGTGATACGTCGTGCATCGCATCGGCGGAGTCAAATCCGTCGAAAAGACCGAAGATGGTAAATTGGATTTTTTCTTTTAACTCATCTTTATCATACTGTCCGCAGAAGGTGTTTTCGGTTTCAAATAAAATATTGCCCGGTTCACTGTAAGTATGGTTTTCCTCAATGTACTCGTGAAAATTGCGAATCTCCTCGTCGGTTTCAAGGTATGAACATATTTCATCCATAATGGAGAAAAACTTGTCTTGGAACGGTTCGGATTTTGTTTTAAGCGTTTTTAAGAATTCGTCTGAAAAATAGTACATAATTTACCTCCGTTAAAATTTACTCGATTGCACTCTGCCGCATTTGGGACAAACCATACCGAAATCACCGACGTCTGGATTGTAGGGATAGCGGTGTTTGCAATGCTCGCACTTGCGGAAAATAATTCTGATGCTCATAAACTCATCTCCTTTTTACACTTTAATTTTACACGGGGAATGAGACAGACATATGTCCGCATGAAAAATACCTGCAGAAAAAACTGCAGGTATTTTAGAATTATTACGTTACTTTCGACCATTTGTGCTTGTGGTCGGCAGATTTTCCGCAGAAACTGCCAACGGGCGGTCTTAAACCGTTTGTTATTGTGGTTGTGCCGCATGCACGGCATTGCCAACGAGTCTGTTTTTCAATTACTTTCGACCATTTGTGTTTATGATCGGCAGATTTTCCGCAAAAACCACCAACAGACGGTCTTAACCCTTGTGTTGTCTGGGTGGCACCACACGCTCTGCATTGCCATTTTACAGTTGCCACAGCAATCACTCCTTTGACACGATTATATCATATTTTGCCGTAAAGTAAAGACTATTTATCGGCGGAAATGATAAGGGAGGTGCCGTCGTAGTCGCAGATAAGATGTGTTTTTGGCGGAAGGTCTTGCTTTATGATGAGACGTCCTAAAAGGGTTTCTACCTTTGATTGGATAAATCTGCGTAAGGGACGTGCACCGTAAATCGGATCGTAACCTGTATCTACAATGTATGAACGTGCCGCATCGGTTAAAGAAATGGTAAGTTGCTTTGCGGCGAGACGCCTACTCAAATCCTCCATCATAAGCCCCACGATTGATGTTATTTCATCCTTTGTAAGGGGTTTATAGAATACGATTTCATCAAGTCGGTTTAAAAATTCCGGTCGGAAATGACGTTTTAGAAGTGCGGATACTTTTTCCCGTGCTTCATCGGAAATGGAGCAGGTGTCGTCGATTCCGTCCAGAATATCAGCTGAACCGAGGTTTGAGGTAAGGATGATAATGGTGTTCTTAAAATCAACCGTGCGGCCCTGAGAATCGGTAATCCTGCCGTCATCAAGCACTTGAAGAAGTACGTTGAAGATATCGGGGTGAGCCTTCTCCACCTCGTCGAACAGAACGACGGAGTAGGGGCGTTTTCTCACCGCCTCGGTAAGTTCGCCGCCCTCGTCGTACCCCACGTATCCGGGAGGTGCACCGATTAAACGGGATACCGAGAACTTTTCCATATACTCGGACATATCTATACGAATCAAATTCTTTTCATCGTCGAAAAGTGTTTGTGCAAGAGCCTTGGCAAGTTCGGTTTTGCCAACACCGGTAGGACCTAAGAAAAGGAATGATCCAATGGGACGGTTAGGATCGGCAATACCTGCACGCGAGCGGATAATAGCCTCGGAAACTAAAGATACCGCTTCGTTTTGACCGATGACACGTTGATGGAGGATATCTTCAAGGGAAAGGAGTTTCTGACGTTCACTTTCCATTAGTTTTGACACCGGAATACCCGTCCAACGGCATACGATTTTTGCAATTTCCTCTTCGGTTACCTTGTCACGAAGTAAGGAGTTTTCGCCCTTTGCAATCACCTCTTCCATATGGGTAAGTTGCTTTGTAAGTTCGGGCAATTTGCCGTATTTAAGTTCTGCTGCACGGCTTAAATCGTAATTTAGTTCCGCTTTTTCGATTTCGTGATTTACCGTCTCGATTTCCTCGCGAAGTTTCTGTACCTTTACAATATCCGCTTTTTCGTTATCCCAACGTGCTTTCATTTCGCTGAATTTCTCTCGGAGTGCGGAGAGTTCACGGCGAATTTCTGCAAGATGAGCCTCGGAAATGTCGTCGTCATCCTCCTTAAGTGCCGCCTCCTCAATCTCATATTGCATAATTTTTCGTGCAATTTCGTCAAGTTCGGCAGGCATTGAGTCGATTTCCGTGCGAATCATGGCACATGCCTCGTCCACAAGGTCGATTGCCTTGTCAGGCAGGAAACGATCGGTTATATAACGGTCGGAAAGGGTAGCGGCGGCGATGAGTGCCTGATCCTGAATCTTAACGCCGTGGAAAACCTCGTACCTTTCCTCTAAACCGCGGAGGATTGAAATAGTGTCTTCAACCGAAGGCTCCTCTACGAGAACCGGTTGGAAACGGCGTTCAAGTGCGGCGTCTTTTTCAATATATTTTCGATATTCGTCCAACGTTGTAGCACCGATACAGTGGAGTTCGCCACGGGCAAGGAGAGGCTTTAAAAGATTACCCGCATCCATTGCACCGTCGGTTTTTCCCGCACCAACGATTGTGTGAAGTTCATCAATGAAGAGAATGATTTTACCATTGCTCTTCTTGATTTCATTCAATACCGCTTTAAGACGTTCTTCGAATTCACCTCTGAATTTAGCACCTGCAATAAGAGAACCCATATCCAGAGAAAAAAGCGAGCGGTCTTTAAGGGAATCGGGCACGTCTCCACGCACAATACGAAGGGCAAGTCCCTCTGCAATGGCGGTCTTACCGACGCCCGGTTCACCGATGAGCACAGGGTTGTTTTTCGTTTTTCGTGAGAGAATGCGAATTACGTTTCGTATCTCCGTATCTCTTCCGATTACCGGATCCAACTTTTTGTTCCGTGCAAGTTCTACAAGGTCAGAACCATACTTTTTGAGTGCATCATAAGTGTCCTCAGGGTTATCGCTTGTAACTCGACTTCCACCACGCACGGTGGACAGTGTTTTCAAAAATTCATCACGGTTTAAGTTGTGTTTTTTGAAAAGTGCCTTCATATCATTTGTTGCTTTGTCAAATATACCAAGCATAAGATGCTCGACGGAAATATACTCGTCGGTCATACGCTCTGCATTTTTCTCTGCAGAATCGAAGGCGACTTCAAGGGATGAGTCTAAATAAAGGCTTGAGCCTTGCACTTTTGGAAATCGTTGGATTTTACCAAGCAGTTCCGAGACAATGGGGGCGGTATCCACGCCCATTTTGGAGAATAGCTGAGGAATAAGGCCTTCTTCTTGGAAAAGCAGGGAATAGAGCAGGTGTTCTTGCGTAATTTGCGAATTTCCGTGCTCTTTTGCAACGCTTTGTGCGTGATTTACAACTTCAATTGACTTTTGCGTAAATTTAGAAGCATTCATAATTAAACCCTCCTTGGGTTGGTTTTAAGATAATTGCGGTATAGCAGTTCAACTCTGTTTGCCGCAATAATCGGATCTGCACGATATTCGAAATACGTTTTCAAAGCCTTGTCGAACAGTTCAACGTATGAAACCGTGGCAGCACCTAAATTTTCGTGGGTTGCACCCTCGATTGTGGACAGTCTGCGGGTGAGTTTACCGTCCTCAATTTTGTATGCGGGCATATTGTCGGGGTTATACGCCTCCTCTAGTTTTACCCAAAGGATAAAGAAACTTGTCACCATATTTAACAAATTAACGTTCTGTGTACGGAAAACCACACGCAACTCACCGAATGTGTCGGACACCGTGGGATATAAGACAAGATTATACCGCACGGTAGGGTTGTATTTATATGAAAGCATACTCTTTATGGAAAATGCACGTTCGGAAGGGTTTACCGTTGTCTGCAAATCCCGGCATGCCGCAATAAGTCCTTCCATACTTGAGAATATGTCCTGTATACGCATCTCCGGCGTTGTAAGGGAAAGGTAATCCGCAAGAATACGGTTAACCATATTCGAACGACTCGTACCGTTTGCATAAGCAAGGCGGTCAACCTCATTTATAAGACTGTCCATAAGGACAAGGCTGTAAACGCTTTTTTTCATATTCATCACGCTCCTGTATTTTCAGTATACACCATTTTAATAATTTGTCAATAAAATTATTAAAAGTTTTTACGACTTTACAAGCGTGGGAGGATGTGGTAAAATGAGGTAAAATAGTTATGAGGTAATTACAATGACTGATATTAAAAGACTTGCGGAAATGATTAAAGAGTGCGATAATATTGTATTTTTTGGCGGAGCGGGTGTTTCAACCGAAAGCGGCGTCAAGGATTACAGAAGCGAGGACGGACTGTACAGCACGGTAAAGGAGTACGGTGTCCCGCCGGAGCAGATATTGAGCCGTAGTTTTTTCAGAAAGAGTCCGGAGGTATTTTACGACTTTTTCAGAAAATATTTTATAAAAGAGGTAGAGCCCAATGCTGCTCACAAAGCACTTGCGAAACTTGAGGAAAAGGGCAAACTCCGTGCGATAATTACACAGAATATAGACAATCTTCATCAGCGGGCAGGATCACGCAACGTTATTGAATTGCACGGGAACGTCAGGCAGTTCTATTGTGACAGCTGCGGCGAGTTTGAAGAAACACAAGAGGTGATAAAAGAGATTACAGACGGAGACGTGCCGATTTGCAAAAAATGCGGCGGTGTAATCCGACCGAGGGTGGTTATGTATCAGGAAAGGTTACATCCGGACGTGCCTGACAAGGCGATTGGGTATATAGCGGAGGCGGAAATGCTTATTATCGGCGGCACCTCTTTAGCCGTTGATCCTGCGGCAAGTTTTACAAGATATTTTCAAGGTAAATACCTTGTGATTCTAAATAAATCGGAAACCGTACGTGATGGTGGGGCGGATCTTGTCATCAGGGATAACATCGGTGAAGTGTTTGAAAAGGTTATGGCGGAGATTGAGGGGTAAGACCGAATAAGCGGGAGATTCCCATTTCACAATGGTAAAAATTGGAGGTGTGAGCCGTGATGCGGCTTGACAAGTTTCTGGTATCGACCGGAGAATTTACAAGAAGTACCGCAAAGGATGCAATCCGTGCGGGAAGGATAAGCATTGACGGTGTGATTGCCACACGACCGGAAGTAAAGATTGATGAAACGAAATGCGACGTTTGCGTAGACGGTGCTTCCATTATATACAAGGAATATCATTATCTTATGATGAACAAACCTGCAGGGTACTTGTCTGCAACCGAAGACCGAAAAGATGCAACCGTTTTAGACCTGCTTCCCGACAAATATAGAAAGATAGGACTTTTCCCCGCGGGGCGGCTTGACAAGGATGCGGAAGGATTCCTGCTCCTCACCGACGACGGGGCACTTGCACACGGGCTGATGTCGCCGAAACACAACGTGGAGAAGGTGTATGAGGCAACAGTGGATAAATGCCTTGAAGATGAGGATGTAACCGCTTTTCGCGAAGGGGTTATTATAGACGGAGACTATAAGTGCTTACCTGCAAAACTTGAGATTCCGGAAGGACATGACCGCAGGTTGGGTGTTACCACCGTAACCGAAGGTCGCTTTCATCAGGTAAAAAAGATGTTTTTGTCACGAAATAAATGTGTAATTTACCTAAAACGGATTTCCATTGCGGGAGTAAAACTCGATTTTTCATTGAAAACAGGGGAGTTTCGAGAACTCGGCGAAGATGAGGTAAAACAACTGTATACAAAGGCGGGTTTGCAAAGATAGGGTAAAATGCACTAAAAAACAGAAAATTTTACCTGCTGTCCGTTAATTGTAACAAGTCACATTGTACAAAAAAACGTGAAAACTTTTGGCTAATCGGAGCATTTACTAAAAGGGGTAAAAGTGGTACACTATTAGCAAGATAAAATTATATCTGTATTTTTGCAATTTTTTATATTTATTGGAGGGTAAACAATGTCAAGCGTAAAATTACAAAACGTATATAAGCGTTACGATGGCGGTGTAACCGCTGTATCCGACTTCAATCTCGATATTGAAGATAAGGAATTTATCATTCTCGTAGGTCCGTCCGGTTGTGGTAAGTCCACCACTCTTCGTATGATCGCAGGTCTTGAGGAGATCTCCGACGGTTACCTCTTCATTGACGATGTTGTTGTTAACAACGTTCCGCCGAAGGATCGTGACATCGCAATGGTTTTCCAGAACTATGCTCTTTATCCGCACATGACCGTGTTTGAGAACATGGCATTCGGTTTAAAACTCCGTAAGGTTCCGAAGGCTGAGATTCGCCGCCGCGTTGAAGAGGCTGCTAAGATCCTTGAGATCGACCACCTCCTCGACAGAAAGCCGAAGGCTCTCTCCGGTGGTCAGCGTCAGCGTGTTGCACTCGGTCGTGCTATCGTTCGTAGCCCGAAGGTATTCTTACTTGACGAGCCGCTTTCCAACCTTGATGCTAAACTCCGTGCTTCCATGAGAACTGAGTTATCCAAACTCCATCAGCGTCTTGCTACTACCTTCATCTACGTTACACATGACCAGGTAGAGGCTATGACTATGGGTACCCGTATCGTTGTTATGAAGGATGGTTTCGTTCAGCAGATCGCTGCACCGACCGTTCTTTACGATACACCTGCAAACCTCTTCGTTGCTACATTTATCGGTTCTCCGAACATGAACACCTTCGAGGCAACCGTTCTCGACGAGGGTGGCGTTACATACTTACAGTTTGGCAACACCAAGATCGCTCTTCCTGAATCCAAGGGCCGCAAGCCTGAGGTTCTTGCTTACGCAGGTAAGGAAGTTATCGTTGGTGCTCGTCCTGAGGCAATTCACGACGAAGATATGTTCTTAAGCCAGTTCCCGGATGCAATTACCGAGGCTAAGGTTGACGTTGTTGAAATGATGGGCCATGAGACTTATCTCTACCTCACTTGCGAGGGCGTTTCCCTTATCGCTCGTGTATCTCCCCGTGACTACAGCAAGCCGGGTGATGTTATCAAGGTTGCATTTGACACCAACAAGATTCACCTCTTCGACAAAGAGACCGAAAAGACTATCACCAACTAATATCAATATGATGTATAAAACTCCCAAAAAACCTCTTGGTTTTTTGGGAGTTTTCATTTTGTTTACATAATTTTATTTGCATTTTGTCGAAACCTCTGTTATAATATACTATGTATATTGAGGAATATGCGAAAAAGGGGAGTGTTTCCCCGTATGTAATACTTGATAAAGGGTGATATAAATGTCAGGAAGAATGCTTCAAGGCCTTGTGTTACAAATGAAAGAGGCTACAGATCGCATAATCGGCGTTGTGGATTCATTAGGTGCGGTTGTCGCTTGTAGCGACTTGACACTTATTGGTGAAAAACGGGAAAATGCGGTAAATGTTCTCTATGAATCCAGCGATGGTATTTGCTTGTGTGATGGATTTACATATAAGCCGCTCTCTAATTTAAGTGTACGTTTCGATTACGCTGTTTTTGTTGAGGGTGTTGATGCTTATGCAAATTCTCTTTGTATGATGGCGTCCGTAGCACTTAATAATGCAAAGAGTTTTTACGATGAGAAACACGATAAGGCGACTTTTGTCAAGAATATCCTGGTGGATAACATCCTTCCGGGTGATATTTACGTACGCTCAAATGAACTTCATTTCCCCATTGATGTTCCTCATATTGTTATTTTAATCAGACAGGTTGACAAATGCGACATTGCTGCCGTGGACGTACTGCAGAGTCTTTTCCCGGACAAGCAGCGTGACTTTGTTATCAGCATAAGCGAAAACGACGTTGTTTTGGTTAAAGAAGTGCGTATGAACGTCGATACGAAGGAATTTATCAAACTTGCAAAAACAATTGAGGAAACACTCAATGCAGAACTTTTAATTAAAACGGTTATCGGTATCGGTACAATTGCCCCCACTCTTAAGGACCTTGCCGCATCCTATAAGGAAGCACAAGTTGCAATAGAGGTTGGTAAGGTGTTCGATACGGAGAAGAACATTATAAGTTATGAAAACTTAGGTATCGGTCGAATCATTTATCAGTTACCTACAACCCTTTGCGAAATGTTCTTATCAGAGGTGTTTAAGAAAAATTCAATTGATGCTCTCGATTCCGAGACACTGTTCACCATACAGAAATTCTTTGAGAACAACTTGAATGTTTCCGAGACATCACGAAAACTTTTCGTTCACAGAAATACTCTTGTATACCGTCTTGAGAAAATCAAGAAAATTACAGGCCTTGATTTGCGTGAATTTGACCATGCAATTATCTTCAAGGTTGCTCTTATGGTTAAAAAATACTTATCATCCCGCGACTGTGCATTTTAAGCGCAGCCGCCGGTTGCTTTTTAAAATAAAACTTTAGGATAGAGGGATAAAAATGCTGCGTTTGCTTGATGTAAGCAAAGTGTATGAAAACGGAACACAGGCACTTGCAGGAATAAACTTGCGAATTGACGATGGCGAGTTTGTCTTTCTCGTAGGTTCTTCCGCTTCCGGTAAGTCTACACTTCTTAAAATATTAACAAGCGAGGTTGAGATGACCAGCGGTCGCGGTATGGTCAACAGCTTCAACTTAAACAGAATCAAAGCCCGTGATATTCCGAAACTTCGCCGCAGCCTCGGCGTTGTATTTCAGGATTTCCGTTTGATAGATAAAAAGACAATTTTTGAAAACGTTGCCTTTGCAATGCGTGCGGTGGGAACTCCGCCACGTAAGATAAAAAAACGTGTTGAGTACGTTCTCGGTCTCGTGGGACTTAAGGAAAAGGCAGACCATTATCCGACGCAGATTTCCGGCGGTGAGAAACAGCGTGTGGCGATTGCCCGTGCACTTGTCAACAACCCGTCAATGATTATTGCGGACGAGCCTACAGGAAACTTAGATCCGAGAATGTCTCTGGATATTATGAAACTGCTTGTTAAAATCAACGAACAGGCAGGAACAACCGTGCTTGTAGTAACTCATGAGCATGAGTTGGTTGACAAGTTCGAGAAACGTGTTGTTGCAATAAGAGACGGCAGAATTGTAAGTGACCGAACCGGAGGATACTATCAAAATGAAGTGGTATAATATTTCTTATTTCATACGTGAAGCGGTTTCCAGCATTGGCAAACACAGGGTTATGAGTCTTGCCGCAATAGGCGTTATCGCCGCTTGTCTTCTCATTATGGGAAGTTTTATGATGGTTGCGGTAAATGTTGAGAGTATGCTGCAGGAAATCGAGTCGCAAAACGAAATTTTAGCATACGTAAACGATACGATGGATGATGAAGAAGCCGCAGGCCTGGGCGATAGTATCCGTGCCGCAAGTAAAGAGATAACCGAGGTTACCTATATTTCAAAAGCGGAAGCACTGGAGACCTTCAGAGAAGAGTTGGGCGATGACAGTGATTTGCTTGACGGTTTAGAGGGTGATAACCCATTACGTAACCGCTACTGCGTGAAAATCAAGGACTTAAGCAAAACTCAGGAGGTAGCAGAGGCTATTGAATCCGTCGACGGCATTGCAGACGTTTCCGCAAGAAGTGACGTTTCGGATAAGATCGTGCAAATTCGACACCTTGCAACACTCACTTGTATTATTATTGTTTTAGTGCTTCTTTGTGTCGCATTGTTCATTATTTCAAACACGGTAAACCTGGCACTTTTTAACCGCCGTGAAGAAATCGCAATTATGAAAATGATTGGTGCAAACAACAGTTTTGTAAGAAGTCCGTTTATGATTGAAGGTCTTATTCTGGGCATAATCGGTGCACTTCTCGCACTCGTTCTCCAATGGATTCTCTATACTTATATAATTAAGACAACTCTTGCTGACTTCGCACTTTTTGAACTTATCAGTTTCAGAAGCATGTTCTGGTACCTGCTCGGTTTATTCGTAGGAATGGGTGCACTTGTTGGCGGTATCGGCAGTGGATTTACCATCCGTAAATTCCTGAAAGTATAAGGAGGAAATGATGAAACCCAACACAAAAAGAATCGTTGTAAGTGTTCTCGCAATTCTTCTTGCACTTCTTATGGTTGCTCCTCTCCTTATGGAGGCGTTCGTTCTTATTGGCGAGGCGGCAACATCGGTTTCAAGTCTTAATGAAAAACTCTCCAAATTGGATAAGGAAAAAGCCGCAATTCAAAAGGACTTAAACCGTGTCCGCTCGGAGAAAAAATCCGCTACTGCGGAAAAGGAAGCGCTTGATAAAAAAATCAGTGTAACTTCTCAGGAGATTGCAACAATAAACCAACTTATCTCCACCCTTGATTCTCAGGCTGCACAGTGTACTCGTGACATAGACGCCGCAAAAATCAAGGAAGCGGAAACCTATGAGTTATTTAAAAAGCGTATCCGTGCAATGGAAGAAAATGGAAGAGTTTCATATCTCACCGTTGTTTTGGCGGCGGATTCGTTTGGTGAAATGCTTTCCCGTGCTGAAATCGTAGGTAGTGTTATGTCATACGACAGAGGCATTATGAGCGAACTTAAAAAGCAGCAGGAAACCATTGCGGCAAAGCGTGAAGAAATCGAAAATAACAGAAAAGAGCAGGAGAGTGCGAAGAAAATTCTTGCATCCCGCAAGGCGGAACTCTCAAGCCAAGAGGCAGAGGCAACAACCCTTTTAAAGAACCTCACGGCGGATGAAAAAGCATACAAAAGGGCATATGAAGAGGCAGAGGCCGCACAAAATCAGGCAAAGGCTGAAATCAAACGTATTTTATCCGGAAGTTCCTCAAGTTCCAGCAAGTATGTTGGCGGTGACTTTACCTGGCCGGTACCGGGCAAATACACCATCACATCCCCTTACGGAATGAGAAGTGACCCGATAACCAGAGATAAGAGAATGCATACGGGTGTTGACATTGCGGCAGGCACGGGAACTCCCATTGTTGCGGCAAACTCCGGTAAAGTAATTGTTGCAGGTTGGTCGTCAAAAGGTTATGGCAACTACGTTGTTATTGACCATGGTGGCGGAAGAAGCACGCTTTATGCACATCAGAGCAGACTTGCGGTTTCCAAGGGTGCGTACGTAACCCGCGGTCAGACCATAGGATACGTAGGCTCTACGGGAAATTCCACAGGCCCTCACCTTCATTTTGAGGTACTTATAAACGGCGATGACGTTAATCCGATGAATTATTTCAAGAAGGGATAAACCCCATATGAAAAAAAGATATATAACAACAACTTTGGCACTTATGCTGATTACCGCAACGGTAACCTACGGCATTACATTTTTCCATATGCAAAAGCAGACAAGTGCCCTGGTTGAAAAATTCAATGCGGCAAATGCTCAGTATGAGCGTATCGCAGAAGTTAGATCCACGATAGAAACTCTCTACGTAAACGAATATGATGAGAATATGTTGACCGAAGGTGCACTTACCGGTATGGTGGCATATCTTGGCGACAGATGGTCACATTATCTCGATGAGGAGAGTTTTTCTGAGTATGTTCAGTCCCTTTCCGGCAATGTGGTAGGTATTGGCGTATCGGTTGTCCAGGATACGAATACGGGAAATATCCGCATTGTTGAGGTATATGAAGATTCGCCGGCACAAAAGGCGGGAATTTTACCGGGCGATATCATAACCGAAGTTGACGGTAAAAAAGTTCTTGAAATCGGCTATGATACAGCGGTTGATAACGTAAGAGGTGAAGCGGGCACGTCGGTACAGTTTGCCGTTATGCGTGCAGGAAGTGAAACACCGCTCAACTTAACCGCGGTTCGTGCGGAAATCAAGGTTGAATCCGTTCGTTCAAGTCTCGTAGACGGAATCGGTTATATCAAAATCCGTTCATTCGATATAGGTACGGGCAATCAGGTTGTGACCGCGGTGCACAACTTGCAGAGTCAAGGTGCAAAGGGCTTTGTGTTCGACCTTCGAAATAACGGCGGCGGAACATTGGACGACTTGGTTTGTGCTCTTGATGCCCTTCTTCCGGAGGGAACAATTATTACCGCAACCGACAAAGCGGGTATTACCGAAGAATTTAAATCCGACGCAAAAGAAATTCAGGCCCCGATGGCAGTACTTGTTAATAGCGGAAGTATTAGTGCGGCGGAATTTTTTGCCGCATCCTTGCAGGAGCATGGCAAGGCTACTATCATAGGTACTCCTACAACCGGTAAGGGTTGTGCTCAACGCCCGATTAAACTTAAAACCGGTGGCGGACTTATCCTCTCTGTGGACAAGTACTATACCGCAAAGGGTATAAGCCTTGCAGATACACAGGGTATAAAGCCCGACATCACGGTTGAACTTACCGAGGAGCAGACAAAGAACTTCTACACACTTACAATGGAAAACGATCCGCAACTTCAGGCGGCATTCCAGAATGTAAAAACTAAAATACAGCAATAAAAAATATCACCCTGCCTTATTAAAAGACAGGGTGATATGATATTTTAAAGGTAACTTGCATAGAGTAACACGGGTGATTGATAGTGTTTTATATGCTTGAAATTGACAGTAGTGTCAGACGTATAAAAACGGACACTATGCGTGTTTTGGAGCAAAAGGTGCTGCGGGTAAAAATTCCAAACTTTAAACCACGCACATTGAAAAAAGCGAGTAAGGTCCTTTATGGTAAACGGGTAATTGTCGATGATGAGTGTGATGAAGAACCCCTTTTAAAATATGGAATAACTCCGATAATACCATTGAGATTATACTCATATCTGGCAGGTGAAATATATTTAAAAACCCTAAAGAAATTTGAAATTAGTCCCGAAAAAACATCGGTTGCAATTTTTTGTGGTGGTTTGGCAAATTTCACCCGATACGGACTTGAAAAAATAATAAAAAATGCAGGGTATTTGAGCATATCATCGAGAGATTCATCTGCTTTTTCGGAATATGTAATGGAAGAGTACGGGATTTCTGTTACACAGAGTACGAAAAATGCAGATATCTCCGTTTTTATATATGAAAAAGAATTTTCACTTCAGTATCGGCAAAAAAATGTATGTTACATTCTCTCTGATACGAAAATAGTGACCGATAAGAACGTGGGGGATATACCCAAAACACATTTAAAAAGCGTATGTCTGGCACTTGTTGAGTCGGGGAGTATCAGTCCGGAAGACCTTGTCGTGAATGAATTGATTTTTAAAGAGGAAAAATTAACTTGACGAAAAAGCGGTATTATAATATAATAATGAGTACTGTAAAATACCATAGTGGGAATTTTTTAACTTTTTGAGAAAATATTTTTACAAAGAGGGAGATTACTATGAAGAAAATATTTAAATTATCCAAGGAGCGTTTACAGGAACTTCAGGACGAGTTGGAATATTTAAAAACAGTCCGTGAGCATGAAGTTGCAGAGCAGATTAAGGAAGCACGTTCATTCGGTGACTTATCCGAGAACAGTGAATATGATGAGGCAAAGAACGAGCAGGGTAAACTCTACTCACGTATTGCCGAAATTGAAAACATCCTCTCAAACTACGAGATTATCGAAGATGCAGAGGGTTCCGACACGGTTGCAGCAGGTACTAAGGTTAAGGTTAAGGACCTCTCTGATGACAGTGAGCAGACCTATAGCATCGTAGGTTCACAGGAAGCAAATCCCTTTGAACTCCGCATTTCCGACGAGTCTCCTTTCGGTAAGGCACTCATCGGTGCAAAGGTTGGCGACACCGTTGTTGTTGACGCACCTGCAGGTCAGTTTGAGTACAAGGTTTTAGAAATTATGTAACCCAATTCGGGGAAGGAGCAAAAGATATGTCCGAGGAAGTAAATGTAGTACAGGAAGGCATGGAGGACTTAAATGAAATTTTAAGAGTTCGCCGTGAAAAACTTTCCGACTTAGTGGCTGAAGGAAGAAACCCCTTCGAAATCGTAAAGTATGACCAAACACATCATACAAAAGAAATTCTTGATAACTTTGATGAGATGGAAAATCAGGAGGTCTGCCTTGCAGGTCGTATGATGAGCCGCCGCGATATGGGTAAGGCTTTCTTCTGTGACCTTCAGGACCGTGACGGCAAAATCCAGCTTTACGTTCGTATAAACGATATCGGCGAGGAAGAATTTGCCCGTTTTAAAAAGTACGATATTGGTGATATCATTGGCGTAAAGGGTATTGTTTTCCGTACACGCCGCGGTGAGATTTCCATCCATTGTAGCGAAGTTACCCTTCTTTCCAAGTCTTTAAAACCGCTTCCTGAGAAATATCACGGCCTTACAAATCAGGATTTACGTTATCGTCAGCGTTACGTTGACCTTATTATGAACACCGAGGTAAAGGACACCTTTATCAAGCGTTCAAAGATTATAAGCAGTATCCGCCGATACCTTGATGCACAGGGCTTCTTGGAGGTTGAAACCCCCATGCTCGTTGCAAATGCAGGCGGTGCAGCAGCTCGTCCTTTCGAGACTCATTTCAACGCACTCAATGAGGATTTTAAACTCCGTATTTCTCTCGAACTTTACTTAAAGCGTCTTATTGTAGGCGGTTTAGAGCGTGTTTATGAAATTGGACGAGTTTTCAGAAACGAAGGATTAGACACCCGTCACAATCCGGAGTTTACCCTTATGGAACTCTATCAGGCATATACCGATTATCACGGTATGATGGATCTTACCGAGAATTTATACCGCCACGTTGCCCAAGAAGTTTTAGGCACAACCAAAATTTCCTATAACGGCGTTGAAATGGATTTAGGTAAGCCTTTTGAGCGTATCACAATGGTTGAAGCGGTCAAGAAGTATGCAGGTGTAGATTTCGATGAGATTAAGACTCTTGAGGAAGCACAGGCAATTGCTAAGGAAAAGCACGTTGAGTTTGAAAAGCATCATAAGAAGGGCGATATTTTAGCACTCTTTTTCGAAGAATTTGCAGAAGAGCATCTTATCCAGCCCACCTTCGTTATGGATCATCCTATCGAGATTTCTCCCCTTACCAAGAAGAAACCGGAGAATCCCGAATATACCGAGCGTTTCGAGTTCTTTATGAACGGTTGGGAAATGGCAAATGCTTATTCCGAGCTTAACGATCCGATTGATCAGAGAGAGCGTTTCAAGGCTCAGGAAGAACTTCTCGCTCAGGGCGATGATGAGGCAAATACAACGGATGAGGACTTTATGAATGCACTTGAGCACGGTATGGCACCTACCGGCGGTATCGGCTTCGGTATCGACAGAATGTGTATGTTACTTACCGACTCAGCTGCAATCCGTGACGTTCTCCTCTTCCC
>JAFYQP010000035.1 GCA_017559855.1 Clostridia bacterium | reverse complement strand
CGGTAGGGGGACCACCGAAGGTGGTGGAGGGATTGTAAAAAACATAAGTTTCGTTTTTATCCCCACAGGTGCAACGGAAATAAAGGTACTTCTGTTGCGGTGCCCGAAAAAATCATCGTGATTTTGCTAATCCTCGATTTTTTCGACCGCTGCCACTCGCTCAGGTCGTTTCATCCGCCACCGGCGGCACTCCCATCGCTCCCCTCCCCTTGCAACAAGGGGAGGCAACTACACCTCATCCGTCATCTACGATGACACCTTCTCGTTCTGAGGGGAGAAGGCTATTACACCTCATCCACCGCAAAGCGGTCCCCCTTCCCCTTAAGGGGAAGGCTATGGGGGACGGTGGGAAGGCTATGGTGGTGGGGTTGAAAAGTTTGCGGAAATATGGTAGAATTATTAAAATACTTTTAATCCCAAAGGTGAATAGGATATGAATTATTTTAATGATAACAAATTCACTTTCATCGATTTGTTTGCCGGAATTGGTGGCTTTCATCTTGCGATGAGTGGTTTGGGTGGCAAGTGTGTTCTCGCTTCCGAAATTGACGCATTTGCCATTGAGTCATATAAATTAAATTACGGCATTGATTCTGCAAACGACGTAACTTTAATCGAGAATGAAAACATTCCCGACCACGACGTTTTATGCGGTGGATTCCCCTGTCAGGCTTTTTCAAAGGCAGGGCAACAACAAGGATTCGCCGACCAAACCAAGGGAACACTGTTTTTCCAGATAGTTCGAATTTTAAAAGCGAAAAGGCCAAAATTCATTATCCTTGAAAATGTCCGAAATCTCGTTTCACATGATTGTGGTAACACCTGGCGTGTAATTAAAAGAAATCTTACCGAACTCGGTTATGTCCTTTCCGATAACCCGATAATTATGAGTCCACACCAGTTGGGAGTGCCCCAACTGCGAGAGCGTGTGTACATTTTAGGTGTGCATAAATCACTCGGCATTAATCACTTGAATTTCACCATTCCATACAAAGATAAAAGTGACCTTGATGTTTTCGGTTCAGGAATAATTGACGAAAACGCCGATGAAAAATACAATATTTCTGAAACAGAGGAGAAAGTTCTCTCCTGTTGGGATGAATTCTACAAGGGAATCAAAGAAAAAGTTATAGGTTTCCCCATTTGGGCTACTGAATTTAAGCAAACCTACGACACTTCCAATCTACCTAAGTGGAAAGCCGATTTTTGCCGTAAAAACAGAGACTTATATGCAAACAACAAGGATTTCATCGACTTATGGCTAAAAAAATGGAACAATTTAGATGATTTCACCCCTACACAAAAGAAGTTTGAATGGCAGGCAGGAAATTCTATATCCAGCCTTTGGGATGGATTTATTCAGTTCAGGCCGTCCGGAATAAGAGTTAAACGCCCTGACTCTTTCCCCGCTTTGGTGGCTATGGTACAAATACCCATAATCGGAAAATTCAAGCGGAGACTTACCCCCAGAGAGGCGGCACGTCTTCAGAGTTTTCCCGATGACTTTATTCCCAACGAAAATGATCATCAAGCCTACAAACAATTCGGAAATGCTGTCAACGTAAATTGCGTAAGTTTTTTGGCACAGCAATTATTCAATATCGACCAGCACGATAAGGGCGAATGGGATCCCGATGCACAGTTGGGTGACTGTCATACTCAATTATCGCTTTTTTAACGCAATAAAGCCACCGCCTTAACGGCGGTGGCTTTATTTTTATTCAATCTCAAACACATACTGCTCTATACGGGGATCGCTTATATCAAGCATTACCTTGGCATTTCTCGGTGTACCATTGGCGTTACGCATACCCTGTTGGAATCTTCCGCAGCATTTAAGGCTCTCTTTGTCTACAAAAACAAACCGTATCGCATCAAGTCTAAATGCGGCTTTTCTTTTACGTGACCGTGCACCTCGTGCTATACGCTCTTTCTCATAATCCGAAACCTTTCCTTTAAGTTCATCATGCCATTTTTTGAATGACTGCTCATCGTCATCAAACATTGCATCTCCCTCCGCTACAATGAACCCAACGCAACCATATTCCTCAATCGCTTCAACTATTGCATCATATCCGTTTGTCGGCACTTTATTCCCACTTGCAACATTCGCGGTGTGTGCTTTAAAATCCCACGGTATGATTCTCTTTCCGTCAAATTCAACATTGCCGTATGCAGGTCCGGGAATGGCAAAAAACTTGTCTTTGCCCAATATCTTTTCACACATGAACTGAAAATACCATCCCGGCCATTCCATTTGTCTCCAATTACGACATTCATTATCACGCATATATAACACGCTGTCTTTTCCGTCCCAATATTCCGGCAGTTCGCTCATTAAACGGTCAAAGATTGCTCCGCATTCATCTTGTTTGTTCATACTTATCACCTCATTACTCCAAAAAGAGTTTGTACGTATCTATCTCTAAGGCATCTGCTATCTTTTGTATATTGCTTAAAGAAATGCTTCTGCGATAACACTCAATATCGCTTATATATGTCCTGTGCAGTCCACACAACTCTGCAAATTTTTCCTGTGATATATTTTTTGCCGTGCGATATTTTCTAACATTATCGCCAAAAACCTTTACTATGTCCACAGTAATCACCTCATATTTATTGTGCACAAAAGAATACAATAAGTCTACATACAATAAGTGTATTATTCTCTCCTATGGGGTTGAAAAGTTTGTCGAAATATGGTAGAATTACTTTAACTTTGAGGCAAGGGAGGGTTGGTCTTATGGAGAATATTTTAGGCGTCAAATCTGCAGCACAGTTTCATCATTTTACCCTGTTTTTCAGAGGTGAGGATGCCGAGCGGGTTCGGCCGTTTGCGGAGGATTTACACCGTCGCGGTTTTAAAATCAAATACTCAGGTGACATTGCCGAGGGTGATGATTGCAAACGTCTTTTTTCCACCGCTTTGACCGACTCATCTTCCCCGATTATCTTTCTGACAAAGGATTTTTTAGCGGAGAAAAAATGCCGTTTCCGCATTTTCTGCGACCTTGCCTTAGCGTCTGCACACAGGAAAATGTTCGTAGTTTTATTAGATGATGCGGATATTTCACCCTATGATACCCGTCACTTCACCCTAATAAATGCCTTTGGGCGTACGACGCCCACTAAATGCGTTGCTCTTATGCTTCAAAAGCGTGAAATCTTCAATTATATTGACGGGAAAACCCTCTTCCCGCCCAATCCTTGTATCAAACCCGACGACACCGCTTTCGATTTGAACAAGCGTGGGAAAATTACCCTTCCCGACGGCGGGGTTTATACAGGTGATATTTTAGATGGGACGGCGACAGGTCGCGGTTGCATACGCTATGCAAATGGTGAATATAACGGCGATGTGGTTGACGGAAAACGCCACGGATTCGGTAAGATGGTCTACGACGACGATTCCAACTACTTTGGCGAGTGGGCAGATGACCAACCCAACGGCTTGGGCACTATGACCTTTGGTGATGACCACTATTACAGGGGTGGTTGGAGAAACGGCAAATATTACGGCTTCGGCACGTATAACGTACCCAATGTGGAAAGATTCCACGGCATACACAGAGACGGTAAAAGATGCGGTAAGGGCAAAACCACTTTCCCTAACGGCGAGTATTACGTGGGTATGTATTTAAACGACGAGTTCCACGGGTTCGGCAAATACGTTTACGCCGACGGTCGCTCCTACGAGGGCGAGTTCTGCCTCGGTAAAAAGCAGGGCTACGGCACGTACTCTTGGCCGAATGGCAGTGTTTACGACGGCTTCTTCTGTGACGATTGTCGCCACGGATTAGGTAGGCAGATTTATGCCCGCGGCATGGTTTACGAAGGTATGTGGGAAAATGATCTTTTCTGCGGCAGTGGCAAGTGCACCTGGCCGAGTGGTGAGTGTTACGAGGGTGTTTTCCTTAATAATAAGCGTCACGGCAGGGGTACGTATTTCTACTCTGACGGTGCGGTTTTTGACGGTGAGTGGAAGGACGACTTAAAGCACGGCGAGGGTACGTATACCGCAAAAAGCGGTGTTGCTTTAAGGGGTATTTGGATGGAGAATGAACTGAAATTCGGCGAGTACGTTTTCCCCGACGGCTCTGTACGCACAAGCCTTACCCCGGAGGAGAAGAAACTGTACGGTATGGTTTAATATAAAAAGGACGAGCAGATGCCCGTCCTTTTTTTACACCTCATCCGAGGTTGCTACGCAACCCCACCTTCCCCTCTAGGGGAAGGCGAAAGACAAACTACCGTAGCATCGGGATAAGGAGCCTTGAAAAAGCAATTTTTTTGAAAAAACAAATGGCGTATTATCACGATGCTACTCACCACAAGTACTTCGTAATGCAAGCAGTTGGACATAAGGGGTTCCAAGGGTGTTTGTAACCTTTGTGTCGCTGCGGGGGT
>JAFYQP010000034.1 GCA_017559855.1 Clostridia bacterium | reverse complement strand
AAAAATTTTTAAAAATATTTTTTTCGGTGGGGGATGGAGGGCACCTCACCCGTGTTTGACAATCCCTCCGTCAGCCTACGGCTGCCACCTCCCTTTAGGCAAGGGAGGCTATTACCCCTCATCCGTCATCTGCGATGCCACCTGTCTCGCTGCGGCTCGGTCACGGTTTGGCTCTGACAGTTCACCGAACTGTCATTCACTACCAAACCGACATTCCGCTTCGCTTCACTACCCTCAAGGGGAAGGCTAGGGGGGACGGGGGATTAAAAAAGGGAATTTTGGAGGTGTGGCGAATAATTATATTAAAAGAAAAAACTGCGTCTAATCGGCACGAAAAATGTAAATTTAAATAGTTATATAAATGATAGTATACCTCTCGATGAGATGTTTAATGACGAAAGGAGAGTTTTTATGTCAAAAGAATTTTTAAGTGATGAGTACCTTTTAAACAAAGGTCAGGTTTACATTTTCGGCCCCATTGACGATGCCCTTGCCGCAAGGGTGATTGTACAGATGCACTACATAGACGAGAAGTTAAAAGAAATTCCAAACCCCGCAGATCGTGTGCTTACCTGCCTTATAAACAGCGTGGGTGGTTCTGTTTCCGCAGGACTTGCAATTTACGACACGATGAACAACTTAAACTGTGAGGTCAGGTGTATTGCCACCGGACTTGCCGCTTCTATGGGTGCGTTCCTTTTATCCTCCGGCAGTTACGGCAAACGTTTTGCTCTGCCCAATGCAGAGATTATGATTCACCAGCCTTTGTCATCCGGTATTGCCGGTCAGGCAAGTGATATTATCCTCGCCGCACGGCACATTGAACGCACACGTGCCACACTTAACGAAATTTTAGCACTCAACACGGGAAGAACCGTTGAGGAAATCGCAAGGGATACCGACCGTGACAACGTTATGAGTGCGGCAGAGGCGGTGGAATACGGCCTTATCGACGGAATTTTAATGCCCAAAACCGTTAAAGCAAGAAGGAGTAATTAAAAATATGAAAACTTTTCTCACAGAGCGATTCCTTACCCAATTTTTTCTTATTAAGGCAATTTTAAACGGCATCGTCTGCGACAAGACCATTGAAAAGGTGTTTTCCGACCTTGTAAAAATCTTCTGCCTACCACTTAAAAAGGCGGAGCGGGACGCACTTTTTACCGCAATTTTCTCCGAGCCTTTTGCAAATATCAACGACAACGCCTCATACCTGCGACTTTGCAGGACGGTGGAGTTTGCAAACATCACCCTTAATGAGAACGACCGTATGATATTTACCTCATTAGGTGAGGCGATGGGTTGCAAGGACTCGATTTTTACCGAGAAAAACCTCACCGCATCAAGTGTTGCCGACCGTCTTGACCGTGCCGCAATGAGTGGTAACGTAAGTGCCATGGCAACCCTTTCCTACTTTGAAAACCGCGGTATTTTAGTGCAGAAGGACAAGGCGGCATCACTTCGCCGTATGGCACTTGTTGCCGATTGGAACCACGTGTTCGGAAACTTACTTGCCCTTTCCTGCACGGGTGAGGATATGTACCTTGACAATTTATACACCATTTTAGACACGCCCAATCAAAGGGCGGCGGTAGAGCACATTTGCTCTGCGTATAAGATGAAAAAGACCTGCAGAAAAAAGCCGCGTGTGAAAATTCTTGAAACCGCCTTTGAGATGCAGGTTCTAGACCGTAACCAATTCCACCGCAAACTTTCAAAAATTCTTTTCTCGGATCTTATTTCAAATGAGGATAAGAAGAAACTTATTCTCGACGCACACGCCGAGGAGTACCTTAAAATCCCCTTTGATGCAAAGGTGGAAGAGGTTAATTTTTACCAAAGTAACTTTAAGCCGTTTAAAGGCAGACGGGAGGAGAGGGAGAACATACTCTGTGCCATGTCGCCTGTTTGGTGCGAATGTGAGGAACTATACCGCCCACTTATGTTGGTAGAGAGTGGCGAGGCACAAGCCTCCGGAATATATTACGAGGCACTTAAAAATTCCTTCTCACACGTTGTGGAGGTTGATGCGGCAACACTTACCCCGCAGGATTTCTTCGGCGGTGAGCAACATTTTGTGCTTCGTGCTTTAGGTGAGACCGGCGTTGCGGCCACCGTGATTTTAATGAAAAACGCACATCTGCTCGACGAGGCACTGCTTGAAGAATTTGCAAAACTTTTACGCCGTGATTTCAGGGAGAAATTCAAACTTGCAAACCCTGCAATCAACTTCGATTTGTCACGCACGATTTTCGTGCTTTTTTCCAACCGTATTATCCGTGAGTTTGAGTCATCCTGCCAGGTGATTTCCGTTAAACCTTTGGAACGGAAGGAAAAATCCGAGGTTATTGGCGAAATTTTTGCAAATCGTGCCATGAGTTTAAACCGTGACATTAAACTTACAAAGGATGCGGTTGAGGTGTTGTCCTCGATTAGCATGGTTTATATTCCCCGTGTGGTGGACGACCTTTTACGCTGTGCCATTTTTAAGAATAAGGCGAAAATTTGCACAGAGGATATTGATCTCTCACTTTACAATGTTGAGAAGAGTAATGAGTTTGGCTACTTTGGAGGTGCATATGAGAAACTTTGATTTGTTTAGTAATTACGAAAACAGCAGACTTAAGACCGTTTCGGAATTTACCCGTGAGTATACCACCATCCCGTACAGCAAATTGGGTGAGGTTGACTGTACGGGTATTCCTCTTTGTATAAAGCGTGATGAGACAGGGGAAATTCAGGTTACCATGCAACCCTATTCACACACTCTTTGCATCGGTGCTACCCGTTCGGGTAAGACCACCTCGTTTCTCATCCCCACGATTAACGTGCTTATGAAGGGCAAGGACAAGCCCAATATGGTAATAAGCGATCCGAAGGGCGAACTCAGTCGCGAGACCGCCGCAAGATTTGAGGAGGAGGGATACCGCATCATTACCTTGGACTTCGTTGAAAGTGACAGTAGTGATTGTTGGAACCCGCTTACCAAAATATACGACATTTACGCCGAGGCTTTAAGTAAGGCGGAGGCGTTTGTTCCCGTTTTGTTGGGGGATGATAAGGACGGTGTTGAGTTTGAGGGTAAGTTTTACCCGGATTATGAAAGTGCCAAGGCGGCATACACTGCCATCGAGCACGATTATATGACGCGTGTTGAGTATGAAATTAACAAACTTGCAAGTAAGATTGTTCCGGTTGATCCCAATCACAAGGACCCCTATTGGGACCGCAGTGCAAGGTCGCTTTTTAAGGCGATAATTTATGCCATGCTTGAGGATATTGCGACGGGAACGATTACACGAGATAATTTCTCACTCGGTACTATGCTTGAGGTGTTCGACGCCTTTTCCGACGGGGATGAGAAGAATTTTGACAAGGGATACTTCACATCAAGAGGCGAGAGTTCAAAGGCGTATAAACTTGCTCGTAACTGTATTTTAGAGCAGGCGAATAACACCCGAAAGTGTATTATCTCCGTATTTATTGAGAAGATGAATATTTTCAGGGATATTGCAATTCGCCGTGTTACCTGCACCAACACCTTCAATATGGAGGAACTTGACGGGGACACGCCTACGGTTATTTTCTTAGAGTACAGAGATGAGGAGAACAGCGGTTATGAGATAATTTCCCTTTTCCTCTCCTGCCTTTACACCGAACTTATCGCCATTGCGAGAAAAAAGGACGGCAGTCTCTCGCGTCCGTTCCTTTTCTTATTGGATGAATTTGGCAATCTGCCGCAGTTTGGCAATGACGAGTTCCATAAAATTATCTCCGCTTGTGCGTCCCGTAACGTGTTCTTCGTAATTCTGCTTCAATCCTACGCACAACTTAACCACGTTTACGGTGAGAGTTGCGGTCACATTATTCGTGACAATTTATCCACTCACATTTACATAGGAAGTAACAACACCGACACGGTTGGTGATTTCTCCAAAGAATGTGGTGAAAAAACCATAATCAGTCCGGTTTACGCTATTCTAAACGGTGAGGATGAGCACCCGACAAACTACACGAAGGAGGTTGTGCCACTGGTTCCCGTCAGTAAATTAAAACGCCTTAAAGTTGGTGAGTGCGTTATAACTCAACTTCGTGAGGACGTGTTATGGTCCTTTATGGAACGATCCTATTTGTGCCCTGAATTTTGCGATAAGGAGAAGCGGAGACCGAAAACCCGTGTGCAGAAGGTGGATTTTGCACATCCGAAATACCATTATAAAAAGGAGGAGTAAATATGAAAATGCCAGACATATATGAGACTCAGGATTTTTTATTAAATCTTGATGTTGTAGGTGTGCCGAGGATTATGCACCATTTCGGCATGAATTTCAAAGACGCGGCAAAAGTTATGGACTTTATCCTTTCGGAAGGTTTGGCGGGGGAGAAGGTAGGCGGTTTTAATTACAAGGTGATTAAGGAAAAACTTATCTACCGTGTGATAAAGAAGTCCGAGGTGCCCGAAATTGTGGGAAATCTCAATCACGAAATGGTTGCGGTTATGAAGGCGATTGAGATAAACGGTGCGGACAGAATTGAGATTATAAAGGAAATGGCAGGTGATAATAAGGCGGTGGATGAGGCGATAGATATCCTCATTGACTTGAAAATCATCTGTAAAAGTGGCGAGACTTATATGTCCCGTGTTGCAAAGGGAATTAGTCTTTGTCTTGAAAAGGTTATGATTGTAAAGCACCGTGCACAGGTATTAAACCGTGTGACCGAAAAAAGTTGCGTGCGGAATATGCTTGAGACCTTTTTAAAATACGCAAAGGTGGATGATGACCTATGAGGCAGGTGTTAGACTTTGCATACGGCTACCGTGTGGAGACCGATTGTGAGGAATTTACTCCGGAGAAAATTTTAAATGACCGCCACAAGTACAGAGCGGCGATGAAAAGAAAAGGTGTTGCCTACCTTTATGCAGATTACGTGGTCTGCCCGTACTGCGGTGCGAAGATGTCCCTTTGCGGCAACGTAAATGAGGCGATAAGTGATGATTTTCTCCTTGAATGGGCGGATAGTCAGGTTTCGCTCTTTGAGGATGAGGAGGAAAAAGTGCTCTCCCTTGCGGGGAGGGTTGTATGCCACGGCAATGTTAAATGCGGTGTGTGCGATCGTATTTTAAAACCCGCACATGGTTCACGCAGTGTGGAATTTGAGGTGCGGCACGGTAAACTTACCGTAAAGAGCAGGATTTTAGACGTGGGTGAGATTTTCGATACCCAGGTATGGTGCGAGGGTGTGACGGTGAATTTTTCGCCGAATCTTTGCGAGGTGCTTACCTTTAATTTCAAAAAGGGCAGGGTGCATATTTCCTTATTTGACGGAGACCTGCCCCTTGTCACCCGTGACATTACCCAATCGCCGCAGAAAATTGAGGGTACGATGACCGACGGACTTTTTGCCGAACATCCTGCATTTAAGGAGAAACTTGTGGAATTTTTCCGCGTATATGCGGGAGAGTTTGCCTTTGCGTACATTGATTTTAACGCACTTTTCCTTATGACACGATACATAGGCTACGACGCCGCCTTTTTCGATTACGTGCCTTTTTTCAAGGGTACGAGTCGTATTCACCCTTTATTTAGAAACAGAGAGAAACGACTCCACGATGCAAAGGCTTTACCTGAAATTTTCGACAGGTCAACTCTTCCTAAAAGAAAGGCTCTGCGTCGTATTATGTTCTCAAAGCCGGGATATTTTTTCTACTTGGATGAGATGTGTAAGATGTATGAGATTTTGGGAAATTACGACGTTTTCATTCGCTTTATCTCAAAGCCCGGTGCCTTTGACGTGTTTGCAACCCTTAATCGTTTTCCCGTTGTTGAGGAGTATTTAAGGCTTATTTGCCGTGTTAATCCTCACAATAAAGTCAGGGCGATACTTGAGAATTCGGGAGTTATTTCAAGTCGCGGTCTTGAATATGCGGCGATGAGCGATGCGATGAAAAGAAGATATGAGAGGAATCTTGCAAAACGCGGCAGCGTAAATGATTTTGCCGTAAATCATGCGTCTATGCCCATTGTGAGAGAGAGCAAAATCTATGACACGGTGATTGACGGCTTCGATTTCCATTGGCTGAGAAGTACAAATGAGTACATTCGTGCGGGTAAAGAACTTTCAAATTGCTTAAGTGAAATGGCTATCAACACGATGCACGTGGTGGGCGTTATGCGTAACGGCAGATTCGTCGCCGCAATCGAAATCAAACGGGACAGGCACATTGCTCAGATGCGTGGACCGCACAATCGGGATATTGAGAATCCCAAACTCCTTGATGCTATTGAAAAGTGGCGGAATATGTTTGGTCTTGAGGAGGGCGGTTTCGATTTTATCGGTGATGCTTTTGACGATGAGGATATATTTCCGTTTTAATATGGGGTGCTTGAGGGGAGCGATGGGAGTGCCGCCGGTGGCGGATGAGGTGTCTACACCACAACCATTTTCAAACCGCAAGTTTTTGCAATGTCTCCGACGGCCTACTTTTGAATGCAAAAGTAGGCAAAACGTAGGGGGGTTCCGAGTCCCCCCTACCACCCCCTAAACGGCATGGGGGCTACAAACCGCCCCCCTGCATAACCAGCCCCCAAAGGGAATTACTACTTGCCTTTTT
>JAFYQP010000033.1 GCA_017559855.1 Clostridia bacterium | reverse complement strand
TTCACCACATCTTTTAATAAGCGGTGGGTTGTGTCCTGCATTTGCAAACTTTAAAACACCCGTTTTGGTATCTAAAATACCAAGCCATGCGGTTACGAACATTCCCGCATCGTTATTTTCACAAAGTTTTCCGTTTGCAATGGTAAATATTTCGTCAGGCTCAAGGCCTCGCTCTGCCAGGTCTTTGATAACCGTCTTTGCGCGCATCATAAACATAGCCGCAGGGATACCCTTCCCCGATACATCCGCAACAAGAAAAGCAATGGTTGACTCGTTTAGCATATAGAAGTCGTAAAAATCTCCGCCGACTTCCTTTGCCGTTATCATCTCTGCATAGAGTTTAAATGAAACGCTTTTTGGGAAAACCGTCGGAAGTGAGGCGTACTGAATCTGCTTTGCAAATTCAAGTTCCTTGTCTATTCTTTCCGCCGCTTCCTTTATATACCTTTTTAGCGTACCAACCGTCTGATTGATATCATCGGAAAGGGATGCGAATTCTTCATTGGAGCGAACGTCCACCGTTACGTTTAAATTTCCGTTGGTTATCTGAGAAAGACCTTTATTTATTTTCCTTAAGTTGTCAATGATAATCTTCTTTATAAGGAAATAAATAAGAACAAACAAAGCTGCAAATATGAGGATTTCCATAAATGTATTTACATACACCGAAACCTCTTTCATAAACATTGCCTCGTGTTTCGGCATAGCGCCTATAATGTAGTAGCCTTCTACAAAACGATATGAGCAAAGGTACTCTTTATCATATACCGTCGACGTAAAAATTTCGCCCTCGGCAATAATTTCAGGGTTGAATGTTATACCGATTTTCTGAAGTTCTGCACCTTCAAAATCACTTCTATATGTTACAAGATTGAAGTTTTCATCACAGATTGCAACGAAACCGGAATTTCCCACGTGGCGGTTTTTGGATACCGTTTTCACGTATTTATCAATATCTGCCCTGAATTGTTTACTGTCGTAGCCTACCTGAATAAATCCACCGTCATCAAGGGTGATTGCACCATATTTTCTGAAGGTAACGTTATCATAAGAGGTAGGTCTGTAATCCTGAATATACCCGGTCTGTTTATCCTTTAAAAGTGCAACTACAAATTCATTCGACTGCTCCCCGCTTGTCATATCATAGCCTATATACTCTTCATTATTGGAGGATACGATAAAGCCGGTTTCATCAATGATATTGACCTCTATGACGTTGTATTTCAAAGCGAGTGTTGAGAGTTCTGCACCGTTTATGTACTCTTCTTTTATGCTTTCGGTCTTTTTCAGAAGATTATCATTTGATTCGTCTAAAATATCCTGATAAACATCTGTGAGGCTCATTTCAATAGTTTTGTTGGTCTGAACCTCGCTCATACCCGTCTGTAATACAGAAGAGAATAAACTTGTAGCAACAAAGGCGATTATAATACAAACGAGAAGCCATCCTTGGAACGTCTGTGAAATTTGCTTTTGTTCCCTTTTCAAACTAAACTTTTCTTTGCTAATAACAGATACTACGAAGACCGCAATTCCAACAGCGAGTCCGTTTCCGATTACCATAGGTAATGTGCATATCTTTACAAACTCAAACGCATTTACCGCGTCATTCATATTGGTAAAGAAGATCATCAGCATATGTAAAACTTCCGTAACCATACCTATACCTACGCCGTAAAGCCAGGTTGGTTTCTTATTGTCAAACATATACTTTCTGAGTATTGCCGCAATAAATCCGGCAAAAATCGTTGATACAGAACACGCAATCTGCGTATACGTTCCCGCAAGGCTAAAATATACCGCCACGTAGCGATAAATGCCGCCTATAAGACCTGCGATAATTCCTGCGGGAGCACCGAAGATAAGACCTGCGCAAAGAGGTGCCGCATCTCGGACATTCATTATGGTTCCTTCACCCACATCAAAACCGCCGAGGGCGGTTGTGGCAAAAATCGCCATAAGACCGAAAAGCACACCTATAATAAATTGTTTAACTCTATATGGTGTTTTGGAAAACGCTGTCTTTTTGTCAAGTATATAGAGAAGAATGGCAAGAATCGCATTATACGATGCGGACATTATTAAGTGTAGTGCCATATTCTCATCTCCTCCGTAGAAATTGCTTCAAATTTTTAATGGTATTTATGATTCCGCAAACCGTCATGTACCGATCCTCGGTACAAACTGTACGGAAACTTTTTACTCAATTGTGAGAATATCTAAAAAGCCTGTAATATCAAATACTTCCATAATACTGTCGTTAACGCCTGTAAGTTTCATGGAACCCTGTGCATTCATTGCTTTCTGTGCTTTTAAAATAACTCTGAGTCCTGCAGATGAAACATACTCAAGGTTTGTCATATCAAAGGTAAGTTCCTTAAGACCTGCAAGAACTGCGTCAAGTTCGTTTTCGAGTTCCGGTGCGGTTTGTGTATCAAGTCTGCCCGATACGATAAGTATTGCTGAGTCGTTGCTGATTTTCTTTTCAATAGTCATGGTAATAATCTCCTTTTATATCTTTTTAGTTATTTTTTAATTCTGCGTAGAACTCTGCATTTGCAGCGTTTATGTAAGGCATAAGGAAGAATGTTCCTAAACCAAGTGTAAGAATGCAAAGAAGGAACCATCCGATAAATGAGAATTCAAGTTTGAATAATCTCCATTTGTTGCCCTTCATCATCTGCTTTGCCTTTGCGAATGCATCCTTTGAGGAAATTTCCGGATCGTCTGCAAGTATGTAGGGTATAATTGCATACTCGTAAGACTTGATAATTCCGGGGATTATGAAAAGAATTGTCCATAAAACGGTTTTAATGCCTACTAATAAAAGTGTACCGATGTTTCTGCCATACTTTACTTTGAAGCCGGAGAAAACATCCTTGAGGGACGGCTTGGAATCTGTATTCTTGATAAAATAATTACAAAGACCTACTGTAACAGCATTTGTTACAAAAATGCCGACTATAAGCCCGATAATTGCCGAAACGATTACGACAACGTTAAGCAACATCGCACCTGCCATCATAGTAGAGTCCATTTCAGAGGGATCTACCATACCCAAAACTTCACTCAAGTTCTGACCAAAGGTTATGAAACCATTGCTAACCGAACCAATGATTCCTGCAACGATGACGGCGATAAATGCCATCCAATATTTACCTTTAAGCGAATTCCACGCCTTAACTCTTAACTCTTTTGATTTCAACATATTAGTTTCCTCCTTAAAAATAGTACGTCTTTACCAAAGTCTTAATCTTTTTTCAGGCGGTACGTACATAGCGTCGCCCTCTTCTATGCCGTAGATTTCATAGAAAGCATCAAATGAAGCTACGACTGCATTTATACGTACAACGTTGGATGAGTGAACGTCGCTTAAAATACTGCTGTCCGTGAGATATGAAACCGTTCCCAACTGTGCCCACATTCTTGCATAAGATTCGAGGCATTCCTGCTGAGCCTTTTTATCGTCACCGACTATATCCATGACTATCTGCATTGCTGCAAAGTCCGCCATGTTTTCGCTAATGGTGATGCTTGCATCCTGAACAACGCCGTCGACAACCTCGAACTTATTGTAGTAGTCTATAAACTCATCCTGGATTTTCTGAAACTCATCGTAGTCTTTATCAGTCCACCAGTCTTTAAGGCATCCGTTCTCATCATACATTGCACCGTCTTTATCAAAGGCGTGACCGATTTCGTGTGCTAAAATCATACCAACAGAACCCAGGTTTGTAGCATAACTTGCATACTTGTCGTAAATTGGCTTGTTTAAGATGGCCGCCGTGATATTTATCGAGTTGTATATGGGTATATAGCACGCATTAACCATATCGGCCGGTATAAACATAAGCGTTCTGATAAATTCCTTATCCTCATTGCAACGGATAAGGTCAGCCAATAACTGTCGTCTGATGTTAAGAGTGTTTGAGAAAAGACTTCCACCCTCGGACATAGGTACTATTGTGGGGAAGTTATAGTTCTTCGGATAGCCGATAACCGAAACCATGTTATCTATCTTCTTAATAGCGTTTTCTTTTGTCTTT
The DNA here is from genome assembly GCA_017559855.1 of Clostridia bacterium. GTDB lineage: Bacteria > Bacillota > Clostridia > Oscillospirales > JAAYXM01 > RGIG7332. The sequence continues at coordinate 12,563 of JAFYQP010000033.1, read as the reverse complement.
GCATCCATCCATTTATTGTTTTTAAAACGCTCTTTATAAGCATCTGAGATTTGCTGAATCATACCGGAAATTACTTCGGTTGTTTCATCATCATAGTAGTATTTTGCATAAACAAGGCCGATGTCGTCCGGAAGGAGGTCTCGAAGTTGATTGAGGTTAACAGCGCTTAAGAGTCCTTCATCATATTCAACGCCTGTTGTTTCCTCAAACAGTTCTTTCTCTGCATCTTCTGCTTCAGATGCTAAAGTTTCGCTTAATTCATTTGCGGATGAGGTAAGACAAACCATAAGCGGAAATGTTTTTATAAGTGAACTTGCTATACTCTCGCCATTGCTGAGTGCAACGCCTAACTTCTGATCCAAAATAAGGAGTGCGTTGATTTTAAGAGCGTCAAGGTTTGCATTTGAAATAATATTCTCTTCTAAAGCGGTGATCTTTCGTGTGGGGATGATGATTTTTTCAAGGTTTGTAAAGCCGTAATCCGTAAGTTCCTCGCAAACGTCAAAGCCGTCGTAAGCCGCATCTGCCGCTTCTTTGCTCTTGTTTGAGAACAGTGCTTCAGTTCCTATGTAATTACCGTTCTTGTCAAAGAAGTCCGGATTCCGCTTAATCATTGCATCAACTTCTGCTTCTACTTCTTCCTCAGTCATTATGTCGAACATATATGCAAAGGAGAAGTATGAAACTATCTCGTAAAAATAGTCAACGTCTTTAGCACTTGCCACCTGAAGTTTAATTGCTGCCTCTATGTCCTTTTTATCGAATTCTGTTCCGATTTCACCGAGATAGCGGGAAACTAAACTCGTATAAATGTTTTTATATGCAGCCGTGTCGGTTTTAGCTCTGAAATCTAAAAATCCGCCGTGTCCCGCAGTTGCAATAGAAAACATCGGGTACGGAACACCGGTCACTTTATCAGTATCAATGTTTACGTCAAAGGCAACGTTAATACCAGCCTGCTTATATATCTCCCCTGTGATTTCGAGAAATTCATCAATATCTTTTGCATTAATGATCGCATTTCGCATATCGGTAATGTTCTTCTTATCTGCCTCGGTTACTGCAATGTTAGAATCAATACACTCCAACATATCGCGAACACGCTGTTCCGCTGTACCCTTCTCAATCGGAATCTCGTTATTTGCGATTTTATTAAGGATTTCGTTCTCATCCCGAACGACTTCATCGTAAACATCACTTAAGGTAGACCATTCGTCCGATCTTGTTACAACCGCACCGTGAAGCGGATCAATTGCGGTTTCGTTTTCCAAGATGGCGTTACGAAAAGCCTTTTCATTAATGTATCCGTAGAAACTGTCACCCGGAGCAACCGTTCTCAGTGCTTCATCACTGCGTCCTACAAGGAAACCTACCTGCTCAACGGTAATGTAGTCATTAGAACCCAATTTACCATTGCCGTAACCGTTTACAAGGCCCGCTTTTGTGAGGTATGCGATGTCTTCCTTCGCCCATTCCGGAACATCGGTAAACTCTATAACATCACATGTCGCCTCAAGGTTGGGAACGCATCTTGCAAGCATAACCATAACTTCTATGCGACGAACCGGCTCTTTCGGGCGAATTGTTCTGTCTTCATAGCCCTTTAATATACCACCGACGATTGCACGGCCGATATCGTCCTTATATTGTGACGAAATCTTACCTGAATCGGCAAATATATCTAAAACCGCATCGCTTCCGTCTAGCTGATTTCTGCCCACAGATTGGACAAATTCCGAGATAACATATTCTCTTGTTGCATATTTTGTGCCTTCCTTAGCAGATGCATAAGGTGTAAACATTGAGAAGCACAAGCACATACAAAGCAAAATAGATAGCAGTCTTTTTTTCTTTTGCATAACTTAAATCTCCTTACATCAATTCTACTGTAACCAATCGTCAATAGGCTCATAAAGAAACGGCAATTCGGCAAGCGGTGTTTTAAGGCTTTCCGCCAATTTTTTTACCGCTAATCTTATATCCGCTGAAAAGTCCAGATACCAATCCACAGTTTCCAGAATATATTTTCGCTTAAATTCTTCATCTGCAACTATGGCACACCGCAGATTGTGCAGTCTGTCCGCAATTTTTACCGCAAAAGCAATCGGGTTTTCTTTAATTGCACCGACATATTCCGCCATAACGTATCCTTTTTGTTTGGTAAGAAGTTTTACCGCCTCAAGGATTTCGCGATTTCCGTATTTTAATATTTCCTCTTCGGTTACGTCGGTATCCTCAAGTAAATCGTGAAAGAGTGCGGTTATCTGATAACGCTCGTCAAAACCTTGACTCTTTACAATTTCGTATACGGCAATCGGGTGGGTTATATAATCATCTCCGCCGATTCGCTTCTGCCCTTTATGTTTTTTTGCCGCAAAGTCCAGAGCCCTTTGGATGTTGTCATCCATTAGCACTCCTGCTTTTGCTTAAGTAAATACTTCGCCTGACGCTCTGCCTTTTCCTTAGTGCCTAAGGAAATCTTTAAAAACTCCACGATTTTGTCGTAGTCGTAGTTTTTATTTAAAAGTTCAGCACGACAAAGGAAACGAAGAGCAACACTTGATGATACGATGTCAAGTCCTGCGGCAGAAAGTGCCTTTTTAGCAAGTTTCATTGCAAGTTCATAATTTTCCTTTATCATTATTTCGATGTCGCCAAGTTTTTTAATACCTAAAAATGCAAGTTGCGGGATGTAACTTTCCGGATCAATCTCACGGATTTCAGCACCTGCAATAGCTGCAATCTCACGAATAATGCTCTGCATTTTCTGATTGTGCAGAACGTATTCGTTAAGCGAAATCATATTGATTGATACATCCTCTGCATCGTCGGTTATTATGCGTTGTCTTATATCTTCCGTATAACCAACCATGTTGTCACGGGCACGCACAAATTCATCATCTGCAAGTTCCAAAAGTCCTGCAAGTCTTGCAAACTGTCTCTTAATCTCCCTCGGAACGCCAAAATCACTCTTATATCCTATATCGTGATGGATTGCCGACCATGCGTGTTGGAGAATGGTTCTTATCTGAATTTCAAACTTCTTTCCGCATATCTCGTCGGGCCACTTGTCACCGAACGGAAGTGAACATATGTAATGGAGGGATAAATATCCAAAAGCATCTTCCTTGATAAGTGCTCTTTTATCGGATGAATTCTCCCAATCTACAACAAATCTTTCTTCAACCTTCTGTCCAATTTGGTCAATTTCATCGGAAAGGAAACAGATAACACGGCAACCGAGGATGTCGGTAATATCTTCTAATGTGTTGTATGAATCCCCTTTTCTTTCAAGTTTTCCCGCAAGGCTTCGCTCTTCCTTTACACGATGTTCAACGGCAAGGACGGTAAGTCCTAACTCTTTCACCATATCCGAAAGCATTACATGTACCGTATCGCCGAGTTTTACAAAGTCATCCCTCTGTTTTCTGTAATCCTCTAAAATGAGTCTGCATTTTAAATTCACAACTTTACCTCCTACAGTAAACTTATTATAGTTTTAACCAAATCATATAACGCACTTCCGAATGCCCCGCAAAGGAAAACAACAAAGAGATAAATCATCATGCTTAATTGGCTAATTTTGTTATGCTCCATAGTAAAGTAGAAATTGTAATGTGCCTTCATATTTAAATCTCGTTCTTCTACCCACTGATATGTAATTGCAGCCGAACAATCATAATCGGCCGGTGCGTAGTTTCGGTTTAGTTCTGCTTCAAGACGTCTTATGCGGTAACACGTAGAGTCGTTCATTTCGTATTCGTCGCCGAGAGAAATCGTAACCAGAGCCTTTCTTATCCTTTGCTCTTGCAAAACCTCGATTTCGTTTATCTCGTGCGGCAGAAGCCTTGCTTCGTTTATTCTTATGGAATATCCGTACTTTTCTGAAATAACGGGACTTTGGATTAACGAATTTATCCTGTCAAAAACACTTCCAACGTCTATTGCCGGAGCAAAAACCTTATCCAGTGTTTTATGGGGTATTCTGAATATCATATATGCTTCATCAGAGGTTATACAATCCTTGATGAATTCTAAATTCACGGTAATAACCGTTCCGCTTGAAACTTTTTTTACTTCCGTAAATTCATTTGTGAAATTTATAAGACTTACCGTTCTGTTGTCATAACGCAGTTCTGACGTATATTTGGTCTTTTGTGAATCAACCTTGCCGTTGGCATTAAACAATGTTCTTAATGCCGCGTTGTCCGAGAGCATATATGACAAATCGGTGATTTCTGTTTCATCTATTGCAAAGGGGACAAAAAAGTTAACCGTTTTTGTTTCTTTAGCACCATATACACGCACGCCTACATCAACATAATTACTGCCTTTTGGATTTATCCATTCATTTAAATAGATTGTACTCCTGTCGTCGCCGTCTATCCATAATGCCCATCCATCATCAACGAATTTCCTTTTTCTACTTCCCACGCTTTACTTCAACCCCTTAATTTCTCGCTTGTTTTCATACATAGCATCGTCGGCTCTGTTAAATACGTCTATAAAACACAAATCCTTAGCGGAATCGTACCTTGCAAAACCTCTTGCGATGCTGACGGGAATATTTTCTTTCTCTGTCGTAACCGTCTCTCTCATACATTTCTCGTCAAGTTTTTTAAGAAGTTCATCTAAACTATCCAGATCTCTGTTCTGCAAAATAACCAGAAATTCATCTCCGCCGATTCTAAAAACAGGACTTCTCTTAAACACAGTTGATATAATATGTGCGGCACTTACAATAAGACGGTTTCCCACATCATGACCATATCTGTCATTCGTTTCTTTAAGATAATTGATATCTAAAATCACAACGCCAAAAACGATTTCTTTATTTTTAATTTCCTTATCAAAATCAGTTATCCACGCCCAATAGGAATTGGTGTTTCTAAGACCTGTAAGTGAATCTCGATATGCCATGAGATGCTGCAGTTTTTCGTGTTCCTTAAGGTGCAATGCCATATTCTCAAACGCAGTACTTAAAAGTTTTATCTCATAAGTGCTACTATGCACTATTTCAACGTCATAATCTCCATTTGAAAGTTTAATCGATGCGTCTGTTAATTTTTCCAAAGGGTATACAATTTTTTTGACAATTAAGATAACTATAAAAGAGAATAGTGCAGCGAGAAACAGAACAACGAAAAGTATCTTAAATGCAATCTTATACCGTATCTGTCTTATATCGTTATAACTTGCAGAAATGACAAGTGTCATTCCGTTCTTTAACTCTTCTGACACGCTTAGATATTCTTCCGGACGCGTATTGAGTTTTTCGTGTTCGGCGTTCTCCGCACCGTATATGTCAACACCTTCAAATTCAAGAATGGCAAACCCGTTTTCATAAATTTTTATTTCGCGAACCTTATCGGTTAAAACGGTGTAATCGAAGTCCATACCGACGATGCCGATGAACTCATCCCCATAGTACATAGGCACTACATACGAAATCATCATTATATCGTTGTTTTGGTTGAAGTACGGCAACATCCAAACAGGCTTTCCCGCACTAATTGGCTGCCAATACCAACCTACGTGTGCGGTATCATCTTTGTCGTAGAGGGATATGTCCGTCGGCTTGAAAGAAACAAAGCCTTCCTGACCTTTAACTTTACTGTAGAACAATCCGAAAGTATTGTGCGAAAGTTCAGGTGCAAATCTGAAGTAATATGCAACTGCACCGTCTGTATTATTTGCTACATCAACATACATTTCGTCACATCGTTTTAAGATTTCATCCCGTTTTTCCGCATTTTGAATATCTTCTTTGCTATTTATAAAATCAAGCACGTAACTCTCCATTATATGCACTGATTTTTCCATATCTCCAAAAATATCGTTAACCTGCGTTGCCTCTTTTTCACAGGTGGTTTTGATAAGGTCTTCTGTTTGACTTTGAACGAAATTATCAAGTTCGTATATGCTTAAACCACCGACAAATACGGTAATAGCCAACATTGCAGATATGACCGTTATCAAAAACTTAAAATGTAGTGATTTGAATCTCATTCTGCAACACCCTCATCTGATTATTGTATAAAATCCGTTATGACAAACCTATGACAAATTATGAATTTTTATTGAAATCTAAATAATATTTCCAATGACAAAAATAACCATAAATGGTAGAACTCCGCCAAATTGGATAAAAAAGCCGGTCCTTGAAAAACCTTTGCGACGGAACACTATCGACAACGCAAGACACAGTATTGTAATCGGCGGAAGATTGTATATGATTTGATCTAACAGTTCCGCCCCGCCTAGGATGCCGAAAAGAGTACAGACAGAATAGATAAACGGTACTGCAAGTATGGCTACAAGTAAGTTTAAAACGATTCCGATTTTGTCAAGAACAGAGTATTTATACTCCTTATCCTTGCGAACGAAAATCAAACAAGCGAGTAGACACAGAAGGGAAATTGCAACGAAGATTATGATATTATCCGCTTTGTATGCAATTCCCGAAAAGGAGAAACTGTTTTCTATAGGTTCTGCATAGGTAAAGTCAATAATTTTAAAACCGATAGATTCCAAAACTTCATCTTTGTTTTCGCCGTCTAACTCAATATTGTTTTGGTAGTCATAATGCTGAACGAATGGTTCGGGCCCTTCATGTCCTAATTCCTGATAGTAGTCTTTATACAAGGGATCACCCATAAAGTAACCTGCATCCATATTTTCGTGAACCGACAGAGTCGTTTGCATCTCTATATTTTCATCAACGATGTGCGGGTCCTCTGTATTTTCAGGATTTACGTATCTCGCCTCTCCTATCCAATGTCTGTCGTGTTCGCCCAATGTGGTATACGAATTGGAAAACTTACAGTCAAAAACACCTGCCAGCGTTTTCGTTTCTCCCTTGTATTCATAAGTGATAGAAAACGGAAATTCGCCTTTTGTAACCGCAGGTTTTGTTGTATAACAAAAAATTATCGTTGCAACAATATAGACTATAATTGTTACTGCGATAAATATTGAAGGTAGAAAAAACTTTTTTGTTTTCATATGTAAATCACCTTTCTGTCTGCCATTGCAGTTGTGCGAAGTTATTTCTTTGACTTTATCAGTTTGTCAATTCCATAGAATATGTAGCCCAATGCGATAAATCCTGCAAATAATATTGCAGTCCATTGTGCAACACCCGAAACTCCCTGAGTTTCAAGGTTTAAGAAGAAGTAGGGGTAAATGTACGGTGCATCAGGGTTAAAGCCAAGTATTGCGGCACGAATGTAAACAAAAATCACATATACAACCGGAAAAACCACAGATGCTATGGGATAGAACCATCTTATCTTTTTGTGTTCATAGAATAAAATCCAATCAAATACATACATGATCGGAAGTATTACATGGAAACTGATACTTGCTATACGCCAATTCGCCTGCGGATCACGATCCGCCTGACCTGCAAGAAGAAAATTGAACACAAGGAACGTAAGCAAAATAGCAAGAACACCGATAAATTTCCAAAAGGGTGCTATGCTGACAAAACCGTCATCTTTCTTTTTTGCCGTTTGTATAAGTTCGGCAAACACAATTCCGATACATAAATAATTGCTCAAATTTGTAAAGTGAACGTAAAAGTCCCATCGCAAATTGAGCACGTCATCAAAAATGCCAAGACTTGCAATGATGCCGATAATGCCTATTGCACAATAAAATGACTGATAAATAAGTTGTGTTGTTCTGCTTTTAATCATATTTAATTTCCCCTTTGTTAATATTTTATTTGTCGCTTCCCCGTCATTGCCGGTTGATCTTTATTCCAACATTTCCAAAAGGCCGGTCATCTCAAAAACCTCACGAACCATGTCATTTGCTTTTTCAATTCTGACTTTCCCTTGTGCGGGAGTTATTTTCTTATGTGCACCGAGCAGAACTCTGATTCCTGCCGAGGATATGTATTCAACGCCGGACATATCAAAAACAAGTTCTTTTGTATCTTTAGAAAGTTCGTTAATTACCCCCTCCAAATTCGGTGCTGTTGTTGTATCCAGTCTGCCCGTTATTTCAAGGGTTACAAGTTCAAAATCTCTTTCTACGTTGATTGTCATATAGATTCTCCTTTCGGCAATATATAACCACTCAAATAATAGCAAATCAACTATGACAAACCTATGACAAATAAAAAATACAGTCGGATAATTCCGACTGTATTTTCATTAATTTCTTCCAAGAAGCAGGGCGAGGGTATCCTCCGCCCATGAATACTGTGTCATATACTCGCCGTGAAACTGCGGCTTACCTGTTTTTAAAAACTGGTGATAATCACAATTGATTCTCGCGGGATCAATTCTGTAATTATACCCTTCCTGACAAAAAACTTTTTCTGCGGAGACTTGTGCAAGTGCTTTTTTCAGGTCCCCTACAAGATGTCTTAAATAATCCATATTTTTAACATCATCTGTACTCTCAGGCCACATAACGGCACATATTTGTTTGCCCGTCATACCTGCACCATTTCTGTCAACAAGCACTGCCAAAAGTTCCTTTGCCTTTGTACGTTTAAACGAAAGTGTAACTCCGTTTTTTAAAACCTCGAAGTTCCCGAAGCACTTAACGTCAAGCAATGAAATATCCGGTTTTCTACTCTTTATATGGTCAATTTCTTTTTGAACCGCCTCCGGTGTTATTGGTTTTATCAGATATCCGCTACATCTGAGTTGAATTGCATTGAGTGCATAATCCTCAAAACCCGTACAGAAAACGATTTTGCAATCAGGTTGAATCTCTGTAATCTTTTCTGCCAGAGCAAGGCCGCCCATACCACGCATATTTATATCCAGAAAAGCCAAGTCCACACTGTTCTGGGACACCCATTCCAAAGCAGCGGAACAAACCGAAAAATCATAAACCGCTTTTATATCAGGCGAAGATTTAACAATATCAGTAAGAGAATTAAGCATAGGTCTTTCGTCATCAACTGTTATTGCTATCATTTGCCGTCGCCTCCTTTGGTATTCTTATGGTCGCCTTTGTTCCTCGTCCGATTTCGCTTTTTATGGTCAATGTGCCGTTACACATCGCTTCTATACGACCACGGATATTTTTTATTCCAACATGTTTGGTTTCATCATATCCCACACTCATATCAAAGCCGACACCGTCATCTTTTACCTCAACGACATAATGCTCTTCCGTTTCATAAGCAGAAATTGTAACTATTCCGCCCTCTTCAAGCCCCATAAGTCCGTGCTTTATAGCGTTTTCCACAAGAGGCTGAACGGAAAGTGCAGGAAGAAGAAATTCAACCGAGCAAAGATCGTATTGTATCGTCATATCGGGGAAACGCACCTGCTCGATATCGGTGTAATGCTTAACGTGGTTCATTTCCTGCGAAAACGTTATAGGTCTCGCATTGTCAAGTTCGCTGAAGTTTCCTCGTAAATACAAACTGAAATTACGAACAAGTTTTGATGCAGCCTTGGGTTCCGTTATGCAAAGTTGCTCAATTGTTCCTAAAGTATTATAGATGAAATGTGGCTGAATCTGGCTTATCATGGTAGATATACGGCTTTCCGCAAGTTTTGCATTTAAAATCATTTTTTCCGTTTCAAGTTCTCTCGCTCTTATTGCCGCATTTAAGTTTTGAGGCACAATTTTTAAAAGCACAATAAGAGATACGACAAAAATAAGAATGAACACAACTTCTGAGACGATTCCGTCCTTCCATAAGCCCAAACTCACTCCCACTATGTCAAAAATAAATGAGCTCATAGGGAGCATACCAAAAAACGAGAGCATTTTTTGGTTTTTACCACCCTTGATACAGTTAAGAACAAGAAGCACTGTTACAACAACGCAAATAACGCCCTGCACAACCGACCATACAGGTAAAGCATCATAAAACTTAACGTTTGAAACCAAGGGCATCATCATAAATGCCATATCAAAAAGCAGTACAAATACGGCAAGGCTTATACCGACTTTTTTCGACTTCCCGCTAAGCGAAAGGGATATAAATGCAGTTATTGCCAACATATACAGCATCATAGATGCTACCGTCATACGGGTATTAAATTTAATTATTTGGCTAAAGAACATAACGCCGTGTGCTTTAAATAAGAAGTATATTCCGGCAAACAAAACACAAAAACCGACGTACCACAGATTAGTCGTACCTTTGATTTGGATGAGTATTGAGAATATCGCTGTGCCCAAAAGCATGAATGCAAACAAAATAAGAACAATACCAAAGATGCGATATGCACTTCCTCGATTTAACATATCCCTCTCAAAATCAGTTCCGCCGTAGGTATTTAAATTATTCAAAAAGTCATCAACCGCATAGGCATTCCCTAATTTATGCGGGTTTTTAAGTTTAATCGTAATTTCCTCAGCACCTGTGCAAACGTATCCGATATACATTTTACCGCACATATCCTCACTCGCTGCATCGAGTTCCGCATCAAACGGACGGAATTCTCCCCCATCTTCGGAAACCTCGCCGCCAATATGATTAAAATAAAAGGCAAGTACTACGCCCTCCGGTGCTACTCCCACTTTTTCGCCCGTGGTAGGAACAAATAATTGGAAATTACCCTTTAACGTAACGTCTCCTTTATCGGCAGGGATATGTTCGCCCTTGACGTAAGGCTTAAAGTCATCTTCCGCCACTTTGTACTCACCCTGAAATTCCGCAGAGAGATATAATGCATTCATTGCCTGATTTCCGTAATCTCTTCCTGTATACACAAAGAAGCAAAGAATAATGGCAAGTATGACAATACATATACCGACATATATTTTCTTCGGTTTTTGTTTAATAAATTTCATATGTTTAATTCTCCGAAAACGGTTCTCGTTTTTCTGTAGGTGATTTATAACGCAAGCAGCACAAAAGCGGCTGACATACAGAGAGCACCGCCTATTGCTATGTATGATATTACGCGCTTGTCGTTCCAGAATGAAATTGTCTCGCTTATACAGATTACAAATATAGTTGCTATGCTCACGATTTCTGTGTGAACAACACCTTTTTCAAAAAGGATTCTAAATAAAATCCATATGCAGAACGCAACCTCGGAAATAATACGCGCAACCTTTTCAACAATAGTTTTTTCGCTCCATTTTTTCATATATAATCCCTCTTTCTTATTTCCACTTCTACAAACATATAATAAAAATTTAATTTCCCTACGTCTGTTTTAGAATGAGTGAATGATTTAGATGACAGTCACTTGAGTTTTTCACTCTGCCACAAGGCTCAATTCACTATCCGTACATATTTTAGAACTGGAAATAGATAAAGGGATTACCTCCGGTATATGCCATAGAGAAACATAAACCAAAGGCAACAAAAAGAAGTACCATTCCCCATATTGTTTCAAGATTAACAATTAAATAAAATCCCTGAATCTCTGTTTTCTTTATGCAAGAACGGATCCATGCAACAATTGTTGAAACAAGAACGCATACTATGCCTAAAATTGACCAGGAACTTACAAAGATTATTCCATCCTGCCAATTTACAATTCCCAGAATAACATCTTTTGCTAATTCAAAACTTTCTGCACGGAAGAATATCCAACAAAAAGAAACAAAAATATATGTAATAATAATTGAAATGAAATTGCCTACGGGGGTACCTTTATATTTTTTATCGTGACCGCTAAGCTTCATCCACACTTTGTGAATACATAGAGCAACGCCGTGGAACGCTCCCCATACAACAAAAGTCCACGATGCACCGTGCCACAACCCACCAATCAACATTGTCAAAAACAGATTCACATAGGTGCGAATCTCGCCCTTTCGGTTACCGCCGAGAGAAATATAAAGATATTCCTGAAGCCAGGTTGAAAGGCTTATATGCCATCTTTTCCAAAAAGCGCTGATGTTTTTTGCAACGTACGGCATATTAAAGTTACGGGTCAGATCATATCCTAATATTTTTGCAGAGCCGATTGCCATATCGGAATATCCCGAAAAATCACAATAAATCTGTATTGAATAACTGATTACAGCCATTACGATAGAAACTGCATGATACTTCTGTGGCATATTGAAAACCGCATCAACACATACCGAGATATTATCAGCAATTACGATTTTCTTGAACAGACCAAAAACAAAAATCTGTATACCTTCTTTGAAATTCATCCAGTTGATATTTCTGTCCTCATACAGTTGATAGATAAATTCCTTTGCCTTTACGATAGGTCCGGCAACAAGTTGCGGGAAGAACGCAATATAAAGTGCAAGTTTTACAAAACTTTTCTCGCAGTTTATCTGCCGTCTGTATACATCCATTGTATAGCTCATTGACTGAAATGTATAGAAGGAAATTCCCACCGGCAGAATGATTTTAAGACTGCCAGATTTGCTCATTCCAAGCAGATAGCAAAAGGAATCAACAAAGAAGTTGTAATACTTGAATATCCCAAGAATCACAAGCGGGAAAATAATTCCGATACTAAGATATATCTTACTGTTTGTTTTATCGATTCTAATGGATGTCCAATATGCTATATATGTCAAAGCCAGCATAAGAATAGCGCATTTCCAGTTCCACCAACCATAAAACACATAGCTTGCAAGCAACAGAATTATATGTCTTATCT
>JAFYQP010000032.1 GCA_017559855.1 Clostridia bacterium | reverse complement strand
GCTCGCCATGGTCGCGGCTTCGAGGGCCTTCTTGCTAGATACTTTGGTTAATAAAAAATCCCTGCCTATTCAGGCAGGGATTTTTTAATTCCGATCAGGAATTATGCTTATAATGAAAATGAACAGAAAGACGACCAAACCAATACCGACTGAAAGGGAGATTATAAATAACCAGTTAACTGATTTCGCGGCCAAGCTGAAAATGAGAGCTGTAAGAGCGACAAAAATCGTTATAAAAGCGGGGAAACCAAACATGACACCGGGCTTAATTTTATTTGGCGATCCGCAAATGAAGTTCAGAATGTCTAGACATTTCGTATATGTTGGGTAGTTTTGAATTTCGTGTAACATAATCGCATTGTGAAAATCATTTGGACTTAAACGGTGAGCAATTGATGTAAAGTTATCAGGCAGTGCATTGGAGTCATTCAACCAAATAAAACTGCCGGAGATGTAATCGGAAATTCTCGGATTGGCTTTGGCGGCTTCCAATAAAGACTTGTCCGCCACATGTATACTGTCTATCGGCAAGTAAACCATTTGGTGACTGCTTTCATCATATACTTTTATTTTAAGTTCATAGCGTTTTTCCGAAATGGGCGTTGCCTCGTTATATCCACCTTCCTTGTGAACACCCCCCGTAGTAATACCACCCACCGTGGCACCTGTATAAACATACTTTTCGGGAACGTAATGTAATGTGGAAAGCGTTTTGCGTTCTATTTTACATATAGTTCCAAAGCGTTCGTCACACTTTAAAAGCGTTAACGAACCATCGTGATAAGCGTAACAATCACTCATATCGTTAATGGTTTTTTGGCCTTTTGCCGATAACTTGGCACTAACAAAGCCGAAAAGGATCATCATCCCCAAAAGTCCTAAAATTACATATAACATAGGCATATATTTTCCTCCTATTTTTTGATATACCTAAATTATATATGTGTATATATATAATGTCAAGCCGTGTGCGGCTTCGAGGGACTTTTAAAGAGATATTTCGGTTAAAGATAAACATTCTCCTGACAGGGAGCACCACGCGGTGCTCTCTGTCAATTTTTTAAAACCAAACTATTGCCAAATAGTTCAAAATAGTTTATAATAAATACATACTTTCGGAACATTTTCCGATAAATTATTAAAAAAGTGAGGTTATAAGTATGAAAGGCTTTGGCGCAATTGCTCCCAATAATGTAGGTTGGATGGAAAAAGATCGTCCCGTATGCGGACCTATGGATGCTATTATCAGACCGTTGGCTGTTGCTCCCTGTTCCAGCGACACCCACGCAAGTCACGGTGGCTCCGGTCCATTGGATCACGTTATTTTAGGACATGAGGCTGTTGGTGAAGTTGTAGAGGTTGGTAATCTCGTAAAGAACTTTAAGCCCGGCGACGTTGTTGTCGTTCCCTGCTGTACCCCCGATTGGACAGAAAAGAATATGCAGCAGCGTGGTGCAAACAATGCTCACGATGCAGGTCTTATGAAGAGTTTTAAACTTTTAGGTTCATGGGACGGCGTTTTTGCTGAATTCTTCAAGATAAATCAGGCTGATGCAAACCTTGTATTAAAACCCGAAAACGTATCTATCGAATCCGCACTTATGACCGTTGATATGATGTCTACCGGTTTCTACGGCGTTGAGATGGCAGACGTTCAGTTCGGTGAGACCGTAGTTGTATTCGGCATCGGCCCTGTAGGTCTTATGGCAGTAGCAGGTACCGCACTCCGCGGTGCAGGTCGCATTTTTGCTACCGGCTCACGCCCGAATTGTGTCGAACTTGCTAAGGAATACGGTGCTACCGATATTATCAACTATAAAAATGGCGACGTTGTAGAGCAGATTCTTGCCCTCAACGGCGGTCAGGTTGACCGTGTTATTATCGCAGGCGGCGACTGCAGCACAATGACTCAGGCTCTTTGCCTTGTTAAGCCCAACGGCACTATTGCAAGTATCAACTTCTACGATGCAACCGATAGTTTTGCTTATCCCGCTTATCTTTGGGGCCTTGGTATGAGCGACGTTACCATCAAAGGTGGCTTCTGTCCGGGTGGTGCATACAGAATTGAGAAGTTACTCAACCTTATCGCAAACAAGCGTATCGATCCGTCCAAACTCCTCAACTACAAGTTTGAAGGCTTTGAGAAGATTGAAGATGCGTTTAAGGTTATGGATGAAAAGCCCCGTGACCTTATCAAGCCGATTGTTTACATCAATTGGGACTAATACTTTACTATTAAACACCAAAAGGGTTCGGACTTTTCCGAACCCTTTTTATATTTGAACTTAATTGACTTGAGGGTGAAAAAAGGATATAATTGTAAATACAAGGAGATGATTTTATATGAAAAAAATTTTGATTTTTGCACTTCTGGCGGCTCTGCTCATTTCCGTTTGCGGCTGCGTTAAAATGAAAACGCTTGTCTGTGACGGCTGTCAAAAAGAGGTGCAGGTTGCGGAATCCTCAAACATGACCGATGAGTGGATTATCTATTGCGAAGAATGTAACGAAAAATTCTTTGGTGATGATCCTCTTTTCGGCGGGAAATAAATTCACTGTAACACCTTGTTCTTTTGTCACGTAAAAACAAAGTATTGTGTTTGAAAGAAAAAACGGAGCAGACTTAGGCGGTTGGCCACAGGGATAAAACGCTTAAGTCTGCTCCGTTTTACTTATTGACTTGCAAATTATTGTGCGAGTGTAAATTCAAGATAACACTGGCCGTAGTCAAAGACGATGAAATTCATCTCGGTATTTTGTCCTGCAAGTGTTCCGTACCAAGTATAGCAAGCCATATCCACATTCGAGGCGTACTTGTAATCATCATATTCCCCGTACCACTCTTGAAGTATGTTCAGCATACCTGAGCCATAACCCATATCGGATTTCATCATATCAAGTTTTCCGTTGCGGTCAAAGCTAAATATGTTCTTATCGTCCTTAATCGTTGTCCAGGTATCGTACCGATCTACTTCTATCTCAGATTCTGTTAACTGAGTTTCTTTCAGATAATTTTGAACTTCTTCTTCGGTCATATCCCAATGAACATCATCGCCCCAATAATCAAACCGGCGTTTACTGTAATTCTCTCCGCAAGCACAAAGGCTTAGAAGAGTTACAACTGCGAGTAATAGGGCTAGCGTTTTTTTCATAAGAATTCCTCCTGTATTTCGAGATACCTAAATTATATATGGATATATAGATAAAGTCAACTTCCAGAAGTGCTGTTGATTGTGCTTGAATTAAAGTGCTGTATATGATACACTAAATTTAAGGATAGACAGAGGTGATACTATGATAATAAGTGCAGAGGAGCAATTCCCGAACCACGTTATGCTAAATTCCAAAAATGTAGGGACCAGCAAGGCCTTAACGGGTAACGTGGGGATGCATTTCTATCTTGTAAACGACGGAGAGAGTTTTTGGGATGAAAAGGCGGTTAGCAAACTCGAAAAGGCAATCGCAAAAGCAATAAAACAGTTTGAAACTCAGGCGGCGGAATACGGTACGTGGCTTAAACTGAAATATTCCACAAAAAACGTTTCTGTCAATAAAAGGGTGGATCGAAGTAATTGGAGAAGTACACTCAAAACAGTACTTGCAGAGGACTCCTTTAAAAGTGTAGAAGCGTTTAAAACTTATTACGAGAAAAAATACGGATTTAACGATTCCTGTATCGTTCTTGTTTTCAATAAAGTGTTCAGAAGTTATGCAAGTTCGGCAGATACTGTAGTGCCAAGACACACGGAATGTAGTGTTGTCGGCAAGACAGAAGGCTTTTTTACAAGTAATTTTTCCGCAGGAGTAATAATGCACGAAATTTTACACCTGTTCGGTGCACAGGATCTGTATTATCCGCTAGACATCAGAATATGTGCAGAGTGTTACTTTGAAAGAAGCCTTATGATACATTCCGACTGCAAGGTGGTAGACCCGCTTACCGCATATCTTGTAGGGTGGAAAAAGCATATTGACAGAACGACACGGGAATTTTTGAATGCAACGAAAAACGTTACACGCAAAGATGTTCTGGACGCATGTGAAAAAGAGTGGAAAAAATAAAAAAACGAGAGGGCGATGTGGTATGTGGATTATTTTGTTGTTACTTATTGTAGTGGGTGCGGCGATTGGTGTTATATTCGGCCTGAAGGAGACCGCAACCGGAGATCGTGATTGGAAAACAAAAGACTATACACCGGCACAGATTAAAGGACTTATCATAAATTTTGTTTTTATGATGATTTGCTTTATTGCAATGGCGTTCGGAATCAGTTTTAACGAGGGCACCGTTATTGCTATTGGCTTGATCGGCTGGGCAATAACCTCGCTTATCGCATCAAATATTGCCTCCCCTTTTAAACTGTTGATGTTTAATGGAGAAAATCAGGGATGTGCATACTTTCTCTACCTGCCGGTGATTGCGGCAGCATCGGTTTCAAGTTTTGCTTTGATTGCCGCGACTTCCTGGTTTTTCTCACTTATTGTAATAATTAAAAATAAATCAAAATGCGAAACCTCGGAACAGACACGAAAAGTGTTTAAAAAAGCAATAATTATAACGGTTATTGCGACGCTGGTAATCATTGTTGTTACAGCCGCGATAAACGTATTAAATGCATTTTCGCAGAAGAGGGCGGAAGAAAAGAAAGTGGCGGCGGCACAACTTGTGTGGGAACAAACCCTTGATAAGATTGAGGATGCCATTGATGATCCTGTGGATAAAATCAACTTTACTGAAGAAGAGTTGGACATAGCACAGGAGTATTATGACTGCTATATTGATAATGATATTTTCTGCACGGAAGAGGTAAGGGAAATGCTTGCGGAAAGGTTCTCTGAGTTATATCGTGAGCGAGATTTTGACGGAATTCTTGAACTTCTTGATTTTGCAGACTTAAACGGAATGCCAACCCTCGTAACCTTTGAAGATGCAATGAAAATTTGCTTTACCGATGACTTTATCGATGATTTATCTGCATACATCGTGGCGAATGGTGTGTTTTTGGAAGAGGACTCCAAGGGAAACAAAACGTATGAGTACAAGGATAAAAGAATCGAAGTGTCGGAAAAAGGAGATTGTGTAATGGATCGAGATCTTACCAGAGACTTTGAAAATTACGATGCTATGCTCGACACTCTTACGAAATATAATAGGGAAATCAGTTATATTATTGTCGGAGAAAACTTAGAATATGGTGTCGTGGCAGAATAGGGAAATACCTTTTCTGCACATAATATCAAAAAAGGAGAGATATGAATGTTAGTTAGTATCATTATTGTAGCGGTCTTGATTTTCCTTATTGCGAACATCAAAATCGTGCCCCAGGCACACGAGTTCGTTATCGAGTTCCTCGGTAAGTACAGCAAAACATGGGGTGCGGGTATTCACATTAAAATTCCCGTACTTGAAAAAATCTCAAAGAAAATCACATTAAAGGAGCAGGTGCTTGATTCACCGCCCCAGCCGGTTATCACCAAGGATAACGTTACAATGCAGATTGACACGGTAATTTATTACGCAATTTACGATGCGAAACTTTTCGCATACGGTGCGGTTAATCCTATCTCCGCACTTGCAAATCTTGCCGCAACCACTTTGCGTAACATCGTAGGTGAACTTGAACTTGACGGCACACTTACATCCCGTGACACTATCAATGCAAAGATGACAAGTATTCTCGACGAGGCGACCGACAAATGGGGTATTAAGGTAAACCGTGTTGAACTTAAGAACATTATCCCGCCGAAAGAAATTCAAACCGCAATGGAAAAACAGATGAAGGCAGAGCGTGAACGCCGTGAAACCATGCTTCAGGCAGAGGGACACAAGGCAGCGGCAATTACCCGTGCAGAAGGTGACAAGCAGGCAATGATTCTCGCTGCAGAAGGCGAGAGAGACGCACGAATCGCGAGAGCGGAGGGTGAGTCCCGTGCAATTTACCTCCAAAAGAAAGCGGAGGCAGACGG
>JAFYQP010000001.1 GCA_017559855.1 Clostridia bacterium | reverse complement strand
CTTTTTCACCGGGCATATGCATTGAAACGGTTTCGCCGACTCTTACAGCACCCTTTTCAACTCTGCCGACAAAAGTATATCCATTACCTTCCTTAGTAAAGTTTTCAGGCTTGAATATGAAGACTTTTTCAGGAATAGTCAAGGATTCAGATTTTAGCTCCTGACCGAGAGCATCTGTAATCTTGCAATAAAACTGACTTGTTGTGGAATTATCAATATCAAAAACAAGTGAAAGTGTATTTGTCTTTGCACCCTTTACGTATTTTGATTCGGTAAATTCCGTGAATCCGTTGTATCTGTCTCTTGTGCCCCAAGAATATGTATAGGGTGTTTTTCCTCCGGATGCTTTAACTGTATATGTAAGAGTATCGCCTTCGTCCGCTGAATCAATCATTTCAGGCTGAACAATAATTTCAAAAGGCTCATACATGTCGGGGGTTTCTTCTTTCGTTTCTACCTTTGGTTCTTCAGGAACCGCGGGCAAAATCTCAGCGTCTTTCGGAACTTCAACCAGCGGTTCTTCGGTTTTTGCTACTTCCGCTCCCATAGTAAACTTAATTCTCTTTTCCGCAAACATCATACGGGAAAGAATTGTTGCAACCTCGGAGCGTTTGATGTTGGTATTGGGTTTGCAATTATGTTCCGCGTCAACGCCACCGACAATGCCCGCACGATACATAAGATAAACTTCTTTTGCAAAGGAGTTGCCTCCGTGATAGTCGGGTATTGAATCCATTGGAACATCATTTATTGCCTCAAGCTTTTCGGCAGGTAGTGCATGGGCAAAAATGTTTATATATTCTGCCCTTGTCGCAGGAGCGTTATAGTCGTACTCTGCAAACTTTGAAATAATATCGTTTTCCATACAGTAGTCAACATACGGCTTGTACCAGGGGTTGCCGTTTTCAATACTGACGCTGCCGTTTTTATCTCGCTGATGCAAACAAGCTGCAAGTTTTATTGCTTCAGCATAGGTCATATTATCATTGGGTTTAAATTCGGTTGCGGTTTTACCATTAATTAGGCCCTCGGTGTATGCGGTCTGCAAATCGTCATAATACCACGCACCTGCAGGTACGTCGGTAAAATGCAACCCGCCCGCAAAGGCCATCGGCGCCGCACCTATACACAATGACAGGGCAACAATAACCGCCATAATCTTTTTCATAATTCATACCCCTTTTCAAAAATTTTATATATAGGCATCCCGCCATTTATACCACACCTTTAGAACTTGCGATTTGACGAAAATCTGAAACTGTGCTATTATTTAAAAATAAAAATCGGTTACTTCTCATCATTCTTTGTAATTTAATTATAGTCATAATTAAATTACAAGTCGCCACACTTTAAATTCAATTAGTGTGGGGAATCCTATCTTTTTTCTGCAAAAGTGTGGGGAAAAGTGTGGGTAGTATAATTTTAAAAAGGAGATCGCGTTTTGAAAAACACTTTATCCAAAATCTTACTATCGTTCCTCCCGGTCTTTCTTTTAACCGGATGCACATCCATCGGAGAAAAGAGTTCAAGCATAACGATTGTATATATAGCAACAACCATTTTGGCATTTTTATTGCTTTTAGGCTATTTCTTCATAATCAAGAAAAAAGAACCTTGGTTTTACGTGCTGTTTATTTCCGTGCCGGTGGTGAACATCGGATATCTTATGCTTTCTGCATCAAATACTTTAGACATGGCTTTATGGGCGAATCGCATAGCATACCTGGGTTCTGTTTTTCTCCCCTTGTCCATGCTTATGACCATACTTAAAATTTCAAAACTGAACTATAAAAAATGGGTTCCCGCAGCACTACTCGGCATTTCTGTTCTTGTATTTTTTATTGCGGCAAGCCCCGGATATCTCGACATTTACTACAAGTCCGTCACCCTAGAAACCGTCGACGGTGTTTCCGTATTGAATAAAGAGTACGGCCCGTGGCACAGTGTGTACCTTTTCTATCTGCTGGGTTATTTTGCAATGATGATTGCCACTACCGCAAGGGCAATCTACAAAAAGAAGATTGAATCCACCGCTCACGCGGTTATTATATTGGTTGCGGTGTTCGTAAACATCTGCGTATGGCTTTTGGAACAGTTTGTCAAAGTGGATTTTGAATTTCTTTCGGTATCATATATCATCAGTGAATTATTCCTTTTAAGTGTGTATTTAATGATTCAAAACCAAGAAAAACTCATCGCTGCACTCAAGTCGCAAATTATCCGATCCCCCGAAAATGCAAGTGATTCCAGCACAAAAGATTCAAAAGACTTTATTGATCATTGCAAGTTTTTGTCAGATCAGTTACCCAAACTCACCCCAACCGAGCGCACAATTTACGATTTATATCTTGACGGTAAATCTACAAAGGATGTGCTCTCTAAGCTTTCAATAACAGAGAACACCTTAAAATTCCATAACAAAAACATCTACGGAAAATTAGGTGTATCATCACGAAAGCAACTAATTGAGTACGCAAAGACAATTAAATCGTCATCCACAGTAGCAGATTAACACCTCCGCTGCCCTATTCCACCAATTTTAGGCAGTTTTTGGATTTGACGTTTCGTTTACTGGCTATTCCCGGTTTCACACACGGGATGGCAAGGCTATCCATATAGTGGTTTACGAGAAAAGGAAAAGGCATGAACCGCCTCCACCACATTATAACCCTGACTTTGATAAAAAGTTGGGGTTGTTTGTTGTTTTCTTGAAAAATATATATTTTCGCTGTATAATAACTAACAATACAATAAATAAGAATATGTCGAACAGACAGAAACAGCCGCCCCGTGTGTGGGCGGCTGCACTATTTCAGCAAATTAAGTCGAGAAAGTCCTTTCATGTTTCTCTATAATATGAGCATAAGGAGGTGAACAGAAATGGATGAGCGAGTCGAAG
>JAFYQP010000031.1 GCA_017559855.1 Clostridia bacterium | reverse complement strand
TGCCATATAAAACACGTTCTCTTGATTCGCAGAAAATGACTGCATTTGTGCCGGAAATAAATGCAGACAAGTTGCCTGAAGAAGGTATATATAGACGATTTACCACAAAACTCTATTCGGGAAATCTTATGGAAGCCTACAAAAAAGGTCCGTCTGCAGGATATGACAGATGCACAAATCACGATTTCAGCGATGTTTTGTACACACCTGACCGTATATATACAATGAAGAATTGTACGGCACCGGTAAGATACTATTATTCATGTAAAAAATGCGGAAAGTGTGAATATAACCCCAACCACACAACACTTCGTCCTAATAATTTGTTTAATATGGATAGAAATCCATCTGAACATTATATTACAGAAAGAAATCTTTCGGACAGATATTTCCTTGGTTTAAATTCCAGAGGCGAGCGTGTATACTGGAAATCATGTGTAATGTGCGGAAAAATTCACAATGATGTATTGGCACCAAACGAAGGTGCAACACTACCCAATCACGCACTTGATGGCTCAACTCTTAAAGATGACCATACATATGCTTTTGCAGTAAGAAACGACAGATACGTTACTGCAAAAATGAGCGAGTGGGCACAAAACGATGTTCAATGGGCATCCCAGAACGGAATTTTAGATTTAAATCTTTTAGGCAATGACTACACAAAGCCTATCTCAAGACTTCAGTTTGCATCAATTGCAGTAAAACTTGCAGAAGTTTTAACAGGCAATTCAATTACACCTGCACCACAAGGTACATTTGCAGATACCGATAACGAATATGCTTTGAAGGCTTATGCTTCGGGCATTACAAGCGGTGTAAGCGCAACCGAGTTTGCTCCAAACGGTACTCTTACCCGTCAGCAGATGGCAACATTTATCTATCGTGCACTTATGTATGTAAGAGATAATTCGGATATCCGTTACACAACCTATTCACCTGCACTTGAAAAATATTCAGACAGCTGGGCTGTTGCCGATTGGGCGAAAACATCTATGGGCTTTATGAATGCACTTGGACTTGTTAAAGGTGTGAGTGATACAGCTATTAATCCTGATGGTAAATGCACTATTGAACAGGCGGTAGCGGTTGCAAATCGCTCTGTAAATGCCGACGAAATAGGCTGGTATCAGGTACCGCTCTCTACGGAAACACATTTGGGAGATCACACCAACGAACGTTTTCACTATGCACCCACCCAGTATGCACCGACTCAGACCAAGTACTACAATTCCACACGTATCTGGGTTGATACACCAATATCCGGCAGTCAAAAAGCTTCGGAAAATCCTAATAAGTCAGAAGCTTATCTTGCTACATTTGATCCATACCTCGGTTCAAGAGCCTATGTTCCAAAAAGAGATTTCAAAGCTATCAAGGACTTTAAGGCTACCGATGTTGATGATTATAACAGAAATTACGTTAACTGATAAAAAATGTTTTGCACTAATTAAAAGCTAAATAATACTCAAGCCCCGTTTGATTTTTGGTCAAACGGGGCTTCTCTTTCTCACAAAAACTATGTTATATAATCAAAGCGGAAACGAAGTTGAATTATTCAACCTCGTTTCCGTTTGTCTTTTAGAATCTAATTTTGCTTGCAACACTTAAAAGATAATTAAAATGATACGGTGGATACACTCAATATTAGGTGGACTTCAGGGGTAGCATTTTGGCTTACAAAAATTTTGCCAAAGCAACTATCTCTTGTTGGTATGCAAAAATATCTGTTTTTTGAGAAAATAGGTATTGCATTTCGCTTACAAATTGAGTATTTCGGATTACAAACTTGCGTTTCGTTTACAAATCGTGCATTTTAGATTACAAACTTGCGTTTCAATTACAAAAGTCGCATTTCATTTTACAAATGCGACTTCTCGGATTACAATTAAGCTTTGCTTCAGAACAAGCAATAAAATCGCAGATTATCCTGGCGGATATCAAGATTTTTTGTGCAGTTATGGACTAAAAATGCCTCTTTTAAGCGTTTTATCCCTATGACCAACCGCCTGAAATTCGCGGTGCTTTTTATTATATAAGTTCTTTTGCAAGTGCTTTAATCTGTTCGATATTTTCATCATTTACAGCGGAGAGGATTTTTACATTTGCCTCGGTAAAGGTAATATCCTTACAACCCTCAAGCATACCACGCATTACCTTTGCTGCATTTGGTGCCCAGGAGCCGTTTTCGATAAAACCGATTGTGCGATTTTTATATCCACGCTCAACCAAATTATTTATAAAGGTGGACATAAAGTGCAGCACGCCGTTATTGTAGGTGATACTTGCCAAAACTAACTTTCCGTAGCGGAAAGCATCTTCAACACATTCTGCCCAGTCATCCCTTGCCAAATCCATCATAGCAACCTTGGGGCAACCGAGAGCGAGGAGTTCGTCTTTTAGCATTTCTGCTGCCTTTTTGGTGTTGCCGTAGATGGAAGCGTAGGCGATTGCAACGCCCTCGGACTCAACACCGTAGGTTGTCCAAATGTTGTATAAATTAAGGTAGTAGCCTAAATCTTCCTTTAAAATCGGGCCGTGGAGGGGGCAGATTGTCTCAATATCAAGACCTGCCGCCTTTTTAAGTACCGCCTGAGCCTGTGCACCGTATTTTCCCACAATGCCGAAATAATAACGTCGTGCTTCACACGCCCAAGCCTCGTCTGCGTCAAGGGCACCGAATTTGCCGAATGCATCTGCGGAGAAGAGCACTTTTGCGAATGAATCGTAGGTCATAATAACCTCCGGCCAATGGACCATGGGTGCGGTTATGAAATTAAGGGTATGCTCACCAAGTGAGAGGGAATCTCCCTCTGCAACGGTGATTGCCGCATCTCCGAGGTCAATTGCAAAAAACTGTTTCATCATTGTAAATGCTTTACTTGATGCCACGATTTTTGCGTTCGGGTATTTTTCAATAAAGTGGGCAATGCTTCCCGAATGGTCGGGCTCCATATGCTGAACGATAAGAAAATCGGGTGCTTTGCCGGAAAGGGCGTTTTCAAGATTTGAAAGCCAAAGGTCTGCAAAGCGGGCATCAACCGTGTCCATGACCGCGATTTTTTCATCCAGGATAACGTAGGAGTTGTATGCCATACCATGAGGCACGTCGTATTGACCTTCAAAAAGGTCAATCTCATGGTCATTAACGCCTATATAGAAAATATTGTTTTTAATCATTTTTAGTTTTCTCCTTTAAGTGGGCATTAAGTAAATTATAAAGAAAAAATGGGTTTTCGTCAATATTATTGACAGGCGTTCCCGGTTTTAAAAGATGCGGTTAATTCATTGCGGTTCAAGAATTCCAACTAAAACGAAGCGGGAATTGCTCTTTTCATATGAGCAGGTGGAAAGGATAACCAAATTTTCCCCGCTATACTCTGTTATGTCCGATTTAAAGATACTCATACCTTGAGCGTATTGGAAAATTTCCTCACTATTGGGGCCACCGTCGTTGAAAAGGGCATAAACCATATCGGTATCGTCGGTGAGATACCCTGCAAAAAGACTGATTTTATAATCCCCATCGGGTGTGTAGAGCATCATATAGGGATGTGCGTCGAAATATTCCTGAGTTGCGTAATTTGGGAAAGTTGCAAACATTTCACCGTTTTTCATATTGTGGCCGTAGATGACCGTTAACGAGTCGGAAAAATCACGGGCACAGCGGTAGTCTACGAAAAGAGTGCCGTTCATATTGTGTGAGCCGTCAAGCAAACGGCGGAGGTAATGGTCGTTATCTGCACTTTGCACCACGGGGTAGTTGATATTTGTACCCGGTTGGTAAAGCCACGCCGCAACGTCGGGATACTGCGCACATAGGGCGGGGAAGTTTATGTTTATAAGCCCTGCGTCGGTGGGGCTTGTGTATTCAAATTTCGTGTCATCAATAAGCGAGGTGCTTTCATGCTCTTCCATATAGTAGTCTATCATCTTGTAAGAAGAGAAAATAAGCACCACAAGACAGATTATAAAGATTATTGTGCGAATGGTTTTTTTCATATAAATTTCTCCGATTTTAGTGTGTTTTAACAGGGGAGTGGCTAATTTTAGCCTTCATCTCAAGGGGAAGCCTTTGGAGAGCGAGGCGGTGTCCATCTGTTTAAAAAGGGTATATCCAAAGATATACCCTTTTTTTGATTATAGAATTGTTGTTCCTGAACCAAAGAGAAGCATTAAGAATCTCTTAATCGGTGCAAGAAGCGTTGTGAAGTTAAAGAGTGCAGCGGGGGATGCGTCACTACCACTATCACTGCCACTTTCTCCCGATGAACTTCCGCTACTTGCAGGTGTTTCCGCAGGAGCGGGAGACGGAGTTTCAACCGGTGCAGGGGACGGAGTCTCTGCAGGGGTTTCAACAACCGGTGTGTCGGGTGTTTCCGCAGGAGTTTCCGTGGGAGTGTCAACGACAGGTGTATCGGAAGGTGTCTCAACCGGAGCATTACCCTCGGTGCTATCTCCACCCTCGGTGTTGTCTCCACCTTCGGTGCTGTCTCCACCCTCGGTGCTATCGCCACCCTCGGTGCTGTCTCCACCCTCGGTGCTGTCTCCACCCTCGGTGCTGTCTCCACCTTCGGCGTTGTCTCCACCATCGGTGCTATCTCCACCCTCGGCGTTGTCTACACCCTCGGTGTTGTCGCCACACTCGGTGTTGTC
>JAFYQP010000030.1 GCA_017559855.1 Clostridia bacterium | reverse complement strand
GAAGTTGTCAATGAAGAAGGTTCATCTACCTATCCATGCACATTTAAAGTTACAGCTACCGATGGTGCCGGTATTGCACGAATTGATTACGTTAAAAGCACAGGACTTATAAGTAAAAGCGACCGGCCCGCAGAAATGAATTATAAAATTCATGTAAATGGTCGTCAAAATGTTGACGGTGATACTTTCAGCGTTTCTGAGAACGGCACCTATTATATTTGTGCGATGGATGTTAACGGTAACTGCACATACAGGTCTTTTACCACAACGGCAACTATTGAGGATGGCATAAAAGTAGAGATGTCAGATTGTGAGTACAGCCCTTCCTTTAACTGGGATCCCGACATAACATATTCTTTTGATGCAAATACCGAAACAAACGGTCCGTTGGAAATTTCTGTAGATATCCCAACAAGTACCGTTTATACGCCAAGAGGTTATTTTGTTGTGCAGAATTATTTGACAACTCAAGATAGTAGCAGTCCAGTAGATAAAAAAGCACAGTATTCCTCTGAACTTGATTTGGATTTATCAAAAGATGTTGAAACTTTAATAAGTCAAGTAAATGATAAAGAAACTGTATGTGTTATTAAAGACTTTTTCCATTTTTATGAAGGTGGAGTAGTTGCACTTTTACCTATTGAAGAAGGAGCGATTAAGTCAACCCAAAATGGCGTTTACTACATTTACGCACAAGGCACCTCCGAAAGTCGCCTTGATCTTACCTTATTGAGATTTAGCGTCAACAATATAAAAACCGCGTCTGCAACATTTGAGGTGGAACACGAAGAAGATACATCTAGTGAATATGTTGCACATGTTACGGCAACCGCTACCGCAAATCCCAACGCACCTGTAACGAAGATGTTTGCGGTCAAGAGCGATTATGAACCCGAGGCTGCAGGTGCTTATCGTGCATATACACCCAACGGCAAAGCACAGAAGATCTGGGATGAAGTATCGATAAGTGGCGACTATATTCCCGTAGAGGATTCAAAGTTCTCTATATCGGAATACGGCACCTATTCTCTGTATATGCTTGACGAATACGGCAACTGGGGTGTCGCGGAAGTTACGATAGAAGAACCCGAACTCGATTCGACAGAGCCGTAGACACTTACAACCCAATAATGGAGGAAATATTATGTCAGTAGCACTTTTTACCGATGAAAGGCAGTTTCATATTAAAACCTTACCCGGTGAGGTGGGGGAATATGTAATTCTTACCGGAGATCCGGGCAGAGTCCCTAAAATTGCTGAATACTTAGACGATGCAAAATTCATTTCGCAAAACAGAGAATATACGGTGTATACAGGTGCGTTAGAGGGCGTAAAGGTAAGTGTATGCTCAACGGGTATCGGTGGCCCTTCTGCCGCAATTGCAATTGAGGAACTTATTCGATGTGGCGGAAAAAACTTTATCCGAATAGGCACGTCGGGCGGTATGAGTCTTGATGTTGTTGGCGGTGACATCATAATTCCCTCCGCCGCAATACGAGGTGACGGCACAAGCCGAGAATATCTAACAGAGGACTATCCGGCGGTAGCAGATTTTACACTAACACAGTCCCTTTATAATGCGGCACAAAGGATTTGCAGCGGAAAAGAGGGTGACCGTGTGCATGTAGGTGTTATACAAAGTAAGGACAGTTTCTATGGTGAAACTCATCCCGAAACGATGCCGGTGTCAACTATGCTCAAAGAGAGATGGGACGCATATATACGTGCAGGTTGCCTCACCTCCGAGATGGAATGTGCGACGCTGTTTTCTGTAGGACTTGCAAGGCGTGTCCGTGTAGGTGCGGTTATCGGAGCAATCTGGAACGTGGAGAGATCTGCGGCAGGACTTTCAAATCCGGTAACAACGGATGTAACACGAGGAATTGAAGTCGCAATTGCGGCGATAAAAGATGAAATTAAAAGCAGGGGATAACCCCTGCTTTTTCTAATTTAAAAGATAAATGGCGAGATTTAAATATGCCGCAAAAGTAAGCCAGATAATATAGGGAATCTGCAGATATGCGGCAAGGGGTTTTGCCTTATGAAACTGCCAAATCATAAGAATGACAAGAACCCAAAGGAATAAAAGCCAAATGAATGCCGCAAAGTAGGCTTGCATATTAAAGAAAATAATCGGCCAGATGAAATTCACGGCAAGTTGCACGCCGTAAAGGGCGAGTGCCTCACGCTTGTTTTTGGAATTGCCCGTGGAAACAAGATACGAGGAAACACCCATAAGTGCAAAGAGAATCGTCCACACGATGGGAAAGAGTATTGACGGCGGTGCGAGTGGCGGTTGATTTATATTTGAGTATATGTCCATTGAATTTCGAGTGAGAAATGCACTGAGGGCCCCCACGCCCAGAGGAATAAGAAGGGAAATTATAAGTTCTTTCCATTTAATTTTCATAAAAATCACCTCTTTAGAGGTTATGCAATTTTAAATAAAATATACAAGAAATAAAAATATAAATACAAGTAATGCCAAAATTACCCCTTGAAATCAGACGGAAATCCCATATTTTGTGGTATTTCGCAAATGATACACAAATCACATTGTGCACTATGTGCATAATTATACTATTTTATGCATAAACGAATGGATATACTGATGAATTATGCAAAAAAGCAAGAAAAATTCAAAAAAACACTTGCATAAAAATGCAAAGTCTGTTATAATTAACATACTGAAAAAATTATCCTTAAGGAGAGATATAAAATGAGCAAGATTAAAAAGGCCGTTTTGGCATATTCAGGTGGACTTGATACATCAATTATCATTCCGTGGCTTAAAGAAAACTACGGTTGTGAAGTTATTGCAGTTGCCGCAGACGTTGGTCAGGGTAAGGAACTTGACGGACTTATTGATAAGGCAATCAAGACCGGTGCAAGTAAGTGCTACATCGAAGATTTAAGGGAAGAATTTGTTGACGAGTACGTTATCCCCACAATGAAGGCCGGTGCCGTTTATGAGGGAAGTTACTTGCTCGGAACCTCTTTTGCCCGTCCGATTATTGCAAAGAGAATCGTTGAAATAGCAAAGCGTGAGGGTGCGGACGCAATCTGTCACGGTTGTACCGGTAAGGGTAACGACCAGGTTCGTTTTGAACTTGCAATTAAGGCTTTCGCTCCTGAACTTAAGATTATCGCTCCCTGGCGTGAATGGGATTTAAAGAGCCGTGAAGAAGAAATCGCATACGCAGAGGCTCGCAACATTCCGCTTACCATCACCCGTGAAACCAACTACTCCAAGGATATGAACCTCTGGCACTTATCCCACGAAGGTTTAGACCTTGAAGATCCGGGTAACGAACCGAACTATGACAAAATCCTTGAACTTGGCGTTACTCCGGAAAAGGCTCCCGATACCCCCACTTACATCGACATTGCATTTGAGAAGGGTGTTCCGGTTGCACTTAACGGCAAGAAGATGAAGGCTCTTGACATTATTTATGAACTCAATAAAGTTGGCGGTGCAAACGGTATCGGTATTGTTGACCTTGTTGAAAACCGTCTTGTTGGCATGAAGAGCCGTGGTGTTTATGAGACTCCCGGCGGCACCATCCTCTACAAGGCACATGAGTTTTTAGAAACCCTCTGTCTCGACCGTGACACACATCACTATAAGGCACAGGCTGCAATCCGTTTTGCAGAACTTGTATACTTCGGTCAGTGGTACACTCCGCTCCGTGAGGCACTCTCCGCATTCGTTGACAGCACTCAGGAGAGAGTTACCGGTCACGTTAAGTTAAAACTCTACAAGGGCAATATCGTAAATGCAGGCATGTGGAGTGAATACTCCCTCTACGACGAAGAGATTGCTACCTTCGACGAGGATGAGGTTTACGATCAGGCAGACAGTGCAGGATTTATCAACCTCTTCGGTCTTCCCATCAAGGTTCGTGCAATGCTTGATAAGAAGAGAGAAGAAAAATAATATTGATGCTCAATGGGGATTGCATTGTGCAATCCCCATATTACTTTAGATAAGGAGAATGGCGGAAATGAAACTTTGGTCAGGACGCTTTCAAAAAGATATAGACGGATTGGTAAACGACTTTAACTCATCAATCCAATTTGACGCAAGAATGTACCGTGAGGACATTGAAGGCAGTATGGCTCATGCTATGATGCTGGGCAAACAGGGAATCATTATGCAGGAGGAAGCGGACAAAATCGTCGCAACTCTTGGTGAGATCCTTGCAGATATCGAGGCAGGTAAGGTGGAATTCTCCCTTGATAACGAGGATATCCATATGAATATCGAGCGTATCTTAACAGAGCGTATCGGTGATACCGGCAAACGCCTCCACACCGCACGTAGCCGTAATGATCAGGTCGCACTTGACTTGCGTATGAACTTAAAGAAGGAAGTTGTCCGCATAAAAGACCTCGTTTTAAAACTTATGTCCGCCCTTGGCAAAAAGGCAGAGGAAAATTTAGACGCAATACTTCCCGGATATACCCACCTTCAACGTGCACAACCCTCAACCGCAGGTCATCATTTTATGGCATACGGCGAGATGTTAAAGCGTGACGTTACCCGTCTTGAGGACTGTCTTAAGAGAATGGACACAATGCCTTTGGGCAGTTGTGCTCTTGCGGGAACAACTTATCCTATCGACAGATATTTCGTTGCGGAAAAATTGGGCTTTGCCAATATCACAAACAACTCACTTGACGGCGTTTCCGACCGTGACTTTGTAATTGAGTTTGCATCCTGCCTTTCAATGATTATGATGCACCTTTCAAGATTTTCCGAAGAAATAATCCTTTGGTGCTCTTGGGAATTCTCCTATATCGAATTAGACGATGCTTATTCAACCGGTTCATCCATTATGCCGCAGAAAAAGAATCCGGACGTTGCGGAACTTGTCAGAGGCAAGACCGGTCGAGTTTACGGTTCACTTATGGGACTTCTTACAATGATGAAAGGCTTACCCCTTGCATACAATAAAGATATGCAGGAGGACAAGGAGGCAATTTTTGATGCGGTCGATACGGTTGCACAGTGCCTTGAGGTCTTTACTCCCATGTTTGAGACCATGACAATCAAGAAAGACAATATGAAAAATGCGGCAAAGGGCGGATTC
This sequence comes from Clostridia bacterium, assembly GCA_017559855.1. Classification (GTDB taxonomy): domain Bacteria; phylum Bacillota; class Clostridia; order Oscillospirales; family JAAYXM01; genus RGIG7332. The sequence continues at coordinate 1,556 of JAFYQP010000030.1, read as the reverse complement.
ATCAACGCTACCGATGCGGCAGACTATCTTGTTAAAAAGGGGCTCCCCTTCCGTGATGCGTATATGATTGTAGGAAAACTCGTTACCTATTGCATCGTGGAGAAGAAAACCCTTGATACACTCACAATGGATGATTATCATACACTCTCTCCCGTTTTTGAGGAGGATGTATATGAGGCACTTGACCTTAAAACTTGCGTAAACGGACGTAAGGTTCCCGGCGGTCCTGCCGAGGAAGAGGTGTCTCGACAGATCTCTGAACTTAAAAAATTTGTAGAGGAAAGGAAGTAGAATATGATAAACGTAGGAATTGTCGGTGCTACCGGTTACGGCGGCGTTGAACTTGTAAGACTTTTACTTGCTCGTGACGACGTTAACTTATGCAAACTCAGTTCTGTTTCCTTTGAAGGTAAAAAGATTTCCGAAATCTATCCCATGCTCTACGGCATCTGTGACGATGTGCTTGACACGCAGGATAAGGTTGTTGATGCGTGTGACGTTGTGTTTGCCGCACTTCCTCACGGCCTTTCACAGACACTTGCAAAAGAGTGTATTGAAAAAGGTAAGATTTTTATCGACCTAGGTGCAGACTTTCGTTTAGAGGATGAGGAAACCTATAAAAAGTGGTATGGATGCAGTTTTGAGGACAAGGCACTTCAGGACAGTGCGATTTACGGCCTTTGTGAATTAAACCGTGACAAACTCCGTGGTGCACGTCTTATCGCAAATCCCGGCTGCTATCCCACGTCAATCGCACTTGGTCTTTTCCCCGCCCTTAAGAACAAGTTTTGTTCCACAAAGGGAATTATTATCGACTCAAAGTCCGGTGCAACCGGTGCAGGACGAGGACTTACCCAAACCACCCATTTTACAGAATTAAACGAAGGCTTTGCGGCGTACAAGGTAGGCAGTCACCGCCACACACCGGAAATTGAGCAGACACTTTCCAAAATGGCAGGAGAGGATATTGCGGTTACCTTTGTGCCCCACCTTCTCCCGATAAACCGTGGAATTGAGTCCACAATTTATGCGGATATGAATCCGGAATACACACTGCTTCAGATTCACGATGCGTACGTTGATTTTTATAAAAACGAAAAATTCGTTACAGTTATGCCTTTAGGCACAGCCGCAAACGTTCGAAACGTGAGAATGACAAATCAATGTCAGATTTCACTCCATGAGGACAAGCACACAGGCAGACTTATAATCTCGTCGGTTATTGATAATATGGTAAAGGGTGCCGCAGGTCAGGCAATTCAGAATATGAATTTAGCCCTGGGACTCCCCGAAGACAGAGGTCTTCCCATCCTTGCACCGGCATTTTAAGGAGATAAAATTATGAAAGAGATTTCAGGCGGCGTTTGTGCCCCATTAGGATTTACGGCATCCGGTATTCATTCGGGTATCCGTAAAAATAAAGAGCGACTTGACTTAGCACTCATTTACTGTGAGCGTGAATGTAATGCGGCGGCGGTGTTTACCACAAACCGTGTTAAGGCAGCACCGGTATATCTCGATATGAAGAATATCAAAAGCGGGAAAATGCAGGCGGT
>JAFYQP010000029.1 GCA_017559855.1 Clostridia bacterium | reverse complement strand
TTCACGATTAAGTTTGAAACAAACGGCGGCTCGGTGGTTTCCGATGTGTCTGTAACAAAAAGCGCGAAGCTTTCAGAGCCGACAGCTCCCGTAAAGGACGACTTCACCTTTGGCGGCTGGTACACAGATAAAGAACTTACAACCGCTTACGACTTTAGTTTAGCGGTAACAAAGAACTTTACGCTTTATGCAAAGTGGATTGAGGTTGAAGAAACCGAAGGCGTTGAGCCTGAGATAACACTTTCATTTAAAGATGTAAGCGAAACCGATTGGTTCTGTAAAAATGTTCAGTTTGTTGTCAAAAACAAGCTTATGAACGGCGTTGCAGCAGACAAGTTTGCACCAAACAACACCTTGACGCGAGCAATGCTTGTAACAATCCTTTACAGAAGCGAAGGCGAACCTGCTGTAAGCGGCGGCATTCCTTTTGCTGATGTGGATAACGGATCTTACTATGCAAACGCTGTTATCTGGGCGAAGGAAAACGGTATTGTAAACGGCGTGAGCGAAACCGAGTTTGCACCCGATAAGAATATTTCCCGCGAGCAGATTGCTGCTATTATCTTCAGATACGCACAGTACAAGGGCGCAGATGCCGCAACATTGGAAGAAAATCTCCACTTTACAGATGCCGGCGAGATTTCCGAATACGCGGTATCGGCTATGAATTGGGCGGTTGGCAGCGGTCTTATGAATGGAAAAACAGCTACAACAATCAATCCGAAAGATAATGCTACAAGAGCAGAAATTGCGGCTATTCTTCAGAGATTTATCGAAAACAACAAATAAATAAAACACAAAAGGACAGTGGAGTTATCCATTGTCCTTTTAATAATGTCAGGTATTTTTAAGTTGTGCGTCAAACTCTTTTATCATATTATCCCTGACACCATTTCCGACACCAATTTTTCATGAAATATATAGTGTTATACGGGAATATATAGAATTTTGCTCTTGTGACAATCCTTTGTTTATAGCCATTCAGAGAGTTTTATAAGGATACATAGAGATATAGAAAAAAGGTGCATGCACTACTATACCTAATTTCATTTCACGCATTACGCTCCTTTATATTATATCTTGCACTATTATACATTAATCGCATTTATTTTACAAGTGTTTTGTAAATTGACTGCAAGGAAAAAGTGGTGTAAAATATAGTGCAGAGGTGATTTTCATGAATAACCTATTACATCTGAAATATGCCGTGGAAGTTGCAAGAACCGGCTCCATTTCGAAGGCGGCTGAAAATTTATATATGGGGCAACCCCATTTAAGCAAGGCTATCCGTGATTTGGAAGATTCCCTTGGAATCGCCGTTTTTAACCGCACATCAAAAGGTGTTATTCCAACTGAAAAAGGTCTTGTCTTTTTAGAACAAGCACGGGAAGTACTTCGAAAAATGGAAGAAATCGAAACTATGTATTCCTCGCAAGGCGAGAGAAGACAGCGTTTTGACATAACCGTCCCTCGTGCAAGTTACGTTGCCCACGCTTTTTGCGAGTTTGTAAAAAACCTTGACCAAAATGAGCAGATAAGTATCAATTATAGAGAAACAAATTCCGCAGACTCCATACGATACGTGGCACAGAGCGTTCACAACCTTGCCATCATCCGTTATCAGATTCCCTATGAACAATATTTTTTGAATGCCTTGGAGGAACATGATTTGAGATATGAATTGCTTCTGGAGTTCGACCACGTGGCAATTTTTTCAAAAAATGACCCCCTTGCGGCAAAGTCCGTTTTGGACTCTGCCGACCTTTCCGATTACATTGAAATTGCACACGGTGATATCACCGTCCCCGATCTCCCCACCGTACAAGCAAGAAAAATTGCCAAAAAGCAGGAAGAGAAAAAAATTATAAACGTGTATGAACGTGGAAGCCAATTCCAACTTTTATCAAATGTTCCCAATACTTTTATGTGGGTATCCCCCGTTCCTAAACAATTTCTGGATTATTACAATCTTGTTCAAGTGCCCTGCAAGTCATCGGGTAACCGATGCAAAGATCTTCTTATTTCCCGTAAAAGTTACCACTTTACCAAAGAAGATCTCCGCTTTGTCCAGGTTCTTAAAGACACAATTGAACGTGCAAAAAACACCGTGGTATATCGATAATTGTATATCGATATACCATTTTTGTATCTTCTGTTAATTTTTTAACAATGCTATTATATTTCCATAATGAGCAACTTCGTGTTGCGTAATACAGGAGGAATATAAAAAATGGCTAGATTTACATTACCCCGTGACTTATATCACGGCAAAGGTGCGATTGACGCACTCAAAGATTTAAAGGGCGAGCGTGCTATCGTTGTTGTTGGTGGCGGCTCCATGAAGAAGTTTGGCTTCCTTGACAAGGTTTGCGATAACTTAAAGGCTGCTGGTATGGCAGTTGAGGTTTTTGAAGGTGTTGAGCCGGATCCCTCTGTTGAAACCGTTATGCGTGGTGCTGAGGCTATGAGAAAGTTTAATCCTGATTGGATTGTTTCCATCGGTGGCGGTTCCCCCATTGATGCTGCTAAGGCTATGTGGGCATTCTATGAGTATCCGGAGACCACTTTCGAGGATCTTTGCATCCCCTTCAACTTCCCCACTCTCCGTACCAAGGCTAAATTCTGTGCTATCCCCTCTACCTCCGGTACTGCTACCGAGGTAACCGCATTCTCTGTTATTACTGACTATGCAAAGGGCGTTAAGTATCCCCTTGCTGACTTCAACATCACTCCGGACGTTGCAATCGTTGATCCGGATCTCGCAGAGACCATGCCTCCGAAACTTACCGCTTTTACCGGTATGGATGCTATGACTCATGCAGTTGAGGCTTACGTTTCCACGCTCCACTGCGACTACACAGATCCTCTCGCACTCCACGCAATTAAGATGATTAGCGAGGACTTAGTTGCATCCTACAACGGCGATATGGCTGCTCGTGCTCGCATGCACAATGCACAGTGTCTTGCAGGCATGGCATTCTCAAACGCTCTCCTCGGCATCGTTCACTCCATGGCACACAAAACAGGTGCTGCATACACCGGCGGTCACATTGTACACGGTTGTGCTAACGCAATGTATCTCCCGAAGGTTATCAAGTACAATGCAAAAGAGGCAGAGGCTGCAAAGAGATATGCAGAAATCGCACGTTTCTTAGGCCTTGCAGGTACTACCGATATGGAACTTACCGATGCTCTTATCGCACATCTCCGCGATATGAACGCAAAACTCAATATCCCGATGTGCATTAAGGACTACGAGGGTGGCATCATTGACGAGAAGGAATTCTTTGACAAACTCCCCACCGTTGCAGAACTTGCAGTTGGCGATGCTTGTACCGGCAGTAACCCCCGCAAGATTACTCCGGCAGAAATGGAAAAACTCTTAAAGTGCTGCTTCTACGACGAAGAAGTTAATTTCTAAGATAATTAAAACTCAAAAGGCAGATGTCGATAAGACATCTGCCTTTTTCTTATTCAATTGTAAAAGTTATGCGTTTTGTTTTATCAATAATTCGAGTGATGATTGCGGCAACCTCACACCTTTGGATATTTGTGTCAGGCTTGAATGAATGTGCTTCATCACTACCCTGCACAACGCCCGCATTGTAGAGCATATACACCGCATCGGAGCAAGGTATATCACTACTTACATCGGGAATTTTACCCTTTTCGATATTGTTTATTCCGTTGTAATCACTCTCAGGTATCGCCTTTGCGAAGATCTCCGCAAAATCTGCTCTTGTTGCAGGTGCGTTGTAATCGGTAAATTGACCGTCAATAATGATGCCCTTTTCTATGGCATAGTCAACGTATACCTGATACCAAGTCTCCCCTTGGACAAACTCTGCCTTGCCGGTATTGTAAATACTGTGGATACGAGCCGCCAAAGTTATCGCCTCGGCAATACTTATATTACCCGTTGGATTAAACTCATCTTCCGCCACACCTTTTACAAGGTCAAACTCGTAAGCCACCTTTACGTCACCAAAGTACCACGCGGTATCCTTTACGTCGGTAAAGTTTGACTTATATTCATTTACTACTTTGAAATTTACAAGTCCTACCTTCGGTTTCGGCTTGGAATCTCCTCCGCCTCCACCGCTGACAGGCGGTACATTTTGCGGAGTTGCTATAACCACGGGGATATCGTATACCGCCGCGTATTCTTTTGCACTACTGCCATTATAGCAGTATATGGTTAAGTTCTCGCAACCTGCGAATATATTCTTTTGCAAAAATGGCTTGTGAAGTATCGTTACTTTAGTAAGCCCCGTACATCTTTCAAATGCATTGAACCCTATTTCGTCAATACTGTTTACAATCGTCACGTCAACAAGGGATGCACAACCGGAAAATGCCTGACCTTCTATAACTTTCAGACTGTTCGGGAAAATCACGCCTTCCAATGCCGCACAACCGAAAAACGCCCGTTCTTTAATTTTAGTTACGCCTTTGGGGATATTAACACTCTTTAGTGATGTGCAACCCGAGAAAAGTTCCTCTCCTATTATGCCGATACTTCCTTGTATGCTTGCCTTTTCAAGATTTACACAATCTTTAAATGCACGGTCTCCAATGCTTTTCACGCTGCTCGGCATAACTATCTCTTTAAGGGCAGAACAAGACTCAAAGGCACTGTATCCTATGGAGGTAACACTGCTTGGAATGGTTACACTCTCCAATGCCTTGCAATCTTTAAATGCGTTTTCGGCAATAAACACCGTTCCCGCTTTAATATTTGCAACGGTTATGTCAGGTTTTGCAGCAGCAAGATACGTTCCAAAATACAGAATGCCATCTTCCCAATTTTCCTCACTATCATAAAGTGCGGTATTTCCAAACGCATCTTTGCCAATATTAGTTACGGTTGACGGTATATTTACCTTCTTAAGTGCCGTGCAATTGTTAAATGCAAATGCTCCAATGCTTGTTACACCATCCGGTATGGTTACGCTTTCAAGTTTTGTGCATTCCGCAAATGCACTTGCTTCTATGCTCTTTACACCGCTTGGAATATCTATCTCTTTAAGACTTGCACAACCTTTAAACGTTCCGGCATATATATACGCCATTCCCTGAGGTAAGTTTATGCTCTTAAGCGATAAGCAGTTTTCAAAGGCATGGTCTCCGATTGACGTTACACTATCCGGTAATATAGCACGTTCAAGAGATAAGCAACCTTTAAATGCATAAGGACCAATGACCTTAAGTTCGTTTGGAAATGCTATATTCTCTAGTGCGGTACAACCCTCAAAGGCAGACTGCTCTATACATGTAGCATATTTCGGTAGGATAACGCTTTCGAGAGCGGTACAACCTGCAAAAAGTCTTTTTTCCACAGTACCGATCGTAATAGGCAGATTTATTTCTTTAAGGGAAGTACAACCTTCAAAAGTGCTCTCCTCTAAGAATATCAAACCGATATTAGGAAGAGTTACGCTCTTAAGAGCGGTACAATCCTTAAATGCCCCTGCCTTTATCCGAGTTACGCTTTCGGCAAGTTCAATACTTTCGAGTGCGGTAAAACCTGCAAAACTTGCCGGTATGTATTTTACACCGTTTTCCGCAACAATTTTCTTAACGTCATCTTTTAAATATTGCCATCTGGTATCAGGATAAATTATGCCATCATTTTTTGCACTAAGATAAAGAACCTGATCTATTGAATCAAAAGACCATCTTGAATAGGAGGTAATACTTGTACTGCCGCTACATTTATATCTATGGTTATTGTCCTTTGCAAACTGATGCAGGGCACTACCCGGAGTACATTCAAACACAAGTTTTTGGCAATCGCGGAATGCGTTTTCTCCAACGGAAACTTCATTTGACCTGCAAATTACATTGGCAAGACTCGTGCAACCCGCAAACGCAAGTGTTCCTATACTTAATGATTTACTGTTTATAGCAACCTCTGTAAGGGACGTGCAGGTTGCGAAGGCAGATGCTCCGATGTTTTGTACCGACTCATAAATGCCCACTCTCTTCAGGGCAGAATTGCCCGAAGATGCACTGTTTGCTATATTTACGGTTCCTTGTTTTACATCAAACGTCGCAACACCGTTTTTAACCTCAATCAAATGTGCTCCGCAGTATAAAACACCGTCTGTCCAATTGTTCTGATTATTATAATACGCGGTATTTTCAATAGCATGCGGGAAAATCTCAAGCACTTTCGCCGGAATTTTTATATCCGAAAGAGACGTGCAATTACGGAATGAAGACGTACCGAGTTTAGCCACGCTCTTCGGAATCGAGATATTTGTAAGTGATGTACATCCATAGAATGCCATCGCATCAATCGCCTTAACGCCTTCCGGAATTACGATTGTCTGAAGTGCGGTACATCCCGAAAATGCACTACTGTAAATATCGGTCACACTTTGTGCAATGGAAACGTCCGTAAGAGACGTACACGCTTCAAAGGCGTTATTGTCAATTGTTGTAATACCTTCTCCGATTGCTATCTTTTTAATTTTGTCCTTGTAATCACTCCACGGGATACCGCCAAGCATTGTGCCGTTACCGCTTATGAAGAAACAACCGTCTTCATAAAGGGACCATTCTAAATTGTCGCCACATTTGCCCTTTGCAAGAACAGAAGTGCCGTCAAGAGTGTAGTCAATATTATTTTCTTCAGCGTACTTGTGGGCTGAGGAATCCTCATAGCATATGATAACAAGATTTTCATCGCAGTTTGAGAACGCATTTTCACCAATTTTACTTGTAACATACGGAATGGTAATCTTTGAAAGGTATAAACAGGATGCGAATGCACCCTCGCCTATTGTTATAACGCTCGATGGGATTACAACGGTCTGAATGTGGGCATTTTTATAAAAAGCATACGGCTCAATATTTCTTACTCCGTTCGCCACCGCATATTCTGCACTTTCAACACAACCGGCGTAGATTAGATTGGTTTTATCCTTATTGTACAGTATTCCGTCAAGGGATGAGTAGTTCTCATTCCAATCCTCCACCACGATAGATACGGGACATTCCATGAATGCAAACTCACCGATCTTGGTTACCGTTCTGGGGATATTTAACTCTTCAAGGCTTACGCAACCTTTAAAGGCTTCCTTGCCGATTTCGGTCATTCCATTTTCTAAAACCACCTGTTTTAAGGCAATACAACCTTCAAACATACCGTCTGTCACCTTTACGGTAGCCGGCAGCGTGATTTTTTCAAGATTTGTACGGTTTTTAAAGAGCCCGTCTGCGATAAGCGTTGTGCCCTCTTTAACCGTTATTTCTGTACTGCTCTTCACATCAAGCAGGATTTTACCGAGATACAAAGCACCGTTTTGCCACGAAGATGCCTTGTTGTAAAACGCAGTACCTTTAAAAGCGTCCTTGCCTATACTCTTTACCGTACCTGAAATAGAAACTTTGGAAAGGTTTGTGCAATCCTTAAAAGCACCTTCACATATACTCGTTAATCCGCTATATATCTCGACCGATTCAATTCTGTCTTTGTATTCAAGCCAGGGTGCATCGGTCATATCTCCGTTGTAGTTAATCATAAGGTGACCTTCTGTAGAAATTGTCCAGCCGTCACCATTTATAGGTTTATCACCGATAATTTTAAAATTTAAATTTTCCGTTTTGGCAAACTTATGTGCTGTACTGTCACGGTAGCAGTATATTATAAGGTTATCGTTACACGACATAAAAACACTGATAGAACCAATCTCTACGTCCTTAGACAAAAAGGTAACTTCAGTTAATCCGCTACAATATATAAATGCAGAGCCTTCTATATACTTAACCGATTCGGGAATAGTCACGGAAGCAAGGCTTATACAATCTTCAAACGCCCATCTGCCGATGGTTACAAGCCCTTCGGGCAAACTTAAATCATTGACGGTACTGCCTGCAAATGCACCGTCTGCTATTATTTCCGTTCCCTCTTTTACAACTACCTTCGTTACGTTTTTCCTCGCATTGATAAGGTAATTTCCTATGTAGAGAATACCGTCTTTCCAATTGGCACTGACATTATAATATTTGGTATTGTAAAACGCATATGCACCCATATACTCCAAAGTGTCGGGGAGTTTTATTGTATTTAACTGAGTACATTCTGCAAATGCATATTGGTCAATACCCAGAACACTTTCCGGCACGGTTACACTCTTCAGGGATTCCGCACCAATGAAGGCATAGCCATAAATCCTCTCAACTCCGTCGGGAATAACCAAATTCTCAAGAAGTTCATCATTGAGATACAAATCCGCACCGTACATCATGGGATTTGACGTGCCGCAGAAACGTCCAAAATAAATATCGCACCACGCCGCAACGTCCTCTATATATACCTTTTTTATAGAAGTACAGTTTTCAAATGCACGCTCGCCAACGTATTCCAAACTTGCCGGAATGGTTACACTCTCAAGCGATTTGTAGTTATAGAAAGCATAATAGCCTATCTTCTTTACTCCATCGGGAATCACAAGGTTTGTAATTTGCTTACCATCCAAATAAAGTGCGCCGCCCTTATTAAGCGGATTTGCAATAGGTGTACCGTCAAAATCGATATTACACCACGCCGCAATACTTTCAATATTTACACGGGAAATTGCAGTTTTTCCGCCAAAAGCAAACGCATGTATTGCGGTAACGCTTTGGGGTATGGTTATATCCCATAACATATTACAGTTATAGAAAGCATAACCGCCGATAGACGTTACCGTATCAGGAATGACTATTTCGCAGAGAGCGGTGCAGTCTTTAAAGGCATCAGAGCAAATACTCGTTACACCCTCTTCGATAACCACCTTTGTTATCTGACCTTTATAGTCTTTCCAAGGATACCTTGCCATTTTACCCTCGCCGCTTATGGTAAGAGTTCCGGATTCAAATTTCCACGTAAGAGAATCTGTAGGCTCCGGTCCGGGTGAAGCCGCCCCATGGCCCAAACCGCTTGTGTCCATAGCTTCGCCGTAATACGTGTCGCTGAATCCTCTGTCGGGAAATTCCGCCTTGGCGGAAATGGACACAGTGGGCAAGAGGGAGATTATAAGTGCTAAACAAATTACCAACGATAATAACTTTTTCATAATAAACCCTCCTGTTTTCTTAATATTCTTAAAACAATCATAATCTTTTACAAGTATATTGTACCCCTCCCCGCAAATATTTGTCACCAGTAAACAAAAAAGAGGGGATCTTCTAATTTTATTATATCTTAATCGTTAATTCTTTGTCAATGATTTAGCTATGGTTTAACCTCATCTCATATTGCAATTTATTTCTTTATATGATAGAATTAAACGTACTTTTACGAAAGACGGTGAATGATTTTGTTAACACCTAACGCTTTACATAGAATAGTTGTCAAGGTTGGCACCTCTACCCTTACGCATCAGACCGGACTTCTGAATTTACGCAGAATTGAACTTTTGGTGCGTGTTCTGTCCGATATTAAAAACTCAGGCATTGACGTTATCTTGGTAACCTCCGGTGCTATCGGCGTAGGCATGTCCAAATTGGGTATGACCTCGCGTCCTAACGACTTAAGTCACAAGCAGGCAGCAGCTGCTGTGGGGCAATGTGAACTTATGCATATTTACGATAAATTTTTCTTAGACTACGGTCAGGTTGTGGGACAAATTCTTATTACCCGTGATGATATTGACCGTGAAAGCCGTCACGAGAAAATCATTGATACTTTCAAAGCACTGCTTGAGGTGGGGGCAATCCCCGTTGTCAATGAAAACGACTCTGTCGGTGTTGAAGAAATTCTGTTTGGCGACAACGACTCACTCTCAGCCGAAGTTGCAACCGTTTGCGATGCAGATCTACTTGTTTTGCTTACCGATATTGACGGTCTTTACGATGCCGATCCGCACAAAAATCCCAACGCTAAAATTATCCCGGTCGTGCACGAGGTTACCGATGAACTTAAAGAATGTGCAGGCGGTGCGGGTACTTCACGGGGCACCGGCGGTATGATTACCAAACTTCAGGCGGCAGAAACTGCATTGAAGGCCAATATTCCCATGGTAATTGCAAACGGCAGAGATCCTGAAATTCTTTACAAAATTGTGGCAGGACAGAGTGTTGGAACACTATTTACAACTAAATAATACGAGGCGGTGAATTTTTCACCGCCTTATTTCATAGGTATTATATAAGGCGGTGTAATATTTATGAAATTCAAAAGTAAATTATTTTATGTAAGGCGAAAAACGGTTATATCTTTTTCCATTGCGGTACTATCCATTACCCTTTTATGCAAATTTTTATCTTTGGCAAATATTGAAAACGGGCTTTCCACCATAGCAAATAATAAAGATTTTGGTAAGGCGGTTTTAAATGCAGAACTAAAAAACACCGTACACTCTCCCTCTGCTTATCGCATCATAACATCCCAAAGTCCGCTACTTGCAAAAAATGAGGTGTCGGTGCCCGAAATTCAGTATACCCCCTGGCAACTGCAACTTGCAGACGGTAAGACCTTTCCCATTAAAACCTTATCCGTAAATCCCACATCACCTAAGGGATATGTAAATCTAGGTAAAATTTATTTAAAAAACGATTCTTCAAAACAAATTGACTTAAATTGGTATTTAAAATCGGAACTCCCATTTAAATTATCCGGAAGCGGTGCTCACGTTCTGATTGTGCATACCCACGGAAGCGAGTCGTATACGTCATCGGGCAAAAACACCTACACAACTGAAGATGTTGACCGTACAACCGACACACGTTATAACGTAGTTCGCGTGGGTGACGAGATTGAAAAGATTTTAAAAAAGAAGGGAATTTCCGTTATCCATGACCGAAATATTTATGACAATCCTTCATACAGCGGGTCATACACGAGGACACTTGATGCAATAGGCAATCATATGAAGAAGAATCCGGGTATTAAAGTAATTCTCGATATACACCGTGATTCGATCTGTACCGATGACGGAACAAAGTATAAAACACTTGCAAACGTCGGTGGGAAAGATTGTGCCCAACTTATGCTTGTGCTCAGCACGGGAGAAAGCGGACTTCCCCATCCAGATTGGCAGGAAAATTTAAAATTAGGAGTAAAGTTACAATGTCAGATTGCCAATAAATATCCCGGTCTTATGCGACCGATAAATTTGCGGCGTGAGCGTTTCAATATGCACGTCACCACAGGCTCCCTTCTTGTAGAGGTGGGTTCAAGTGCCAATACGCTGGACGAGGCACTCATCGCAATACGCCCGTTCGCCGAGGAACTCGCCTCCCTTTTGCTTACAGTGAAAAAATAGACTACCATTTTTCGTATTTATATGTTAAAATAAATGTAGAAATGAGGTGTCTTTATGAATAATATTGCATATTACAATCCAACCAAGGTAATTTCAGGCGAAGGCTGCGTCAAGAATTTTCAAAATTTTCGTGATTTCGGCAAATCTGCACTAATCGTTTGCAGTCATTCTGCCGCAAGAATTTCCGGTGCATTGGACGATGTGCGACTTCTTTTGAATAACGCAAAAATCTCATTTGAAATATTTGATAAAATTGAGCAAAACCCCTTTGTAGAAACTTGTTACGAAGCAGGTGCTCTTGCCCGTGAAATAAAAGCAGACTTTATTATCGGCATTGGCGGCGGCTCACCTTTGGATGCCGCTAAAGCGGTTGCTGTTTTTGCAATGTATCCCGACTATGAGCCGGAGGACATCTTCAAGGTTGAATTTACAAAGGCACTTCCCGTAATTGCAATTGGCACAACCGCCGGTACGGGAAGCGAGGTAACGCAGTATTCCATTCTTACGGTGAGAAGCATTGAAAACAAAAAATCCGTTGCATCTCCCCTGCTTTTCCCGAAGATTGCATTTTTAGATCCGGTTTACACCCACACGCTCCCCTTCGAATCCACAATCGCAACCGCAATTGATGCTCTATGCCACGCAATCGAGGGATATTTCAGTCTCAAAGCAGATGAGGTATCCGATGCACTTGCGGAAAAGGCAATCGAAATCGTAGGCCGTGGTCTCATTTCCCTTACCCGTGGAAAACTAGATACCGATCTGCGACAAAGCCTCCTTTACGGCTCAACCATTGCAGGTATGGTTATCGCACAGACAGGAACAGGTTTTGTCCATGCGGCCGGTTATCCTCTCACTTATTTTGATGGCATTCCCCACGGCACCGCTAATTCCTATTTTATAGCAGACTTCTTGGAATATATGTCCCTCGCCCGCGAAGATAAGGAGAAGAAAATTTATAAACTTATGGGCATTTCAAATATGAATGATTTCCGCTCACTCATTGATATAGCCGTGCCAAACCGCATTACTCTCACCCGTGAGAAAGCACAGCAGTATACCAAGAGTGTATGTGCTTCCCGACATCTGACAAGTTCGGTATTCACGGTAAATGAGGAAATTATCTACGACATTTATAAGCAGTATGTAAAATAAAAGAAAGACTCTTCCAAAGGAAGAGTCTTTCTTTTATTCGGTTTCCCACGGAAGGGATACAATTTGTGCTTTGTGCCCCATTGCAGGGATTATTTTATCAAAAAGGTCACTCATTACAAGTTTCAGGCTAGAGGTGTTTATACATGGATGGCATCCGATAAACTCTCCTTTTAATAAATCCTCGTCTACAAGAAGAGTTACTTTATTCTCCTTATCATTCATAAGTCCAAGCACGCTGAGTGAGCCGGGGGTAATATCCAGATATTCCTCCATCATGTCGGCACTTGCGAAGGAAAGACGGGCAGAATTTATCTGTGCACTTAAGTATTTCGTCTTAAAGGGCTTCTCACCGGGCATCATAAGAAGGTAGCAAGCGGTTTTCTGCTTGTTGGTAAGAAGAAGATTCTTGCAAATGGTGGCATCGAGAATCTTGTCAATCTCTGCACATTCCTCCATAGTCATCGCAACCTCATGGTCTACTCTTCCGTACTCAATTCCAAGTGAGTCCAATAAATCATATACACGTTTTTCTTTTTCAAGACGTTCTGCAAAATTTGCAGGACGGCCATATTCTAATTTCATAATTTTCACCTCAGTTCAAAACATAGCATATTTTCGTATTAAAATCAAGTTTAAATTAAGTATTGCAAATCATATGTTTTTGCTTTATAATTATATGCGTCGTTTGATATATACGGAGACGTATCGAAGTGGTCAT
>JAFYQP010000028.1 GCA_017559855.1 Clostridia bacterium | reverse complement strand
CTATGCAATCGAGGTTGATAAGCTAAGCGTAATTATGGCACTTATCATCGGCATTGTGGGAAGTCTTATCTGCTTGTACGCAATTTCCTACATGGAGGAATTCCACAAGCATCACAAGGAATATAAGGATAAGTCCGGTTCATTCCTTGCCCTTTTATTTGTTGTAATTTCCGCAATGTTCGGAATTATTTTCTCAAACGAACTTTCCTGGATGCTCGTTTTCTGGGAGATAACAACTCTTGCGTCCTTTATATTCATTAAATATACCGGCACGAAAGAGGCAATATGCAACGCGTTTACCGCACTTAATTTAAATCTTATCGGCGGTGCGGCTTTTGTAGGTGCAATAATTATTCTGGGCATGAAGTTCCATATCGGCGACATGATGTGCCTTTTGGAAAAAGCGGATAACGGTAATATCTGGGTTCTTCTCGCACTTTTGCTTCTTGCTGTTGCGGGTATTTCAAAAGCGGCACAGTTCCCGTTCTCCAAGTGGCTTTTAGGTGCAATGGTTGCACCCACACCTACGTCAGCCCTTCTCCATTCTTCAACAATGGTTAAAGCGGGCGTGTTTTTACTTATTAAGATTTCACCCCTTCTCTCCGGTACTATGGTGGGCATACTTGTAATTTTAATCGGTGCCCTTACGTTCCTTTTTGCATCAATTCTTGCGATTGCACAGACCGATGCAAAGAAAACCCTTGCAAATTCTACTATTGCAAACTTAGGCCTTATCGTTGCCTGCAGCGGTATGGGTGGATATGAAGCACTTTGGGCGGCGATCTTCCTTCTCATTTTCCACGCTATCGCTAAATCTCTTCTCTTCCTTTGCGTGGGAAGTATTGAGCATCAGACGGGAAGCCGTGACATCGAGGATATGCACGGCCTTATAGTGAAACTTCCGCTTCTTTCCCTGTTTATGGTAATAGGTATTGCGGGAATGTTCCTTGCACCATTTGGTATGCTTATCTCCAAATGGGCAACCTTAAAGGCATTTGTTGACGCTGAGAATATACTTGTTGTAGTGGTTTTGGTATTCGGCAGTGCGGCTACGCTTTTCTATTGGACAAAATGGCTTGGAAACATTATCGTTGTACTCCCCAAGAGTGAAAAAATCAAACATAAATTACATCGTGACGTTGGAGCAACATTCTGGACGTTAGGTGTTCTCACAATGCTTGTGTGTCTTATGTTCCCCACGGTTTCAAAGCATATGATTGTTCCGTACCTTACCGGGGTATTGGGCCTTAAAGAACTTGTCGTTATCGAAAGCGGAAATCAGATTATTATGATGATCATGATGGGTATGATTGTTATCCTTCCGTTGGTTCTTCATTTCATTTCCGCAAAGGACGACAGAATCACCTCCGCTTATATGGGCGGTGTAAATGCAGGTGACGGACGTCACTTTGTCGATGCTCAGGGCAATAAAAAGAGAATGTATTTAAGTAACTGGTATATGCCGGACATTATAGACGAGCGTAAGATAACCTTCTACTGCACTATGGCGAGTGCACTCGGCCTCTTTGCGTGTCTTGCAATTCTCATAGGAGGTATTGCGATATGAATATTTTGACAGGTATAATTTATCTTATTGTTGCACCCTTTGCAGGTGGTCTTCTTGCGGGTATTGACCGTAAAATCACCGCACGTATGCAGGGCAGACAGGGACCACCCATTTTGCAGCCGTTTTACGACGTGGCAAAACTTTTTACCAAGCAGAATGCGGTTGTAAACGCTTCACAGAACGTTTTTATTTTCTTCTATCTGTTCTTTAACGTGTTTACCGGATTTCTTTTCTTTTCCGGTCAGGACGTGCTTTTGGTAACCTTTGCATTGACTCTTTCTGGAATTTTCCTTGTACTCTGTGCCTATACGGTTAACTCACCCTTCTCTTCAATGGGTGCATCCCGTGAACTTGCGCAGATTATGTCATACGAGCCGGCGGTTATGCTTTCTGCAGTGGGCTTTTATATGGTTAAGGATTCATTTAGCGTTGCAGAAATTGTTGGCGGCAATTTACCAAACGTTATATATCTACCGGGCGTTTTTGCGGTTTTCCTTTATATCCTTACAATAAAACTCCGCAAGTCTCCCTTTGATATCAGCACTTCCCACCATGCACATCAGGAAATTGTAAAAGGTGTAACCACCGAGATTTCAGGTCCTTCTCTGGGTATTATCGAAATCACCCATTGGTATGAAACCATCCTTATCTGGGGCTTTGTGTATCTCTTCTTCGGATTTGACTCTGTTTGGAGTCTGCCGATTTTTGCGGTAGCATTCGTCATTATTTTCCTTATGGAAATTCTTATTGATAACTCAAGTGCCCGTGTAAAATGGCAGGGAATGTTCAAAACCTCATGGTTCTTAACCGCAACGATTGCATTTTTAAACCTTTTGGTTATTTCTATCTTTATGTAAGAAGGTGTCTTAAGATGAGTTTTATTAAAAAGTCACCGTGGATTATTCACTACGACGGAACAAGTTGTAACGGCTGCGATATCGAAACTCTCGCATGCCTTACCCCTTTATATGATGTTGAGCGTCTTGGCGTTGTAAATACAGGTAACCCCAAGCACGCAGATATTCTCCTTGTCACCGGTTCTGTAAATGAGCAGAGTGCACCGGTTTTATGGCAGATTTATAACCAGATGGCAAACCCGAAGGTTGTTGTTGCCATTGGTATCTGTGCCCTCTCCGGCGGCGTGTTCAAGGAATGTTATAACGTTAAGGGCGGCGTTGATACCGTGCTTCCGGTAGACGTGTACGTACCCGGTTGTGCGGCACGTCCTGAGGCAATTATTGACGGCGTTGCAAAAGCCTGCGAGATTCTTCAGCAGAAATTAGACCACGAGCGTGAGAAAAAGAGAACAAGAAAGGCGGTTAAAAACAATGGATAACAACAATATTGTAATTTCAAAAAACGACCTTCTTGAAAATGCAAACCGCCTTCACGACGAAAAGTATCGTCTTGTCCAGATATGTGCAACCCGTGTTGGTGAGAATGTTTTGCTTGATTACTCTTTTGGCCGTGATTATGAGTTTGTTAATTTAAAGTGCGAGATCGGACAGAACGATGAAATTATGAGTATTAGTCGAGTTTTTCCCCCCGCATTTTTGTATGAGAATGAGATGCATGATTTATATGGCATAAAAATCCTGCATATGACAACAGATTATGAAGGAAGTTTCTACCGCACTGCGGTTAAAAATCCTTTCTTCCCGCTAAAGGAGGGCTAAAGATATGTCAAGAAGAAGTATAGTGCCCTTTGGTCCGCAGCATCCGGTGCTTCCCGAACCTATTCACTTAGACCTGGTTTTAGAGGACGAGCGTGTTGTTGAGGCGATCCCCTCAATCGGCTTTGTCCACAGAGGTCTTGAGAAACTCGTTGAAAAGCGTGAATATACGGAATACGTATACGTTGCAGAACGCATTTGCGGTATCTGCAGTTTCCAACACGGCTCAGGCTACTGTCAGGCGGTAGAGGCGATTATGAACGTTGAAATCCCGCCGAGAGCGGAATTTTTACGCACTATCTGGGCGGAACTTTCCCGAATGCACAGTCATCTTTTATGGCTTGGACTCCTTGCGGATGCGTTCGGCTTTGAGAGCCTTTTTATGCAGTGTTGGCGTCTTCGTGAAAGAGTCCTTGATATTTTTGAAATGACCACCGGCGGCCGTGTTATTTTCTCGGTTTGTAAGGTTGGCGGCGTTCGCCGTGATATATCAAGTGATGATATGAAGAGAATAATTACCGTACTTGATACAATCGTGGCGGACCTAAAGGATTTTGAGCGTGTATTCTTCGATAATAACACGGTTAAGAGCCGTCTTTGCGGCGTAGGTGTCCTTTCAAAGGAAAAAATCCTTGAACTTGGTGCGGTAGGTCCTGTTGCACGTGGCTCAGGTATTAAACTCGATATGCGAAAGTTAGGCTACGCAGCATATGATAAAATCCCGCAGGTCGAGCCGATAATTGAAACTGCAGGTGACTGCTATGCACGTTGTCTTGTACGCCTCCGTGAACTTTACCAATCTGTGGAGATTATTAAGGCGGCGGCAAGTACTATGCCTGAGGGAGAAATTTCCGTTAAAGTTACGGGTAACCCCAACGGTGAGTTTTTCTCCCGTGTTGAGCAGCCGCGAGGCGAGGCAAGCTACTATGTACGTGGCAACGGTACAAAGTTTTTGGAGCGTTTCCGTGTCCGCACACCCACTTTTGCAAATTTGGGTGCACTCCTTGCAACACTTCCAGGTTGCGACCTTGCAGACGTTCCAATGTTAGTGCTTACCATTGATCCGTGCATCAGTTGTACCGAAAGATAAGGGGGATATTGTAATGGGATTTGCAGAATTCACAAAGACCGCGGTTCGAAATTTATTTTCAAAACCCGCAACAAAAAATTACCCCAAAGTAAAGAAAGAATTTTTTGAAAACGCAAGAGGTCACGTAATTTTTGACGAGACCGACTGTATTTATTGCTCCCTTTGTGCCCGTAAATGTCCGGCAGATGCAATAAAAGTGGACAGAAATGCAAAGACTTGGAGTATTGTCCGTGCAGGATGCGTACAGTGCTCAAATTGTGTTGACGCTTGTCCGAAAAAGTGCCTTTCCATGGGTCCGGAGTACACTCCCGTTATGACAGAGAAGGGTTGTGAAACCTATGCACGAGTACCCGATAACACAGAGGATAATTAAAATCGCAGAGGAATACGCAGTAAAAAACGGTTACTCAAGGGTAAGAAAAATTAATATAGTCGCAGGTGACATGTGCGGTTACGTTCCCGACACGGTGGAGATGTACTTTAACGAGATTTCAAAAGGTACGCTCTGCGAGGGCGGGGAGATTTCAATCGAGCGTGTCGAGCCGAAATTAAAATGTGCAAAATGTGGCGAATATTTTAAAAGAGCACTCTTTTCCTTTGAGTGCCCTTTTTGCGGCGGTGAGGGCGAACCCTCTGATATTGGCCGTGAATTTTACGTTAAAAGTATCGAGGTAGACGAGGATGACAAAGGAAATTGAAGTTGTAGAGAACATTTTCGAGGAAAATGACAGAATTGCGGCACAAGTAAACAAAACTCTTACCGAAAACAAGGTCTTTTGCATAAATGTCCTTGGTGCCCCCGGCGTGGGCAAAACCTCGGTTATGAAAAGAATCGCAGAAAAGGCAAACTTTACACCTTTTGTAATTGAAGGCGATATTGAGTCGGATATCGACACGGAAACTCTTAATAAATTAGGCATCAAAACCGTACAGATAAACACTCACGGTGCCTGCCACCTTGATGCACCCTCAATTCAAAATGCCCTGACCGGCATTTCACATATAAAAAACGGAGTTCTTTTTATTGAGAACATAGGAAATCTTGTGTGCCCTGCGGAGTTTAACATCGGGGAACACGCGAAGATGCTTATCGTTTCAACAACCGACGGAAGCGATAAACCCTATAAATATCCTCTTGCTTTTGAGAAGGCAAACCTTATAATACTCAATAAATGTGACCTGACACCGTACCTTGATTTCGATTACGATTTCTTCTTAAAGGGTGTGCTTATGCAGAATAAAAATGCCACGGTGATTTCCGTTTCCGCAAAAGATGGCGATGGCTTTGACAAAGTTGTGGAGTGGATTGAAAACAATGCGTGCAGGATATAGAATCTTCGGAATCGTGCAAGGTGTGGGCTTCCGCCCGTATGTTGCACGAACGGCTGAAAAATACGGAATATGCGGTTATGTAAAAAATTGCGGCGGATATGTGGAACTTCTCGCCGAAGGGGGACATCTACGCTCTTTTTTGCATGACCTTTTTGCATTTTCAGGCATAATTTCATATGAAGAATTTACACCGAGCGGTGAATCGTTTGAGGATTTTAAGATAGTCGAAAGCACTGACGGAGATGCACTCCCGCCCCTTTTAACTCCTGATTTGCCGTTGTGTGACGAGTGTGAGACAGAACTTTTTGACACATCGTCGCGCAGGTATTTACATCCGTTTATAAGTTGTGCAAAATGTGGTGCACGATACAGTATTACGGAAAAAATCCCCTACGACCGTGAGCGTACAACTATGGCGGAATTTCCATTGTGCGATGACTGCAAGAAAGAGTATGGCGACATTTCCAACCGCCGCCATTTCGCCCAGACACAATGTTGCAATGAGTGCGGACCGGAGATTTATTTTAATAATTTAACCGGTGTCACCGCAATAGAAAAAGCGATAGAGGAAATAACGTCCGGTAAGGTAATTGCAATAAAAGGCGTTGGGGGATACCACCTTGCCGCAGATCCGTCAAATGATGCTGCAATAAGCAGGCTTCGTGAAATAAAGAGGCGTGACAAGAAACCTTTTGCGGTAATGATGCGTGATATGGAAACCATCCGCAAGTATTGTCACATAACGGATGCGGAGGAAAAAACACTTAAGTCAAACGCTCGGCCCATCGTGCTGTTAAAGCCTAAAAAAAGTTGTATTTCCCCGTTTGTTGCACAAGAAAGTGACCGTCTGGGCGTGTTTTTGCCCTATACAGGATATCAACATCTTATACTTCAAAAAATTGAGGCAATCGTTTTAACAAGTGCCAATTTAAGTGATAATCCAATAATAATCGAGGATGAGGACGCGAAGAAAATCCCGTGTGACGGGGTTTTGCACCACAACAGAGAAATTGTAACACCGCTTGACGATTCGGTGATTGCGATAGTAGATGATGAACCTGTGATTTTCCGTCGGGCAAGAGGTTACGTGCCTCTCACGATTCGTGCGGATGCAGAAGATGGAATTTTCGCCGCAGGAAGTGATTTGAAAGCGAGTTTCGGCTTCTCAAAAGGTGGTAATCTGTATTTGTCCCAATATTTAGGTGACCTTGAAAATTCGGGAAATGCTAAGCGTTATGAGAGTGAAATCAAGCGAATGGGCGACCTTTTCGAAGTTCGTCCGAAACGTGTGGTGTGCGATTTGCATCCCGGTTTTCACTCAAGTAAAATCGCAGAGGAGATGGGACTTCCCACAGTAAAAATTCAGCATCATTTTGCACATACTCTTGCGGTTATGGCAGAATTTTCGTTGGATAGTGCAATAGGGATTTCCTTTGACGGCACCGGATACGGAACCGATGGTGCAATCTGGGGCAGTGAATTTATTTATGCAGACAGATACGGTTTTAAACGGATAGGACACCTTAAAGAATGGGAAATGTTAGGCGGTGACGACTTTGCAAAGGACGCAAAGAAATGTGCAATCTCGCTGCTTTTACCCTATGGAAACGTTCTTTCGGATTCAAGATTTGACATAATCCGTGCCGCATTGCATAATAAAATAAACACGGTGCGAACCACAAGTGCGGGACGGCTTTTTGATGGAGTTGCCGCAATGCTTGGGATATGCGAGGAAAATACCTATGAGGGCAGATGTGGCGAGGCACTTTGTCGTGTAGCGGAGAGTGATTGCGATGCGGCGGATATTCGCCTTCCTCTTGAAATTTTAGAGGATGAATTTGAAATAGATCCCACACCGTTTTTTGAAAGAGTAATTAAAAATGAGGAAAAGAAATCCTTTGCACGGGCTTTCCATATTTCCCTTGCAAATGCAATTGTTGACGGTGCGGTTTTTGTGCGTGAGAAGACGAGTGAGAATAACGTGTGCCTCTCCGGCGGAGTTTTTCAAAATAGGCTCTTACTCTCTCTCGCAAAAGAGGGATTAAAGCGTGCGGGTTTTAACGTATATCATAATAAAAAATACCCATTGGGCGATGGCAGTATTGCCTTGGGACAATTATATTTTAAGGAGCGAAAGTAATGTGTATTGCGGTTGTTGGACGTGTGATTGAAATAAACGGCACGGTTGCACGAGTTGACTGTATGGGCAATAAAATGAATATTGAACTAGGCCTCGTTGATGCAAAAGTCGACGACCGTGTACTGATCCACGCAGGTTGTGCAATTCAGGTTATAGACGAGGTTGAGGCGGAAAATATTACCCGCCTTTACGGTGAACTTTATGATGAATTCAACGATTAAAATAATGGAGGTCTGCGGTACGCACACGTCAACCATCGTGCGTGGCGGCATACGTAACACACTGCCGGAAAACGTGCGGCTTGTGTCGGGACCGGGATGTCCGGTTTGCGTAACCGGTGAGGGATACATTGACAGGCTTATTGAACTTGGCAAAGAGGGAAAGACCATAATCACTTTCGGCGATATGATAAAAGTGCCGGGGGAAAACGGTGCACTTGCGGATTTTAAGGCAAGTGGCGGAAAGGTGAGTATGGTGTACTCCCCGTTTGACATTGTAAAACTTGCAAAAGAGTTTCCAAACGAGGAGTTCGTTTTTGCCGCGGTTGGGTTTGAGACCATAGCCCCCATTTACGCAATGCTTGTAAAACGCCTTCGTGATGAGGGAATAAAAAATGCAAAACTCCTTTGTGCTATTAAAAAAATATCTCCCGCGCTTAAGATTCTTGCTAAAGACGTTGACGGATTTATAGCACCCGGTCACGTGGCGGCAATAATGGGCGAGTGCGAGTTTAAAACTCTGGCACATAAACTAAACCGCCCGTTTTGCATAGCGGGATTTACCCCAAAAGCGGTAAAGGCTGCAATTTTAAGTCTTGTATCCCAAATTGAAAAAAATGAAAAAAACACGACAAACTTGTATTCGTCTGTGGTAAGTTATAGTGGCAACGAGAAGGCAAAGGGCCTTATGAGCGAGGTTTTTGAAGAAAAAAGTGCCGCGTGGCGTGGAATCGGCGAGATTGACGGCTCCGGACTTTATCTTAAAGGTGAGTTTGCGGATTTCGATGCGGGTAGCGAGGGCGTTAAAGAAAAAGAGCGAAAAACCGCCTGTCGTTGCGGAGACGTTCTTTGCGGAAGACTTTTGCCCGTTGAGTGTCCGCTATTTGGAAAGGTTTGTACTCCTATGAGCCCGAAAGGACCTTGTATGGTGTCAAGTGAGGGTGCTTGTGGAATCTGGTATCAATGCGGAGGAAAGTAAAAAATGAGTGAAATAATAAAACTTGCCCAAGGAAGCGGCGGTTTTGAAACGTCACGGCTTATTTCTGAGATTTTCTCTGAAAAACTTGGCAATGAGTATTTAAATCGTGGGGAAGATGCGGCGGTTCTTGACGTTTCGGGCAAAATTGCATACAGCACCGATTCTTTTGTGGTAGAGCCGATTATTTTCCCCGGCGGGGATATAGGAAAACTCTCGGTTTGCGGTACGGTAAACGACCTTGCTATGATGGGTGCACGTCCTATGTATTTAACCATCGGTTTTATCCTTGAGGAAGGGCTTTGCGTAGATACTCTTCGGGAAATAGTTTCATCCATTGCGGAATGTGCAAAAGAGGCACAGGTAAAAATCGTTGCGGCAGATACAAAAGTTGTGCCGGGAAACGGTGGTATGTATATAAATACGTCGGGTATCGGAATTATTCCCGATGGCAGGGATTGTCGTACGGAAAATATTAAAGACGGGGACAAAATCTTAATTTCCCGTTCAATCGGCGACCATCATGCAGCCATTATGAGTGCACGTATGGGAATTGAGAATGACATAAAAAGTGACGTAAATCCCGTCAATCATCAGGTAGAGGCACTTTTTGAAGCGGGCGTAAATATCCGTGTAATGCGTGACGTTACCCGTGGCGGTCTCGGCACGGTTTTAAATGAACTTAGTGAAAAAAGCAGCGTGGGAATGGTGCTTTGCGAGGAAGATATACCCGTAGCACCGACCACGGCATCCCTTTGTAAAATTTTAGGTCTTGATATTTTCTATATGGGAAATGAGGGAACGTTTATTGCCATCATTCCGTCGGAGGATGCGGATGTTGCACTCGGCACCCTGCCGAATGCCCGTATTATAGGTGAGTGTTCGGGTGGGAAAGTTATTGTTAAGAATTCCTTTGGCGGAGAGCGGGTGCTTCCCGTTCTTTACGGTGAGGGACTTCCCAGAATCTGTTAGACGTGAGGGTTTTATATGACAGAACTACTTGTTTCTATCTTCATAAAAGACAAAAATGATATTTGCAATGTGAACGTGCGTAAAAAGTACGGCACCCTTGCGAGTATTGTGGGAATTATCTGCAATATTTTTCTTTTCATTTTAAAATTTGTGCTGGGTGTTTTATCGGGCAGTATAGCAATTACCGCAGATGCCTTTAATAATCTGTCAGACGCAGGAAGTTCGGTTGTTACCTTTTTGGGTTTCAAACTCGCCGCACGTCCTGCGGATAGAGAGCATCCGCAGGGACACGGCAGATATGAATATTTAAGCGGCTTTATTATCGCCGTACTTATTATGTTGATTGGCTTTGAGTTTTTCCGCGGTGCGGTTGAAAAAATTGTTAACCCAACTCAGGTTACCGCAAGTAATTTTGTTATCACGGGACTTGGCGTGTCGATTCTGGTGAAATTATGGCTTAATTTCTTTTACAAAAAATTGGGAAAACGGATAAATTCCGAGGTGATGTTCGCCTCTGCTGCCGACAGTATGAGCGATGTTCTTACAACCTCGGTAACACTTGTCGGCATTGTGACCATGCGGATATGGAATCTTCCCATCGACGGCTATCTCGGCATATTCGTTGCACTTATGGTACTTTATGCAGGCTATAAGGTGGCACGGGATACCCTCTCTCCACTACTTGGCCGTGCACCCGATCCGATGCAGGTTGAAAAACTCCGTGAAACCGTGCTATCATTCGACGGCATTCTCGACGTTCACGATATAATCGTACACGATTACGGACCGGGCAGAATATTGGCATCTCTTCACGCAGACGTGCCCGCAAACAGCAATCTCGTGGAAGTGCACGACCTTATTGATAAAATCGAGCGTAGAATTTTATCGGAACTTAGTATCGAGGCGGTTATCCATATGGATCCGAGAGATACCGAAAACAAAGAGGTGGAGGACCTTTACCGCAAGGTACATGAGATAGTTATGACATATGACTCTGAATTTGGCATCCACGATTTTCGTATTGTCGAAGATGTTTTGGTGTTTGATCTCACCGTCCCGATGGAAAACAAGCGGAAGAATGAAGAGATTATCGGTGAACTTACCGAAAAAATAGGAAGAAAAACAAAAATAGTAATAGACAGGACGTAAAAAACTATGTTAATGATACTCACACTTCTTTTAATATTTCCGGTGCGTGGCGGAAACACGGTGTGCATAAAACTTGCACAAAAGGGCAGGGTTTCAACAATTCCGCAGTCCATTGCGTATATTACAATTTACACCGTACTTCAGGCAATCCTGCTCTGGGCAACCCCACCGTATACCATCGTGCCCCCCGACCTAAAGTTTTTAATCTTCCCCACGGGTTATGCCACTTTCTATTTTATAGGCCACATCCTGCTTTTAAAATCATTGCAGATAGGACCCGCCGCAATTACTAACACGATAGGACAGTTTCATTGTCTTGTCCCGGTCATGTTCAGTATGTTC
Source organism: Clostridia bacterium (assembly GCA_017559855.1). GTDB lineage: Bacteria > Bacillota > Clostridia > Oscillospirales > JAAYXM01 > RGIG7332. Next base: position 2,466 of record JAFYQP010000028.1, on the reverse strand, counting down.
TATTGGGGCGAGAAACCGACGGTTTTTCAAATTATCGGACTTGTACTGTTTATCGTCGGGCTTGTTATCTATAACGGAAGTTCGGTTTACGTGGGAGATAAAAAGCAGAAAATCAGTATTAAGTTTTTAACCTATTCCGTACTTTCAATGCTCACCATCGGTTGTGCGGTAATATTTACAAAATTGGGTATGGCGACCTACCCCGGATACGGCAAACAGTATATGTTATACTACGGCCTTTCCGCAAGTGTCATAGGTATTGTTATAACCCTCTTTAGCGGCAGACGTGAGGTAAAACCCCTGATTTGCGACAAAAAGTTTATGATATTCACATTCATCGCCGCCCTTGCAATAAATATAACCAATACTATTTTCGTAACTTACATAAACAATTTCCCCGCGGCAGTCTTCCTGCCAAGCGTCAGCATTCTGTCAATGCTGGGCATTCTGGTGTTAAGTCGAATTATCCTAAAGGAAAAAATATCAAAAAGTGCACTTATTTCATCAATTATCTGCATCATTGCAATCTTGTGCCTTAATATAAAGTAATGGAAATGTAGGGCATTGTGAAAAAGTTTCTTTTTCGTTTCGTTTGCAGAACAAAAAACTCTCGTAGTTTCGCTACGAGAGTTTTTCTATTCTTTGTACCGTTAAAATATTTTCTTTTACCGTGAATTTGATTTCAAAATCCGCTACCTTCATACCGTAGACTCTGTTTTCGTCGTCCTGATAAGAGGGGCGAGGGTCCGCCTCCAACATACCCACGATGCCTTCACGCAGGTTTTCGGGGAGAAGGTTTAAGTGTTCCGGTGCGACCGAAACCTCCAACTTATAATTTACGTAACCGTCGGTGAAGCCGCCTACCGCATCCGGATGAGAGTCGGTATAGGGCAGATAGGGCTTAATATCAAAAATCGGGGTGCCGTCCAACATGTCCGCACCACTTATATTAAGCACCGTGCCATACTCCTCCGTGTGCTCGATACTTTCAAGTTTAACCGATGAAAGACCGATGGAATTAGGGCGGAAAGGTGAGCGGGTTGCAAAAACGCCCATACGGGTATTACCCCCCAGTCGGGGAGGCCGCACGGTAGGTGACCAGGTGTCACGTTTTGCCTTGGAAAATTCCCAAAGCACCCAGATATGCGAAAAGCCCTCAAGCCCTCGCAGTGCATCGGGGTTGCGGAATTCCGGCTCGAAAATTATCTGTGCAGGCAGCCCGCCACGACCAAGACTTTGCCGTGGGATGCCGAATTTTTCACAAAAGGGAGACCTAATTTTCGCTATTATTTTCATTGACGTATACCAAAGTAGGATCGAAATCACGCTCACAAAGTTTGCCACTTGCGATGCAGGAATTCTTTATTGATTCGTAAAGCGTAGCCTTTGCCATAGTGTAGTAGGGTATGGTGTAAACACAGAGAATGCCGCAAGTAAATGCAGTAAGAATCCACCAGCCGATAAAACTTAACTCAAAAACGAAAAGTTCACCTTTAATACCACTTGTCATTTTCTTTGAAAGATTAAGTGCCTCACGTGCGGTGAGGTTTGGACAATCAGAAAGTATGTATCTGTTAAAACTGTATGCAAGACTTTTGATAATACCAGGAATGACGAAGAGCAAAGACCAAAGGAAGATAAAAAGGTGTTCCAACAAAATGCCGCCAAGTTTTCTGAGATATCTTTTCGCACCGTCTACATATGGGAAATAGAATTTTTCGCGATTACCACGCACCACCAAAATTGCAAAGCCGGAAAGGCCTACGACGGAAAATGGCAGGAATAAATACGTTAAAAACTCGGTAAATACGGAAAATATTGTCCAAATGCCGCGTAAAAAGTCATATATCATCGGATCTGCATAAAATAAAGCGATAGAAAAGACGGTCGAAAGGAAAGCACTGACGAGTGAGATTGCGATAATGGGTAAAAAAGCAAGGAGACACGCACCCAATATTGTAAGGTATTGCCCGGACAGTTTTTTCTTCGCAAAAGCCTTGACTTCAAAACGATAACTCATAAAAACACCTCCGCATTGTATGTTTCTATCTTAACATAAAAAAAGAGCGGCATCAAGTAATAAAAAAATATTAAATTATTGAAAAAACCCTTGAAAAAATTGCGAATTTATCATAAAATAGTAGAGTCGATGTGTTAGGGGGTGCAGACTTTGCTTAATATTGTTTTGGTTGAGCCGGAGATACCGGCAAATACGGGTAATATTGCAAGAACCTGCGCCGCCACCAAAAGTCAACTGCATCTTATAAAACCCCTGGGTTTTTCCATTGACGACAAGCATTTAAAACGTGCAGGGCTTGACTATTGGCATCTTCTCGACGTAAAGATTTACGAGAATTTAGACGAATTTTTTGAAAAGAACGCAGACGGCAGATTTTTCTATCTGACCACAAAAGCACCACGGTCCTACCTTGAAGCGGAATTTTGCGACGGGGACTTTCTCCTTTT
>JAFYQP010000027.1 GCA_017559855.1 Clostridia bacterium | reverse complement strand
CAAGGCACTTTAAAACGTGCATTTTTTGTTTCAGAACAAGCAATAAAATCGCAGATAATCCTGTCGGATATCAAGATTTTTTGTGCAGTTATGGACTAAAAATGCCTTTTTAAAGCGATTTATCCCTAAGTGAAGGCGCCGAAACCTCTCGGCTTTTTTATTATTCCTCAGTTGTTTCTTCGGCGGTGTGCTCAGGCTTAGGTTCTTCAACCGTACCCGGAACGGCTTCGCCAAAAAGTGCATAGAAGGTTTTGTCGTCCATAACCTCATGCTCTAAAAGATACTGTGCAATCTCGTGGAGTTTATCCATATTCTCGGTAAGGATACTTGTACATTTACCATACGCCTCGTCCACAATGCTCTTCACCTCGGCATCGATAAGAGACGCCATATCCTCAGAGAATGACTTCTTGGATGCGAAATCACGACCTAAGAACACCTCGTCATTATCGGAGGCAAAACTGATGGGGCCGAGTTTCTCGCTCATACCGTATTTGGTAACCATATCACGTGCGATTGCAGATGCACGTTGAATATCGTTGGATGCACCGGTGGAAATATCGTCAAGCACAAGTTGCTCTGCAACACGGCCACCGAGGAGAGATACGATTGTCTCACGCATTTTGGTACGGGAAATAACCATTTCATCGTGCTGCGGCAAGGAGATTGTCATACCACCCGCCTGGCCTCTGGGAATAATGGTAATCTGATGTACCGGATCCTGAGAGGGCAAGAATTTCATTGCAAGTGCATGACCTGCCTCGTGATATGCCACAAGTCGATTATCCTTTTCGGTACGGATTTTTGCCTTCTTTTCCGGACCTGCAATTACCTTAATCATTGAGTTTTCAATATCTGCCATTGTAATCTCAACTCTGCCGTTACGTGCAGCCAAGAGTGCCGCTTCATTAAGCAGGTTTTCAAGATCGGCAGGAGTAAAACCACTTGTTGATTTTGCAACGGTTGCAAGGTTTACATCCTCTGATAATTTCTTTTTCTTGGAATGAATTTCAAGCACCGCTTCCCTGCCTTTGATATCAGGAACACCAACGTAAACCTGACGATCGAAACGACCGGGACGGGTAAGTGCGGGATCGAGAATATCCGGGCGGTTTGTTGCCGCGATAATGATAACGCCCTCGTTGTTGCCGAAGCCGTCCATTTCAACAAGTAATTGGTTAAGTGTCTGCTCACGCTCGTCGTGACCGCCGCCGTAACCTGCACCTCTGTGGCGACCTACCGCATCAATCTCGTCAATGAAGATGATTGCGGGGGCGTTTTTCTTTGCCTGCTCGAAAAGGTCACGAACACGGGATGCACCCACACCCACGTAAAGTTCAACGAAGTCGGAGCCGGAAATGGAGAGGAAGGGAACACCCGCCTCACCTGCTACCGCCTTTGCGATATAGGTTTTACCGGTACCGGGAGGGCCTACAAGAAGCACACCCTTGGGGATTCGTGCCCCGATATCAACGAATTTCTTGGGATTTTTAAGGAAATCGACGATTTCGGAAAGTTCTTCCTTTTCCTCGTCAGCACCTGCAACGTCTGCAAAGGTAACTTTCTTTTTCTCGTCACTGCCCATTTTTGTTCTTGCCTTACCGAAACGAGATGCCTTACCCGCACCGTCGCTCTTTGAAATCATGAAGAACCACATAAGGCCGATACCGAGGATAACCACAATATAGGGCAGGAACATAAGGAACCATGACTCACCTTCTGCGGGAATTCGGTTGTCGTTTTTAATAATTCCGCGACTTCTCTGGTCACGGAGAAGTTCAGAGGTGTCCGCACGGAAATCAGCACGGATTTGCGGGTCACTTAAATCAAACTGCATAAGCTTACCGTCTTTGAGTTTCATTGTAAGTATACCTTCTCCGTCTATTACGTACTCCTCAACCTGTTCTGCCTCTATTGCACGGACGATTTCCGCATAAGTGGGCGGAGTGGGCTTCTGTGATTCCAGAAGGGATGTACCGACGGTGACAAGAATAACTACGACTAGGATAAAAATAACTATGTCACGAACGGGATTTCTTTTCTTCAAAAAACATCTGTCCTCTCTTATTTATTCGTAAATCTCACGCTTAAGTACGCCGACGTAAGGCAGATTTCTGTATTTTTCCGCATAGTCCAGACCATAGCCCACGATGAACTCATCGGGCACGACCGCACCTATGTAATCCGCCTCAATATCCGCCTGACGACGCTCTCTCTTATCCAACATAACGCAAAGTTTAACCGATGCGGTATTTTTTGAACGAAGGTAACCGCAGAAATAGTTAAGCGTGTTTCCCGTGTCCAAAATATCGTCCACAACGATAACGTGGCGACCTTCCAACTCCGCATCCGCATCTCTTTTGATTTTCAAAGCACCGGATGTTGTGCCGAGACCGTAAGAGGAAATCTGAACAAAATCAATTTCCGCCTCGGTATTGATATTTCGGAAGAGGTCGGTTGCAAAAGGAGCCGCACCTTTTAATACACATAATATAAGCGGATTTTTGCCCTCGTATTCCTCTGTTATTTGTTTACCCAATTTTTCAATTATTTTTGCAATTTCTTCCTTGGATATAAGAATTTTTGCAACGTCATCGTGAATTGATTTCAATTTTTACACATCCTTTATCTCCACCCTCTGCATAGCCGAAGCCGCACAAGGCAACAATTTCCCCGTCTTTTTCTATAATGGGAATTAAATCTCTCATGTGTTGCGGTATTTTGGCATCACATAAAATTTTCTTTATAAGTCGAGTCCGCCGTCCCTCAAGTTTGATTTTATCACCATCACGTCGGGCACGAACTAAAATCTCACCTGCAGTACAGGTGATTTTATATCCGAAGAAAACTCTGCTCTCCCCCGCCTTTAGCACACGGGATTTAAGCGGTTTGGTTCCGGTTTTAACAAAATAAATTTTGTCCTCTTCACGCACAATGCGTAAATCCTTGGAAATGGTGATACCGCCGCGAGTTTTCTCACCGCGAATTAAACTTATTATATCGCATATGGCAGAAAAATCCAATACCTGTTTCCCGTTTTTAACAAAATTTTCACATTTAAGGCGAATTACTCTTGAAAGAAGTGCATTTGGAAGGCGTCCTACAGACACGTTCATAAAGGGTTTATCATCCAGATACTTCTCCGCTTCCGAGTTTAAATATTCACTGTCAGCAGATAAATTCCGGATTGTGCGAGTGGCGTTTGAAACCGCCTCGGAGTTTATCTCATTCAGTACCGGAAGCACTTTATGGCGTATAAGATTTCTTGTAAATTTATCATCGTGATTGCTTGAATCCTCAACCCAATCCTGACCTGCATCCCTGAGAAATGACAGTATTTTCTCTTTGGAGGTAAAGAGCAGAGGTCTTATAATATTTCCCCTAACGGGCGGGATACCGCAAATACCGTCAAGTCCGCTTCCTCTTACAATGCGGAAAATAACCGTTTCGATATTGTCCTCAGCATTGTGAGCGGTTGCGATTTTATCGGCATCAAAATACCTTACTGCACGGTCAAAAAATGCGTATCTTGCCTCTCGTGCTCGCTCTTCAATACCGGTTTCGCCTTTGATTTCTATCTTTTCCGCATAGAGGGGAACATTCATCTTCTCACATAGGTCTCTGACAAACGCCTCGTCTCGGTCAGACTCCTCCCCACGCAGTCCGTGGTTTAAATGGCAGGCAAAAACCTCTATACCAAACCGTTCTGCAAAAATGCAAAGAGCGTAGAGCATAGCAACAGAGTCCGCACCGCCGGATACGGCACAGACAATGCGATCTCCACGCACAAGCATATTATACTCGGTAATCGTTTGTAAAACAGAATCACGCATAGTAAAACTCTACTGATGGCTGCGGTCGACTTCAGTGAATCGTGTGTGTGCACCGTCCCAATGGAGTTCGATCTCGCCCACCTCGCCATGTCGGTTCTTTGCCACGATAATATCGGCAATACCGGGCTTTTCACTTTCTTCTTTTGTATAGTAATCATCACGGTAGATGAATAAAACGATGTCCGCATCCTGCTCGATTGCACCGGTTTCTCGAAGGTCGGCAAGTCGGGGTTTGCGGTCGTTGTCCTTACGGTTTTCCGGACCACGGGATAACTGTGACAGACAGAGAACAGGAACGCCAAGTTCCTTTGCCATTATCTTAAGAGAACGGGAAATTGCACTTATTTCCTGCACACGGTTGTCCGAATGCTTACCCATAGACATAAGTTGTAGGTAGTCGATAACAATCATACCGAGTTCATCGCCCAATCGGCGGCATTTTGCCTTCATTTCCGGAACGGTAATATCCGACGTGTCATCTAAAAACATTTTAAGTTTGGAAAGTTCACTTGCCGCATGGGCAATGGATACCCATTCATCGTCACTGAGCATACCCGTACGGAGTTTCTTTGAATCTACAAAAGACTCAGACGAGATAAGACGCATTGCAAGTTGCTCGTTTGACATCTCAAGGGAGAAGATGACAACCGCTTTGCCCGACGTTTTCGCACCGTTGATTGCAAGATTTAACGCAAGAGATGTCTTACCCATAGCCGGACGTGCTGCAAGAATAATAAGGTCGGAGTTGTTAAAGCCGTTTAATGTGTTGTCAATGGACCTAAATCCGGAGGAAACGCCCGGTACCTTGCCTTGGTTTTTCGCAAGTACGTCCAATTGGTCATACACATTCATAATAACGCTAGAAATAGAAGCAAGGCCTTTATGCTCTTTACTGTTACGGATTGCGTAAATCTTCTGCTCCGCAACCTCCACAATTTCATTTGCCTCGCCCTCGCCACTTATGACAAGGTTGGAAATTTCGCCGCTTACCTCACCCAGGGCACGAAGAGTTGCCTTATCCTTAACGATTTTAACGTATAACTTAACGTTTGCCGCCGTCGGGGTAATGTCCATAAGTTCAAGCAGGTATCTCTTACCGCCTGCCGCATCAGCAAGACCTCTTACCTCAAGTTTGTTCAAAACGGTAACCGCATCAATCGTCTCGTTTAAGGTGAACATAGAATATATAGTTTCAAATATATGACGGTTTTGCGTCATAAAGAAGTCCTCAGGGCGAAGAATTTCCACAACTACGGAAATACAACTTGCATCAATAAGCATCGCACCGAGTACCGACTGCTCCGCCTCAATACTGTGGGGCAGTTGACGGCTTAAAAGCTCATCCATTTATTACGCCTCTTTCACAGTGACAAAAATAGTTCCTGCCACTTCGTTATATAATTTAACCTTGAGTTCATAAGTGCCGAAAGCCTTGATATTTTCACCCATAACGATTTTATGGCGGTCAATCTCAATACCAAACTGTGCCTTTAAGCCCTCGGAAATTTCAGATGCGGTGACAGAGCCGAAAAGTCTGCCGCCGTTACCTGCTTTAGCAGAGATTATAACCTTGCAGGTCTTTAACTTTTCTGCAAGTTCCACAGCCGCTGCCTTTTCTCTTGCAATTCGTGCTTCCTCTGCCGCCTGTTTCTGCTTCATTACGTTCATATTATCGTTACTTGCTTCAACTGCTAATTTCTTAGGGAAGAGGAAGTTTCTTGCGTATCCGTCGGATACCTCAACAAGTTGTCCCTTCTTGCCCTGACCTTTAACGTCTTTTTGTAAAATAACTTTCATAATTTAACCCTCCATCTATTCGTCATCCACCACTAAATCTATGGCGGATACAAGTTCTTCCATTACCTCGTCCATACTCTTACCCTGAATCTGGGCACCTGCGGTTGCAAGATGTCCGCCGCCACCTAGTTTTTCGAGAATAAGCTGAACGTTTACGTTGCCCAAAGAACGTGCGGAAATGATTATTCTGTTACCGTCCTTATAAAGAACGAAGGACGCCTGAACCTTTGTAATATTAAGTAGTTCATCCGCCGCTTGAGCCGCACATATTCTGTCTGCCGCACCGTCAAAACGGGCAATTGCGATGCTGTTTTTATAAATTCGGGCACAGTTTACAATCTGAGCACGAAGGACGTAATCCTCCAGGTCATTCTGTAAAAGTCGCTTCACGGCAACCGTATCTGCACCACCTCGGCGGAGATATGCCGCCGCTTCAAAGGTTCTTACACCTGTTTTCATTGTAAAATTCTTTGTATCAAGAACAATACCTGCAAGAAGTGCTTCCGCTTCGCACTTTAAAAATTCCGGCTTATCCATTACGTACTGTAAAAGTTCAGTTACAAGTTCACAGGCGGAAGATGCATAAGGTTCGTGGAAATTAAGAAGCGGATTTTTGATGTATTCCGCACTTCTTCTGTGATGGTCAATAACCGCAACCTTGTTTATGGATTCAAGAAGTGCCACCGATTCCACATATTCCGGACGGTTTGTATCAACGACAACAAGAAGTGTGTCCTTATCCGCACTTATCATAGCATCCTCAGGGCTTATGAATACGTCCTTGTAATACTCTTCCTGAACAATACGCTCACAAAGGCTTTCCGCATTATTCTCGGTGGTTTTGAGGACGATATTACCTCGCTTACCCAATTTTCGAGCCATCGCAAGAATACCGATTGCCGCACCGATACTGTCGTTATCCGAATTTTGATGTCCCATGACGAAAATCTCGGACGCATCCTTTATAAGTTCGCTGAGTGCATTTGACATTACACGGGATTTTACCTTAGTACGTTTTTCAACGCCTTCGGAGCGACCACCATAGAACTCAAACTGAAGTGAGTCTCTTATAACAACCTGGTCACCGCCACGGGACAGTGACATTTCAATTGCAAGTTGTGCGTTTTTGTAATTCTCATAGAAATTGCCGCCGTCCTTACCGACACCGATTGTCATGGTAGCGGTAACGCCGTTGATACTCTGCACCTCACGCACCGCATCAAGAAGGGCAAATTTTCCGTTTTTGTAAGTTTCGTAATGTTGATTTTGGAAAATGAACATATAACGGTCACGTTCGGACTTGATTATAATACCTTGTGCCGGTTCAATCCATTTCGCAATTTTCTCATCAATTGCGGCGAGAATTGCGTTTCGGTTAGCGTCATCAACACCGTTTAAAAGTTCGTCGAAGTTGTCAATGAGAAGAATGGAAACAATCTGTTTTGTATCCTTATGCTCCTTCTCGATTTTACGAAGGTCGGTAACCTCAATAAAGTAAATAACCGCAAGTACGTCGGTGTTTTTATCAGACTCCGAGCGTACGAGATTGCCGATGAGGTTAAACCGTCTGTCCCCTATCTGTACGTCCTCGTCGCATTGATGTTTTCCCTCAACAAGCCAATGGAGAGAAACACCGGGGAGAACGTCGGGAATCTGTGTTTCAAATAAGTTTTCGTGTGAATTGGTAAGTGCGGTAAACTCATTGTTATACCAGATAAGTTCATCGCTGTCGAGTTTTACGATTGCCATGGGAAGGGGTGAATTAAGGAGCGACTCCTTGGTTGCCGCGTCTACGTTTACCATCATATTTTCAACGTATTTTACGATTTCACGGTTGCGGCGGAGGAAACTCACCCTGAAAATACCGTATACCAATGCGGTAATTACAAGTTCCGCAATTGCAACTATCGGTTCAAAATAGAAGGAGACCGCAGCAAATATAAGCAACATAACGAAGCAAAGCCTGAATCTCGGCTCTAACATTCGCGAGAACATTTTATTCATACAATCAACCTCCTTATTTTTAGTAAATTATAGTATATCAAATTTATGCCTTCTTGTAAAGTGCAAGTCCATAGCCTATACAACTGATAACTATTGCAATCCAAAGCGGCATAACGTATCCACTTATAAAATAATTCATAAGATTAAATGCAAAATGCATTGCGATACAGGGATATAATTTTCCGGTCTCTGCTCTTATAAAAGAGAGCATAACGCCAAGCACGAAGGCATAACCCATTTGTACCGGATCCCCGTGTGCAATGGCAAAAAGAAGTGATGTGATGATCACCGCCAAAGGTTTGTTTAAAAATCTTGTTACCGAATTAAACAAAGCACCTCTGAACATAAGTTCCTCGGTAAAAGGTGCCACAAGCACGGTAAGTGCGAAGGTAACGTAAGGATGTGCCTGATTTAACTTGCCTACGTGATGGGTGTAGTTTTTAAGAGCACTTGTCCCCGCAAGAAGGTCGGAGAGCAAGGTTATTGACACATACCACACCGCAGCTCCTGCAACAAGAGCACCGATTATCTGCAGGACATTCGTACGTTCAAGGCCCACGTATTTTCTGAAACTGCCACCTCGTGCAAAAATTACAACCGCACAGAGTAAAATCATAATGATATCCGCAAGGATTACTATCTCTACACGGGAGGCGGCTATTGCGTGATTGACCTCTTCGGAAAACCGCACCGCATCAAAGAGTGCGTGATCTATGTAGCCCACAATTGCATAATATACCGCAAAGAATACGTACAACAGAAACCTTGCAATATAAACCGCCGTGCAATAAATCCCGAAAAACGCCAGGGCCTCAAGTGCACCCCATATGCGTACCATAAAATTCTTTCTCATTTCTTACCCTTAATCTCCTGCCAATATTTTTCGCTTGTCATTTCCATCTTATTATCGCCAAAAGTGTAGTATTTCTTATCTTTTATTTCATCGGGCAGATACTGCTGCTCTACCCAATGATTTTCAAATGCATGGGGATACTGATAGGTAAGTCCCCTGCCGAGTTTCCCCGCACCTGCATAATGTGCGTCTTTAAGATGGGCGGGAATATCACCGCTTATGCCGTTTCTTATATCGCTCATAGCGTCGTCTATTGCACAGATTGCACTGTTGGATTTTGGTGCCGTTGCAAGTAGAATTACCGCTTGTGCAAGAGGGATACGAGCCTCAGGAAGTCCTAACTCCCGTGCCGCATCAGTGCAGGATTTCACAATAGTCACCGCTTGCGGGTAGGCAAGTCCTATATCCTCGGAGGCACAGACCAAAATCCTTCTGCACGCGGAAATCATATCCCCCGCTTCGAGAAGGCGTCCAAGATAATGCACCGCCGCATTGGGATCAGAGCCACGGATTGATTTTTGAAGGGCGGAGAGAATGTCATAATGGGAGTCCCCGTCACGGTCGTAACGCATAGCCCCTCTCTGTGCCACGCTTTCGGCATCCTCCATGGTTATTTCGCCGTTTAACGCATTGTCGGATAAAATCTCAACAGAGCCCAGTGCCCGTCTCACGTCGCCGCCGGAGCAAGATGCGATAAACGTCACAACCTCATCGGGTACAATCAGGGTATCATCAACTATGGAAAACGCACGTCTTACCGCTTTTTCCACGTCTTTTGAGGAAATCGGCTTAAACTCAAAAACCGTTGCACGGGAAAGCACCGCACTATACACGTAAAAATACGGGTTTTCCGTAGTGGATGCAATAAGTGTCAGTTTCCCGTTTTCCATAAATTCAAGGAGTGACTGTTGTTGTTTTTTATTAAAATACTGAATCTCGTCTAAATATAAAAGTGCACCGTTGGGTGTAAGAAGAGTGTCAAGGTCTGCGATGATTTCCTTTATGTCGGAAATGGACGCGGTTGTTGCGTTTAGTTTATATAATTTACGGTTTGTCCTCTTTGCAATAATGTTTGCAACCGTGGTTTTTCCCGTACCCGACGGGCCGTAGAAAATCATATTGGGGATATTCCCCGACTCGATAACACGCCTGAGCATACCCTTTTCACCAAGTATATGCTCCTGCCCAACAACCTCTGAAACATCATCGGGACGCAGTCTGTCCGCAAGCGGTCTGTACATTCTTCTTCACCTCCTAATTGCCACAAAAAGCCCCAAAACTTGGGGCTTTCTGTAAGTATTTAAAAATCTTATTCGTAAAGCGGGTACTTGTCGCAAAGTGCGTTTACACACTCACGGATATAGTCCTGCTTCTCCTCGAATGCGGTAGCGGTCAAGTGGATAAGACGAGCAATCTCTGCCATATCAGACTCATTAAGACCACGGGATGTAACCGCAGGAGTACCGATACGGATACCGCTTGTAACAAACGGGCTTTCCGGATCGTTGGGAATGGTGTTCTTATTAACGGTAATCTGTACCTGGTCAAGACGCTTTTCAAGTTCCTTACCGGTAAGACCGAATTTTCTTACGTCAACAAGCATAAGGTGGTTATCGGTACCGCCGGAAACAAGGTCAAAGCCACAAGCAACAAGTGCATCGGCAAGAGCCTTTGCGTTTGCAACAACACGTGTCTGATAATCCTTGAATTCAGGCTTTAATGCCTCGCCGAAGCAAACAGCCTTTGCAGCGATAACGTGCATTAACGGGCCACCCATGGTGCCGGGGAAAACAGCCTTGTCAATCTGCTTTGCAAGGGCTTCCTTACACATAATTACGCCGCCGCGGGGACCGCGAAGAGTTTTATGAGTGGTGGTTGTAACAACGTCTGCATAGGGAACCGGATTGGGATGAAGTCCTGCAGCAACAAGACCTGCAATGTGTGCCATATCTACCATAAGGTATGCACCTACGGAATGAGCAATATCTGCCATACGCTCAAAGTCAATGGTACGAGCGTATGCGGAAGCACCTGCGATAATCATCTTGGGCTTATGCTCATTTGCAAGTTCCTGAAGTTTATCATAGTCGATTCTGTGAGTAACCGGATCAACGCCGTAAGGAACGATGTTGTAGTACTTACCGGAAATGTTAACCGGACTGCCGTGTGTTAAGTGGCCGCCTTCGGATAAGTTCATGCCGAATACGGTGTCACCCGGCTGAACAAGTGCGAAATAAACAGCCATATTAGCGGACGCACCGGAATGGGGCTGAACGTTTGCGTGTTCTGCACCAAAGAGTTTCTTTAAACGCTCGATAGCAAGAGTCTCAACCTCGTCAACGCACTCGCAACCGCCGTAGTAACGCTTGCCTGGGAGACCTTCTGCATACTTATTTGTAAGAACGGTGCCTGCAGCAGCAAGAACAGCCGGGCTTACAAAGTTTTCAGAGGCAATAAGTTCGATGTTTCTGCGTTGACGTCCGTATTCTGCCTTAATGGCATTGCCAAGTTCCGGATCAACGCTTGCAAGATAGTCCATATTCTCAAGAATCATTATTTTTTACATCCCTTCATAGTGATATTTTTACTTAGTCGAAAAACCTCATATTGGGATTATAACACAGAAAAATCAATTTGACAAGTGCCGACTACATAAAATACGGCAAGAGGGATATACCCCCTTGCCGTTTGCTACAACTGTTTTTTTATTCTTCCGATGGCACTTTTTTCGATTCGGGACACTTGTGCCTGACTGATACCAATCTCCCCCGCCACTTCCATTTGAGTTTTCCCCTCGTAAAATCGCAAGGAAAGAATATGCCGTTCTCTGTCCGTCAGGCTTTCAATCGCCTCGCCGAGTGCGATTCCGGTTATCCAATTTTCATCGGTATTTTTAATATCACCCACCTGATCCATCACGCACATCGTATCCCCGCTTCCCTCGGAATAAACCGGATCATAAAGAGATACCGGATCCATAATCGCATCAAGAGCGAAAACCACGTCCTCTTTTTTCATATCCATCGCACGTGCGATTTCGTCCACGGTTGGCTCCTTCGAATTTTCCGCCATCATCTTTTCTTTGATGGAAAGTGCACGGTATGCGGTGTCACGCATACTGCGGGACACGCGAATTGTGGAGTTGTCCCTCAGATACCTTCGCACTTCACCTATTATCATCGGCACCGCATAGGTAGAAAGCCTGAGTCCCAGCGTTACGTCGAAATTGTCAATCGCTTTAATAAGTCCCACACATCCTACCTGAAACAAGTCGTCTAACATCTCACCTCTGTTTGCGAATCTTTGAATTACGCTGAGTACCAAACGCAAATTCCCCGATATAAGACGCTCACGTGCAGACTTCTCACCTGCCCGATACCTTTTCAAAAGTTCATTTGTCTCCGCATTTGTAAGCACTTTAAGACTTGCGGTATTCACCCCGCAAAGCGTAACCTTCCCCTGCATAAAAACTTCCCCCTTCGGCTTATTTAAGTTTTGCCATCGGGGGAAATTTTTATGCCATTTTACTCAGTTCTTTTTTAAGTCTTGAGATTATTTTCTTCTCAAGTCGTGATATGTATGATTGGGAAATTCCCAAACTGTCCGCAACCTCCTTCTGGGTTTTTTCCTCCTTGCCGAAAAGTCCGAAACGAAGGGATATTATCTCCGCTTCACGGGCGGGGAGTTTTGAAAGGGCGGCAATTAGAAGTTCCCGCTCCACATCGTCTTCAATCGGTTTGAGAACGCTGTCAGCATCAGTACCAAGTATGTCCGATAGCAGTAGTTCATTTCCATCCCAATCTGTATTAAGTGGTTCATCAAAAGACACCTCGCTTTTCTGTCCGGTATTTTTTCGAAGGTACATTAAAATTTCGTTTTCAATGCAACGGGAGGCATAGGTAGCAAGTTTGATTTTCTTCTCCGGATTATAAGTGTTTATCGCCTTAATCAGCCCGATTGTCCCGATTGAAATCAAATCCTCTATATAAATTCCCGTATTTTCAAACCGCCGTGCAATATACACCACAAGACGCAGATTGTGCTCAATAAGCACACTTTTCACGTTGTCATTCCCCTCGGCAAGACTTTCCAAAAGGTACGCCTCCTCGTCGGGGGTAAGGGGTGGCGGAAGGATGTCCGGCCCACAGATATAGTGAATCGCCTCCGGCATATGTTCGATTATCCACATTTGTATTTTTTCTTTTAATGTTGCCATTTTTACTCCTCCTCAAGACCGATTATCCCCATATATTCCCCTGCAAGTTTATCCCGACTCACCCCGATCAGAACATGTCTCTCCTTGCCGTTTACCGTGACCATATCCCCTTTAAATGCGGGTAAAATCCCCCTGCCGCCAACCGTCGTGAAAGGAATGGGACGAAACATACCCTCACCTTTTAATATAACTTGGTCGCATTGACACTTCTTGAGAGTTTTTAAAATCCCGTCCTCAAAAAGAGAGTAAACCGCATCAAGTTCCGCTATGAGAACCGGAGTGTTCGTTATCGGATCGCAAAGAGTGTTCCCCGAATCCACAAGTGCGTAAAACTCCGCCTTTTTCCCCTTATGTAAAATCTTCACTTTTACCTGTTCGCGTTTTGTTGTCCCGGTCGCCCGACGTTTAAATGCGAAAACCATTATGATATAACTTGCGACGGTAGCGATTGCAAGGGTTTTAAGAGATATAACAAGACTTCTTCCCGTAATGTATCCCACCGCAAATACCATACCGCCGAAAGCGGCACTTATCCCGAAGAAAACAAGAAGCAATTTCCATTTTTTAAAGCCGAAAGAAATTCCCACCATAACGTATGCGGAAAAAAGCATAAAAGGAAGCGTGTAAACCTGCGGCAAAAGCAGTGATATGACAGAGAAAACCGCACCCAAAACCGCGGATAAAACCAACCTCCACCGCAAAATTACACCCCCGCACACCTTTCCCACAGAGTATAAAATCAAGTAGTCGATAATAAAATCAAGTACGAACAGTACGTCAAGGTAAACCGTATAAACCATAATTAACTCCTGCACTTTCAAGTTGATTATAGTCCCCGCTTTTCAAAAACTCTGTCGAAGGAGGGAAATTCACTTTGCCTAAATTCAAAAAAATAATTTTAACCGTACTTATTATCTTAACACTCGTTTTTATCGCCCAAAAAGTGACGAATTTTTACATAGAACAACAAATAAACTCGCATTTATCCCAATTTGGTATTACTGCAGACCTTGAACGTCTCCAAAAACTCACCCTGCGGTATAAATCATTCACCCTGCCCTGCAAAATAAAAATAGAGGACAAGGCGGTCTGCCTCGTCCCCATAAATCAAAATTTTCTAACAAAACTAATAAACCTTAAAATTCCCCTGCAAATTCCTTTACCATTTGCTTGATAAGGTCGGTTTTTGCGGTCATTTCAATCCATTCTTCACCGATTTGCTCACACCCGTACCAAAGCCCCGCAAGACCACCTGCAACGGCGGCAGTGGTATCGGTATCACTTCCGAGATTTACCGCACGGAGTACGCAGTCACGGTAATTTCCCGTGGTAAGCAAACACCAAAGAGACGCCTCTAGCGTGTGAATTACAAAACCGGTACTGCCTATTTGGTCCTCTTCAGCATTTTCTATGCCCTTTAAGTGCAAAAATTCGTGATACACTCCTTTAAATTCATCCTTGTTCTCGTAATATGCAAGTGCGGAGTCAACTCCCTCCTTTATAGCGGATTTTAAATCCGTACCACAACACAAATGGAATACTACAGAGCAGTATATTCCGCAGGCGATAAGGCATCTGGGATGTGCATGGGTACACTTTGACGTATCGTGAATAATGGTTGCGATAGCGTCGGTTAATTCTGTGGCATTTTTCTCTTTAACAAGATACAATGCAAGGGGCAAAATTCGCATAAGAGAACCGTTACCGCAGGAATTTTCCGCAATACCTCCGCACATAAGCGATTCTGTCCCTTTAACAAATTTAAATATTGCACTCTTGGTTGCACCACCCACGTCGAAAACCTCATCGTGGGCGGTATATTTTGCCTCCCATAACCAGTCGGCAAACCGCATCATCTGGTCATTGTAATCTATTCCATTTTCCGCGAGAGAATCAATCATTCCCAAAGTCATACTTGAATCATCCGACCACGTACCCGGCACCTGTCCGTGTGCACCGCCACCTACCATATCGGTTATAGGCTCTATTTTTAATTTTTCTCTGCTTTGAAATTCTGCGGGAACACCCAGGGCATCCGCAACAACAAATCCGAGTATCGCACCTTCTGCCAACTTGTAAAACGACATAATATCACCTCGATTCAATTATACCATATAAGGTCAAATTTTCAAGTTTTTGTCCGCTTTCCCCCGTATTTTCCCAAAAAATTGCTTTTTCATTTAAAACACTTGCTTTTTCTTAAAAATATGATATAATGATATAGATTTGTTAAATATATAACAAACTAAAAAATTAAAAAACAAAGGAGATTCCACAGATGAAAGGTTTTGCAATGTTAAAAATCGGCGCTACCGGTTGGATTGAGAAAGAGAAACCCGCTTGCGGTCCCCTTGATGCTATCTGCCGTCCTATCGCCCTCGCTCCCTGTACTTCCGACGTACACACCGTATGGGCAGGTGCTATCGGTGATCGCAAAGATATGATCCTCGGCCACGAGGCTGTTGGCGAAGTCGTTGAGGTTGGTTCTTTAGTACGTGATTTCAAGCCCGGCGACAAAGTACTTGTTTCCGCTATCACTCCCGACTGGGGCGATATTAATTCACAGGGCGGTTACGCTATGCATTCCGGCGGTATGCTCTCCGGTTGGAAGTTCTCCAACTTCAAAGACGGCGTATTCGGCGAATATTTCCACGTTAACGAGGCTGACGCTAACCTTGCTCTCCTTCCTGAGGGTATGGATTTAGGTGCTGCTTGTATGATCAGTGACATGGTGCCCACCGGCTTCCACGGCGTTGAACTTGCTGACATTCAGTTTGGTGACAACGTTGCTGTTATCGGTATCGGCCCTGTTGGTCTTATGTCCGTTGCTGCTGCTGCTATCCGTGGCGCTGCTAACATCTACGCCGTAGGTTCCCGTAAGAACTGCTGCGATCTCGCTCGTGAGTTCGGTGCTACCGAAATCGTTAACTACAAAAACGGCGACATCGTTGATCAGATTTTGGAACTCACCAAGGGTAAGGGCGTTGATAAAATCGTTGTTGCAGGTGGCGACAATGATACCTTCGATCAGGCTATCCGCATGCTCAAGCCGGGCGGCAAGATCGGTAACGTTAACTACCTTGGCGAAGGCGACACTATCAAGATCCCCCGTGTAGAGTGGGGTTGCGGTATGGGCCACAAGCAGATCGTCGGCGGTCTCATGCCCGGTGGCAGATATCGTTCTGAAATGCTCGCTCGTCTCGTAACTACAGGCAGAATTCGCCCGGAATTACTTATCACTCACAAGTTCAACGGTCTTGACAACGTTGAACCCGCACTTATGCTCATGAAGGATAAGCCGGTTGACCTTATTAAGCCGCTGGTAGTAATCGACTAATTGGTTTTTATAAAGCGCAGGAGGTTTAATCTCCTGCGCTTTTTTATGCAAATTTTGTTGCATTTGCTTCTTGATAAGTCTATACTAATAAATATATATAATCTACACAGGGGGATTACATAATGGCGGTTTTTAAATGTAAAATGTGCGGCGGTGCAATTGATATTTCATCAGGTGAAACGGTAATCACCTGCGACTACTGCGGCACTCAACAGACATTACCCAAAATTACCGACGAACGTCGTGAGCAACTCTACGACCGTGCAAACCATTTCCGTCGCAACAATGAATTTGACAAAGCGATGGGAATTTACGAACAGATATTAAATGAGGACGCAACCGATGCGGAGGCATATTGGTCTCTCGTCCTCTGCCGCTACGGTATCGAGTACGTTGAAGATCCCGCAACACACAAGCGTATCCCCACGGTTAACCGTGCACAATTTACATCCATCTTCGATGACGATAACTACAAATCCGCCCTTGCAAATGCCGATGCTCTTCAGAGAGGCGTCTACGAGGCGGAAGCGAAAGCAATTAACGAAATTCAGAAAGGCATCCTTGCAATCTCCCGGAAGGAAGAGCCTTTTGACGTATTCATCTGCTACAAAGAAAGTGATGCAAGCGGTCGTCGTACCCCCGACTCTGTTTTGGCAAACGATTTGTATCATCAGTTAACTCAAGAAGGTTTCAAGGTGTTCTTTGCCCGAATCACCTTAGAGGACAAACTCGGTTCTGCATACGAGCCGTATATTTTCGCCGCCCTCAATTCTTCCAAAGTAATGGTGGTCCTCGGCACAAAAGCAGAATATTTTAACGCAGTATGGGTTAAAAACGAGTGGAGCCGATATCTTGCAATGATTAAAGCGGGAGAGCGAAAAATGCTTATCCCCGCATATCGTGATATGGACGCATATGACCTTCCCGAAGAGTTTTCACATCTTCAGGCACAGGACATGACAAAACTCGGCTTTATGCAGGACTTAATCCGTGGTATCAAGAAGATTATCCAGGTTGATGAACCCGCACCAACGGTTGTTAGAGAAACCGTTGTTACACAGCAGTCCGCATCTACCGCTCCCCTTTTAGAGCGTGCGTTTATGTTTTTAGAAGACGGAAAGTGGGATTCTGCAACCGAATATTGCGAAAAGGTACTAGACCTTGATCCCAAGTGTGCGGAAGGCTATCTCGGCGAGTTGATGGCAGAACTTAAAGTTCGCAAACGCTCCGACCTCCGTAAT
>JAFYQP010000026.1 GCA_017559855.1 Clostridia bacterium | reverse complement strand
CTTATTTCCTATGCTATGGAAAATAATATACAACTTTCAGGTACATTCCGTAATCTTTACCTTGAAGGCCCACCACAGCACAAAGACAAAAGTAAGTTTATTACCCAAATAATTGCAATAGTTGAGTAAAAGTCCTTAATTTCGCGACAATTACTTTCAAATCGTTTTAAAAATATCTTTTTTAAAAAAGTGCGAAATTTGTGGTAAAATCCGGTTATATATATGATAATACACATTTCGTTTCTTAGGGAGGATTCGATATGAAATCTAATTTTGAATTTTTATCAAACCATTGGTCTGATATAGCCACTCTCGGCAAGGCGGCGGAAACCGATTTATACACAGACACCAACGCCTGTATTGGCAAAATCTGTGAAATCGCAAGTCTCGTTGCAGAAAAGGCCTGTATTTTCGAGGCGGTTGAGTTACCGTCCGACGCAACGCACGCAGATCGCATCCGTGCCCTCAGTCTGCCCGAGCAGATTCATGAAGCATTTAATACTATAGAGTCGGCAAAAGCAGAATCGGCAAATGGTAACCTCAATTCTTTTGAATATGTAAATTCCCTGCTTCACCTTGCATTTGACGTTTGCACGTGGTTTATGAAAACATACGCAGACTCCGATTTTACTCCGGATGAATACAAAATCCCCGAAGAGGCTGCGTCTTCCGATGCAATCTGCATTGATGCCCCCTCCTCCGATTCGGGAGACGGTTCAATCCTCATTGACGCCAAAGTTCTTCCTGCAATCAACTATGCAATGCAGCAGAATCGTTTCAAGGTAATTCAATCCGTGAAACTTACAAATACCACCAACTCCGATATAAATGACGTTGACCTTTGTATTACATCCTCACCCGAATTCTCTCTTCCCTTCTCCCTTCATATTGACCGCTTACCTGCAAATAAGACGATTACCATATCACATCCCAAACTGATACTTAGTGCGGAATTTCTTGCAGGTCTTACAGAAAAACTAACCGGTTTCTTACGTATTGAGGTAAAGTCCGAAAAAGGCGTTATTGCAACTCATAATTCCGAGACCACCGTTCTTGCTTTTGATGAATGGCCCGGCCTGGGTATGTATCCGGAATTACTTGCCGCATTTGTCACACCCAATCACCCTGCTCTTGCACAAATTATAGCAAGGGCAACCGAATTTTTGAAGCAATGGACAAATGATACCGCAATGGACGGCTATCAATACCAAAATCCCAATCGTGTTCTTGCACAAGCCGCCGCTATTTATACGGCAATAAAGGAACAGTCCATCGCCTATTGTGTCCCTCCTGCAAGTTTTGAAGATGCGGGACAACGTGTACGCCTTTGCGATATGGTGTTACAACAGAAACTCGGCACCTGCCTTGATCTGACTTTGCTTTACGCTTCATGTCTTGAAGCGGTAGGTCTTCGTCCTCTTCTCATCACTACGAGAGGTCATATTTTCACCGGTGTATGGCTTGAAGAGAAAATGTTCCCTGATCCTGTCCAAGATGACTTTTCACTTATCACAAAGCGTCTTGCAATGGACATTAAATCGGGAGTCAATGAAATAGCAGTTATTGAAACAACCGCAGTTACATCAGGAGACAACATTTCCTTTGACCTTGCACGTGAAAAAGGCGAGAAAAACCTGACCACGCAACAATCTGAATACATAATTGACGTGCATCGTGCACGTATAAGCGGTATTGTCCCGCTTCCTCATCGTGTTCATACCGACAACGGTTGGGAGATTCATCACGACGACACGACCTTTAATTCCGACGAAACTTCCGCTCCTACCGAACTCGGTGAGACCATCTACGTCGATCCGAATTTAAAAGATGACAACGTGCCGAAGAAAGTGCAATGGGAAAGAAAACTTTTAGACCTGGGCTTACGTAATACTTTAATCAATTTACGCCTTAGCAAAACGCAACTTCCCATTCTCACAAGATCCCTTGACGCTCTTGAGGATGCTCTTGCCGACGGAAGCGATTTTTCCATTCTCCCCAAACCCGCCGATTGTGCTTTAACGGAATTTTCCTTTGACGCATTAAGTGAACTTAACCGTTCCGGTATTGTTCAGGCAGAATTTGAAAACCGCCGTTTGCGTTCCATCCTTACCGAGGGTGAACTTAACAAATCCATCAAAGGATTATATCGTGCATCAAAAGCAGCATTGGAGGAAAACGGTGCTAACACCTTATATCTTGCTTTAGGTGTGTTACGTTGGTATGAATCCCGTCGCAGCACCAGGGCTCGGTATGCCCCCATTCTCCTGCTCCCCATTGAAATTGTCAGAAAATCCGCGGCTCAAGGGTATGTTATCCGTATGCGTGACGAAGAGCCGCAAATGAATATTACTCTCTTGGAGAAGTTAAAGCAGGACTTTGAAATAGTAATAAAAGGTCTTGATCCCCTGCCCACAGATGAACACGGAATTGATATTCGCAGGGTTCTTACCATTGTCCGCAAGGGAATTATGGATCAGCCTCATTGGGACGTGCTTGAAACCGCAAGTATCGGCATTTTCTCCTTCTCACAATTTGTAATGTGGAATGATATCCACAATCGCACGGAAGATCTCATGCGAAACAAGATTGTTCGCAGTTTGATTGAAGGTAAACTTTGTTGGGATGCACAACCGTTGGAAGTTGATGCAAAAGTCGAAGAGGGAGACGTCCTTCTCCCCATGCCTGCTGATGCATCACAACTTTATGCAATCAAGGTCGCTTGTAACGGAGAAAGTTTCGTGCTTCACGGCCCTCCCGGAACGGGCAAATCACAGACGATTACATCACTTATCGCAAACGCACTTGCAAAAGGTAAAAGAGTTCTTTTTGTCGCAGAAAAAATGGCGGCACTTGAAGTAGTGCAAAAGCGTTTAAACCGCATAGGCATTGGTCCTTTCTGCCTTGAACTACACTCTAACAAATCCAAAAAGAAGGACGTTCTGGAGCAGTTAAAAGTTGCAAGTGAAGTTACAAAAAACAAAACCGCGGAAGAATATGCCGCAAAGGCAGACCAACTCGCCGCTATGCGTTCCGAATTGGACTGTTACGTTGAGAAGTTGCATCAGATGTTAAGTTGCGGCAGTGATTTATATTCTCTTATCAACGAATATGAGTACTGTAAAGACGCACCTGACATTGCACCGTTTAGTTTGGAATTCATTTCCAACATAACAAAGGCAGATATGGATTCACTCACGTTGGTTCTTGAGCGTATGTTTGCCGCAGGTGAAGAGATAGGTCATCCTCATAACCATCCCCTTGCAAGTGTTGCGTGTCCCCAATACACACAGAATCTCCGCAACAGTTTAAAGCCGGTTATCAACGCATATATTGCACAACTTGAGAGCATTTGCGATGACGTAAAACGTGCAATTGAAACCTTCGGTTTAAAAATGCCTGAAAGTTATGAGGATTTAGAAAAACTCTTCGAGACCGCAGAGAATATGCTTTGTTGGTATGGTATGCCCACCGCTTGGGCAAAGGCAAGATTCCCGAAACTTTATCTTGATGAAATGGCTGAACTTTGCGAACATTTCATCAATGCAGCAGATTTAAAGGCTAAATTACTTGAAGTCTTTGAACCTGAAATTCTTAAATTAGACGGACAAGCCTTATTAAATCAGATTTCACAAGTTGATGCAAATTGGTTTATTCCGAGAACTTTGGGTAAATGCAAACTCAAAAACACCCTGAGTGCTTACGCAAAATCACCTATTGATAAAAAGAATATCCGCCTCTATATCACCACCCTTCGTGACTATCAAAGCGAAGAGGTGGCAGCAAATGAACTTTTCAAAAAGTACGGCAAAGATTTAGGTATGCTGTATGACGGCAAAGATACCGATTGGCGTAAAATTGCAACGCTTGTATCCATTGCCGACTCCTCTTGTCAGGCACTTTATAATCTGTACGGCAGTTATGACGTTATGCACAGTCATAGCGGCGACCTTGACATTCAGGAAACCCTTGAAAGGTTACGTGATGCCCACGCAGCATTTACCGACGCAAAAAATGCGTTTTACACACTCTTATCAATTATTCCTCGCACCGATGATAATTGGATTGATGCAGAGCTTACCCTTTGCAATAACATTCTCGAACATGCGGATGAATTAAAGGAGTGGATTGCTTATTCCGACACCGCTGACACCGCACGTAAGATGAATCTCGGCAACGTGGTAGATGCTTATGAATCCGGTGTAGATCCGGACACCGCTTCTCGTTCATATAGAAAAGCACTTCTGCAGGGACTTATTTCCATCGCTATTGATGAGAACAGTACTCTTAACCAATTCTCCGGTGCGGTCTTTAACAAAAAAATCGAACAATATAAACGTATGGATAGTGAATGGGCAGATCTTTCCCGTCAAGAGACATATTGCCGTCTTGCAAGTAAGATTCCCAACTTTACCAAAGAAGCCGCACAAAGTTCCGAACTTGGCATACTTCAACGTTGCATAAAAAGTGGCGGCAGAGGTGTGAGCATTCGCAAACTGTTCGATCAGATTCCGAATCTCCTTTCACGTCTTTGCCCCTGTATGCTTATGAGCCCGATTTCCGCCGCACAGTATTTAGATCCCAAATGTGAACCCTTTGACATCGTCGTTTTCGACGAAGCGTCACAGTTGCCCACCTGTAAAGCGGTAGGTGTTCTGGCACGCGGTACCGATGCGGTTATCGTAGGCGATCCCAAGCAGATGCCGCCCACCTCTTTCTTTGCTACCAACACGGTTGACGAAGAAAATCTCGATATCGAAGACCTTGAAAGCATTCTTGATGACTGCCTTGCACTCAATATGCCGCAGTCACATCTGTTATGGCACTATCGCAGTCGCCACGAAAGTCTTATCGCATTTAGCAATAACCAATTCTATGAGAATAAGTTATTCACATTCCCCTCGGTCAATGACCGTGAATCCAAGGTGCGACTTGTTCACGTGGACGGTGTATTTGACCGTGGTAAGACACGCACAAACAAGGCAGAAGCTAGTGCTGTAGTCAATGAGATTAAACGCAGATATGCTCATCCGGTATTGTCAAAACAAAGTCTGGGCGTTGTTACCTTCAATATTTCTCAGCAGAACTTAATTGATGATCTTTTAAACGAAGCGTGTGCCGAGGATCCAAATCTTGAAAAATGGGTATATGGTACAGAGGAACCGTTATTCATCAAGAATCTTGAAAACGTTCAGGGTGATGAGCGAGACGTAATCCTCTTCTCCATTGGTTTTGGCCCTGATGAAAGCGGCAAAGTTTTTATGAACTTCGGTCCTTTAAATCGTGACGGCGGTTGGCGAAGACTCAACGTTGCTGTATCTCGTGCACGTTGCGAAATGGTTGTATTCTCCACATTGCGTCCCGATCAGTTGGATTTAAACCGCACAAACGCAGAAGGCGTTGCGGCTCTTCGCAGTTTCCTTGAATATGCGGAAAACCGTTCACTTGCACTTACGGAAAACTCTGTCATTGTGCAAAAAGAAAAGCCCGACGGCATAGCCGTTTCTATTTGCAAGGCGTTAAAAGAACAGGGATTTGAAACCGACCTTTCCGTCGGCCATTCCGAGTATCGAATTGATATCGGTGTGGTTGATCCCGAAAATCCCGACCGTTATCTTTTAGGTATTATGCTAGACGGTTCCACCTACGGTGCGGCAAAAACAACCCGTGACAGAGAAATTGCTCAGGTAAGCGTTCTAAATGGTCTCGGTTGGGAAATTCTCCGTGTGTGGTCTATGGATTGGTGGGACAACAGCGAAAAAGAGTTAAAACGCATTCTCGCTAAATTGCAAGATGTGAAAAATAAAGTGGACATCACCGAACCGGAATTAGAGGAAGCTCCGGAGGATGTTCCCGCATTACCGCAAGACGACACTTGTGATGAATCCACCTTACAGCACAGTTTGCTCTCAAGCAACGAGTTTGCAGTAGCTCCGATTTATCCCGTAACGGAATTACCCTCCCGCACGATGACCGCAAGTGAGTTTATCGAGCCTTCAAACTCAGGTGACCTCACAATGCGAATCAATGCGGTTATAGAAGCCGAAGCACCTATAAGTTTATCCCTTTTATCAAAGAGGGTTATACAGTCCTGCGGCATTTCCCGTGCAGGAAATCGCATACATCTCCATTTAGAGTCCCTTGTTTACAATATGAAAATCAAACGCTCACACTACGACGGAAACTTAATCTTATGGAAAGATGAGCAGGATCCTCAAACATATCCCCTTTACCGTTTAGGCACAAGGGATATAAAAGATGTGCCCGTTTATGAAATTGCAAACGCAATGTATGTGGTCTTATATGAACAAATCAGTATGGCACGAGAAGATCTTTTGCGTGAAACCTCGAAAAAACTTGGTTTTGCCCGTATGGGTACCAACGTGGTCGCATGTCTTGAGTCCGCACTTGATTATGCTCTCGCACAAAACTGTATCACCTCCGCGGCAAACGGAACGCTCGTCCTGACCGAAGAAGGTTCCACCCGTGCCGAAAAAACTCTT
>JAFYQP010000025.1 GCA_017559855.1 Clostridia bacterium | reverse complement strand
CTTATTCCTCAGGTTCTTGTGGGCGTTGTAATGCCTATGTTCCTTTATACCAAGCTTGAAGACGGTACTCAGGTTGCCAATCCTTCGGCTTTCCCGATTGTTGCGTTAATACTTGCAATTGCCGCTGCCGGATGCTATCTCCTTTGTTACTATATGTGCACAGAGCGTATCCCTGTGGACGACTCGAAGAAAGAAAATATCACCTTTGGTCAGACTGTTAAAGCACTCTTCTCCAACCGTGCGCTTATCGGTATCGTTATCGTTTATATTTCTTTCCTTGGCGCACAGATGCTCAATCAGACCATCAACAACTATATCTTTAAAGACTTTTTCAACAATACAATGGGTCTTACCGTTATTAATGCTGCCGGTTTTGTACCTGCTCTCGCCCTTGCTCCTGCGGCTGTACCTCTTTCCAGAAAGTTCGGTAAGAAAGAACTCGGTATCGGTGCGGCAATTATGGGTTCTGTAGCTTATGCATTGCTGTTCATTATGCACACAAGCAATATGTGGCTTTATGTAATTCTCAGCATCGTAGGTTCCCTTGGATTTGGTTTGTTTAACCTTATCATTTGGGCATTTATCAGTGATATTATCGATGACCATGAAGTTAAAACCGGTGTTCGTGAGGACGGCACAATCTATGCTGTATGCTCTTTCTCACGTAAAATCGGTCAGGCAATTGCCAGTGCAATGGGTGGTTGGTCTTTGGCTTTGATCGGTTACGTTGAAGGTGCAGCTAAACAGACAGATGCTGTAAACGACGGTATATACAACATTGCAACTTTGATTCCTGCAATTCTTTATATCATTGTAGGCGTGGTTCTTGCTTTTGTTTACACTCTCAACAAGAAAAAAGTTCTTGAAAATGCAGAAATCTTGAAGGCAAGAAGAAATACGGAAGACGCTGACGCTTAATTCGTCAAACTGGAGGAGTGTCCGCATCGGACACTCCTTCTTTTGCAGATAGGAGATTTTTATGCGAGAAATTATTAATTTCAATGATAATTGGCATTTTTGGAAAAATGTATCCGATGTAAATATAAACGATGGCGGCGAAAGCATAACGTTGCCTCATACTTGGAACGGAGTAGACGGTCAGGACGGCGGAAACGACTATTTCCGTGGTACCTGCCTTTACAAAAAAGTTTTTCACTCAGACGACCTTCCTAAAGCGGATAAATATTATTTAGAGATTAACGGTGCCAATTCCTCTGCCGACGTATATATAAACGGAAAACGTTTAGCACATCACGATGGCGGATATTCTACCTGGCGTGTAAATATTACAGGATATATGCGTGGTGAGAATATCATCAGCATTTTGGTTGATAATGCAGCCAATGAAGAAGTATATCCACAGGTAGCCGACTTTACCTTTTACGGTGGTATTTACCGTGATGTAAATATTATCTGCGTTAAAGAAACACATTTTGACTTGGACTATTATGGTAGTAAAGGTCTTATGATAACTCCGAAAGTTGAGGAAAACAAGGCTGTAATCAAGTTGGACGCTTATGTAAATAATTTGCAAAGCGGTGATGTGATTGATTATCGCATCTATGATGCAGAGGGTAATCTTGTTTGCGAAAACAAAACGGCGGAAACAAATTGCAATCTTATCATTGATAACGTTCATTTATGGAACGGAACGATTGACCCTTACCTCTACACAGCAAAAGCCGAGATTGTTCGTGATGATATCGTGATTGATGAAGTATCTTCCCGATTCGGTTGCAGAACGTTCCGTATAGACTCTGAAAACGGATTTATCTTAAACGGAAAAGAATATCCTTTGCGTGGTGTCAGCCGTCACCAAGACAGATGGCAGATTGGTAACGCGCTTCTTCCCGAACACCATAAGGA
This sequence comes from Clostridia bacterium, assembly GCA_017559855.1. GTDB lineage: Bacteria > Bacillota > Clostridia > Oscillospirales > JAAYXM01 > RGIG7332. Next base: position 2,012 of record JAFYQP010000025.1, on the reverse strand, counting down.
AGATATGGATCTTATTTGTGAGGTCGGCGCAAATACCATTCGCCTTGCACATTATCAGCACGACCAATATTTTTATGACCTTTGCGATGAGCGAGGTATGGTCGTATGGGCAGAGATTCCTTATATTTCTCGTCATATGAATGGCGGTAACGAAAATACCGTATCTCAAATGAAGGAACTCATAGTTCAAAATTATAATCACCCGTCTATTTGCGTGTGGGGACTTTCCAATGAAATTACAATGGATGGCGCAAAAGACCCAGATTTAATTGCAAACCATCACCGTCTTAATGACCTTGTTCACGAAATGGATAAAACAAGACCAACTACCGTTGCTTGTATCTCTATGTGTGATATGGCAGAGGAATACGTTCATATTTCCGACGTTGTTTCTTATAACCATTATTTCGGTTGGTATGGCGGAAGTGTTGACGAATACGGCCCTTGGTTCGATAAGTTCCATGAAAGATACCCGAATAAGCCTATCGGTTGTTCCGAATATGGTTGTGAAGCGCTCAACTGGCACAACTCCAAACCCGAAAGCGGAGATTATTCGGAAGAATATCAAGCGATTTATCACGAGGCGCTTATCAGACAGCTTTTCACAAGAAAGTATATCTGGGCAACACACGTTTGGAATATGTTTGACTTCGGCGCAGACGCACGTGCTGAAGGCGGAGAAAACGGACAAAACCATAAAGGTCTTATTACCATTGACAGAAAGTATAAAAAAGACTCTTTCTATGCTTATAAAGCGTGGCTGTCCAAAGAACCTTTTGTTCATCTTTGCGGCAAGAGATATGTTGACCGTGTGGAAGACATAACAAAGGTTACGGTTTATTCTAATCTTCCCGAAGTAGAACTCTTTGCAAACGGAAATTCACTCGGAAAAATTACAGCAGAAGACCATTTCTTCTATTTTGAAGTTCCTAACATTGGTGAGACCGAACTTGTTGCGGTGGCAGGCGAATATAAGGATGAATCTCGTATCCGCAAGGTTGATACTATGAACCCTGATTACATCCTGCGTGAACAAGGTGCGGTTCTCAACTGGTTTGATATTGAGGAAGTAGAAGGCAGATTCTGTCTTAATGACAAGCTTGGGGATATTCTAAAGACCTTCCGTGGAAAACTATGGATGGCGGGACTCTTTTTAACCTTGGCAAAGAAAATGAGTGCCGGACAACCGCAGTCCAAGGACAAGAAGAAAAAGAAGAAGTCCAAAAACCCTGAAATGAATAGCGGTGTAATGAATATGATTGGTAACTTTACCGTTCTTCGTTTCACAGGTATGCTTGGTATGCGTAACGTAACCTTTACCAAGGAAGAACTTCTAAAAATTAATAAAAAACTGAATCGCATTAAGAAGCCGAAGGAGAAATAATATGAAGATGACATTCCGTTGGTACGGCGAAGGCAACGACCGTATCAAATTATCAGATATCAAGCAGATTCCCGGTGTAGACGGGATCGTTTGGGCGCTTCATCACAAAATGCCCGGTGAAATCTGGGAAGAGGATGAAATTGCAGAGGTAAAGCGTCAGCTTGACGAGTACGGTTTCAATATGGACGTTGTCGAATCAGTTAACGTGCATGACGATATTAAAATCGGTTTGCCTACGCGTGACGGCTATATTGAAAATTATAAAACCACTATTCGCAACCTTTCAAAATTCGGTGTAAAGGTAATTTGCTATAATTTTATGCCCATCTTTGACTGGACAAGAAGCAATCTTTTTGCGCCTGTCGGCGATGGTTCCACCGCTCTTTTCTATGAAAAGAATATGATCCAGGATGACTATAATGCAATGGCAAAGTATATTCTCGACTTCACCGAGAAATACAATATGTCTTTCCCCGGTTGGGAACCTGAACGTATGGCAAAGCTTGACGAGCTTTTCAAAGCTTACGAAGGTGTTGATCACGAAAAACTTTGGGCAAATCTTAAATATTTCCTCGAAGCGATTATGCCTACTTGCCGTGAGTGTGATATCAAAATGGCTATCCACATG
>JAFYQP010000024.1 GCA_017559855.1 Clostridia bacterium | reverse complement strand
GCCACCGCCGACAATTAAAATCTTCATATTAAATCACCTTTTTAGTGTTTGAAATGACGTGTGCCGGTAAAGATCATTGCGATACCGTACTTATCACAAGCATCGATACTCTCCTGATCACGAACAGAGCCGCCCGGCTGAATAATTGCGGTAATACCTGCATTTGCAGCCGCCTCAACGCAGTCCGGGAACGGGAAGAACGCATCAGACGCCATTACAGAACCTTGTGCCTTATCACCTGCATACTTGATTGCAAGTTCCAGAGCGGTAATACGGTTGGTCTGTCCGGGGCCAACGCCAACGGTTGCGTTATCTTTGACGAGTACGATACCGTTAGACTTTGTGTGCTTAACAACGGTCATACCGAACTTCATTGTCTCAATTTCAGCCGCAGTGGGAGCACGTTTGGTAACCACCTTGAAGTTTGCCTCATCAAAGAGTTCGCAGTTTAAGTTCTGAACGAGGAGACCGCCTGCAACCTTTTTATAGTCAAACATTGCGGGGGTGTTCTTCTTTGCAACTGCGGGGAGTTCAAGGAGACGGATGTTCTTCTTCTTGGTTAAAATCTCAAGCGCATCTGCGGTAAAGGAGGGAGCAATGATAATTTCAAGGAAGATTTTTGCAAGTTCCTCTGCGGTCTTTGCATCACATTCACGATTAAGTGCAACGATACCGCCGAAAATGGATACCGGATCTGCCTCATATGCCTTAACATATGCCTCGTAAATGCTATCGCCGATACCTACGCCACAGGGATTTGCGTGTTTAACAGCAACCGCACAGGGCACGTCAAATTCCTTAACAAGGTCGAGTGCACCGTTTGCGTCGTTGATGTTGTTGTAGGAAAGTTCCTTGCCGTGTAACTGCTTTGCAGCGGCAAGTGTGCCCTCAAAATGGCCGATTTCCTTATAGAAAATTGCGTTCTGATGGGGATTCTCACCGTAACGGAGATCCTGTGCCTTTTCAAAGGTGGGGGTGTAAACTTCGGGGAAAGTGATACCGAGTTGACCTCTGAGGTAGTTGGAGATAAGAGCATCATAACTTGCGGTATGCTCGAATACCTTGTATGCAAGAAGTCTCTTGGTTTCAATGGAAACGCCGCCGCCTTTTAACTCCTCTAAAACCTTGCCGTAGTCAGCAGGATCAACAACAACGGATACGTCCTGCCAATTCTTTGCAGCCGCACGAATCATAGTCGGGCCGCCGATATCGATATTTTCAATAGCCTCTTCAAACTGAACGCCCTCTTTTAAGATGGTCTGCTTGAAGGGGTATAAGTTGATTGCAACAACGTCAACTAAAGTTACGCCAAGTTCCTCAACCTGCTTCATATGGTCGGGATTTGAACGCATTGCAAGAACACCTGCGTGAACCAAGGGATGAAGTGTCTTTACACGGCCGTCTAAACATTCGGGGAAACCGGTAACCTGATCGATGCTTGTAACTTCAATTCCCGCCTCACGGAGTGCTTTTGCAGTACCGCCGGTGGAAACGATCTCAAGACCTGCCGCCTCAAGACCTTTTGCAAATTCGACAATTCCTGTCTTATCTGAAACGCTTAAAATCGCTCTTCTCTTCATAACTTAATCCTCCTTAATTATAACCTTACCATCAACCACTTCCACCTTGCCGTCACAGCAAAGGCGTAATGCTTCGGGAAGGATAATCCACTCACATTGCTCCATAACACGCTTTTGCAGAATTTCCGGGGTGTCCCCTTCAAGTACAGGTGCACTCTTCTGCATAATAATCGGGCCGCCGTCGCAAACCTCACTTACAAAATGCACGGTAGCACCGGTGAGTTTAACACCGTATGAAAGTGCCGCCTCATGCACGTGCAATCCGTAGAAACCGTCACCGCAGAAACTCGGAATAAGGGACGGGTGTACGTTTAACACTTTATTCTCGTAAATCTCGCAGAATTTAGGCGATAAAATATACATAAATCCTGCAAGAACGATAATCTCCGCACCCACTTCCCTGAGTTTCTCAATGATTGCGTCGGTGTACTCATCTCTTGTGCCGTAAGCCTTTCGAGGCACGACGTATGTAGGAATATCCGCCTTTTTTGCGCGCTCTAAAGCATAGGCACCCTCGGTGGATGAAATTACCGCACAGAGGTCACAATTTGGGTTTTTCCCCGCCTGTTTTGCATCAATAATCGCCTGCAAATTAGAGCCGCCGCCGGAAACAAGCACCGCAACTTTTAGCATATTTCAATGCCTCTCTCGCCGGAGATTACCTCACCTAAAACGCAAACCTTCTCGCCACATTCACGGAGGATTTCAAGAGACTTATTAACGTCATCCTTATCAACCGCAAGAACGAGGGAGATACCCATATTAAATGTGTTATACATATCACGAACGGGCACCTTGCCAACCTTCTGCATAAGATTGAAGATTGCGGGAATCTCATAGGATGCCGCCTCAATCTTAGCACGTGCACCTTCAGGTAACATTCTCGGAATATTCTCATAGAAGCCACCGCCGGTGATGTTGGAAATACCCTTAACCTTAACCTGACGGGTTAAAGTGTTAAGAGACTTAACGTAAATTCTGGTGGGACGTAAAAGTTCCTCACCGAGAGTGCAACCGAGTTCATCGATGTGCTGACGGAGAACACTCTCCTTCTCGCCGAAGATGTGGCGAACGAGAGAGTATCCGTTCGAATGCAGTCCGCTTGACGCAACGCCGAGCAGCACGTCACCTGCTTTGATGTTCTTACCGTCGATGATGTTGTCGAAATCAACCATACCAACGGAGAAACCTGCAACGTCATACTCACCTACCGGATAGAAGCCGGGCATCTCTGCGGTCTCGCCGCCGATAAGTGCCGCACCGGACTGGCGACAACCCTCTGCGATACCGGAAACGATCTGCTCAACAAGTTCGGGTACGTTCTTGCCGAGTGCTAAATAATCGAGGAAGAAAAGCGGAGTTGCACCGGAACACGCAATATCGTTTACACACATAGCAACACAGTCGATACCGATTGTGTCATGCTTGTCCAATACGAAAGCGAGTTTTAACTTAGTGCCAACACCGTCTGTACCGGAAACGAAAACAGGTCTCTTCATACCTGTAAGGTCCGGTGCAAAAAGGCCGCCGAAACCGCCTATTCCGCTGAGCACACCGCCATTTGTGTAGGTGCTCTCTACGTGGGATTTAATAAGTTCAACCGCACGGTAACCGGCAGTAACGTCAACGCCTGCCGCCTTATAACTTTCACTTCTGCTATCTTTCATTGTCAGCTGCTCCCCCTTCAAGTTCTGTTTCTTCTAATGTTTTCGGCACGTCTACCGCATATTCGCCTGTAAAGCAGGACTGGCAGAAGCCGATGTTTAATCCTTCAACGGTCTTGGGAATATCCTCGATTTTAAGATAATCAAGGGAATCCGCACCGATAATCTGTCTTACCTCTTCAACCGTTCTGTTGTGTGCAATAAGTTTTGAACTGTCCGGCACGTCAGTACCGAAGAAACACGGATATAAGAACGGCGGAGATGAAATTCGCATATGAACTTCACGTGCACCCGCATCACGAAGCAAGTTGATGATTCGTGCACAAGTTGTGCCGCGAACGATGGAATCGTCAACCATAATTACACGCTTGTCCTTTACAATTGCGGAAAGTGCGTTAAGTTTAATCTTAACCGCCCTCTGTCTCTGATCCTGAGACGGTTGGATAAAGGTACGGCCAATGTATCTGTTCTTAATAAGACCAACCGCATAGGGAATTCCCGATTCCTGTGCAAAACCGAGTGCTGCAGAAAGTCCGGAGTCCGGAACACCAATAACGATATCCGCCTCGTTTTTATTGTTACGTGCAAGGCACTTACCTGCATTGATTCTTGCAATATCTACCGAAACACCGTCGATGACGCTATCAGGACGTGCAAAATAAACGAACTCGAAAACGCAAAGGGATTCTTTCCCCTTCATACCGCAGTCGAGGGACTTGATTCTTCCGTCCTCAACAACGATAATCTCACCGGGATTTACGTCACGGACGAACTCCGCACCGATTGCATCAAATGCACAACTCTCGGATGCGAAAACAACGGTCTTACCCATACGTCCCATACAAAGAGGACGGAAGCCGTTGGGATCACGGGCAGCAATTAACTTTCTCTGACTCATAACCAGAAGTGAGTATGCACCCTTCATCTGCTGCATTGCAGCCTTTACCGCATCTTCGAGAGTGTCGCAACTCATACGCTCACGAACAATAAGGTATGACATAATCTCCGCATCGTTTGCGGTGTGGAAAACGCCGCCTTTGCGTTCAATGTCGTTTCTAAGTTCACGGCCGTTTATGATGTTACCGTTATAGGCAACGGCGAAGTTGCCGTAAACGTGGTTTAAGATAACCGGCTGTGCGTTGACACGATGTGCCCATTTCTTGGTAGCATATCTTACGTGACCGATTGCAATGTTACCTTCAAGATCTGCAAGGTTTTTCTCGTTAAACACTTCGGGTACAAGGCCTGAGTCTCTGTGGAAAAGAATCTTCTTTCCGTTTGAAGATGCGATACCGCAAGACTGCTGACCTCTGTGCTGAAGTGCGTAGAGAGCGTTGTAGGTTTCGCCTGCAGCGGAGAATTTTTCATCATCCGCAACCGCAATACCGAACACGCCACACTCTTCATGGAGTTTTGCACCGCAGTTTGTAATTCTGTATTTCATAAAAGTAAATCTTCCTTTCAGCTAAGCCGAGAGGCACATAATTCCCCTCAGTTCAAGCACAAAAAGGGCCGCAAAGCAGCCCTTTATTTAACTATTCACCAAGTAAACGACGCATAATCTCCTGATATGCACCCTCAACGTTTCCAAGATCGCGACGGAAACGGTCCTTGTCAAGTTTTTCGCCGGTTGTGCTGTCCCAGAAGCGGCAGGTATCCGGAGAAATCTCGTCTGCGAGGACGATGGTACCGTCGGAAACCTTACCGAACTCAAGTTTAAAGTCAACAAGGTCGATGTTGATTTTCTTAAAGAACGCCTTCATGACTTCGTTTACCTTAAATGCCATAGCCTTGATGGTCTCAATCTCTTCACGGGTAGCAACACCGAGAGCGATTGCGTGGTAGTCGTTGATAAGCGGATCGCCGAGAGCGTCATCCTTGTAGGAGAACTCGATAGTCGGCTCTGCAAAAACGATACCCTCTTTTACGCCGTAACGCTTTGCAAAACTACCTGCGGAAATGTTACGGATAATAACTTCAAGAGGAACGATGGAAACCTTTTTAACAACGGTCTCACGCTCGGAAATCTCCTCAACGAAATGGGTGGGAACGCCCTCACCCTCAAGCATCTTCATCATAAAATTGGTAACGCGGTTGTTGATAACGCCCTTACCCGCAATGGTGCCCTTCTTCTCACCGTTGAATGCGGTAGCGTCATCCTTATAATCTACAATGTAAAGTTCCGGATTTTCTGTTGCGTAAACACGCTTTGCCTTACCCTCGTATAACTGTTCTAATTTTTTCATAATGCTTTTACCTCCTCTTGAATCTTTATATCCTTGGCATTAACGTCTTTTGCCATTTTCACTTTGTAATCCTGCATCTTACCTGCAAGTTCCTCATCCTCGATTGCGAGCATCTGGATAGCAAGAAGAGCGGCATTGTCAGAGCCGTCAACCGCAACGGTGGCAACAGGAATACCCTTGGGCATCTGCACCATTGAAAGAAGACTGTCAAGACCGCCCATCATGGAAGTCTTTATCGGTACGCCGATAACCGGAAGCGTTGTGTAAGCCGCAATAACACCTGCAAGATGTGCAGCCTTACCTGCCGCCGCAATGATAACGCCAAATCCGTTATCCTTTGCACTTTTTGCAAAACTCTCCGCCTCGTAGGGAGTACGGTGAGCGGAAATAACGTGCACCTCGCACTCAACGCCGAAAGTTTTTAAGGTAGTAACCGAGGCCTTCATGGTAGCGAAATCGCTGTCCGAGCCCATGATTACCGCAACTTTTTTAGCCATATTTCACCCTCCTGACAAACAAAAAAAGCGTCGGGAAATACCGACACCTACAAAAAGGTCGCACCACTCCCGCCACAATAGCAAAAACATACGCGGGAAGTCATTGTGCAACACTCCTTTTTAACAAATTTTCTACGAATACTATTTTATATTATTTCAAGGCTAAAATCAAGCATTTTTACACGGTAGGAAAAATTTTGTTGATTTCGACCATTTGGCCCGTCATATGCCTTTTCTCATTAGCAAAAAGAACAATCCCACATACAATAAAGAGAAAGGAGAATTGAGCATATGACTATGAAAAACTATGCGGTGGTAGGTGGCGACAAACGTTGTGCTCTCCTCGCCGAACTACTTGCAAAATCAGGCAATTCCGTACACGCCTACGCCCTGGATAAATACAACCTGAGCGATGCCATAGTCAAAAAACCATCGCTCGCATCCCTCAAGGACAAATACGATTGTGTCCTCCTCCCATTACCCCTGCAGATAGAGGCGGGATATTTAAACGCCCCCTTTTCCATAAACACATACCTGCTTGACGACGTTTTCTCCCTCTTCCCGCCCGGTCAGAAAGTGGTTGCGGGGAAAGTACCCCACTCCCTTTTTGAAAAGGCAGGGCGTCTTGGCGTTGCCCTTTTTGATTATCTTGAGCGTGAGGAGTTTTCCGTGTCAAACGCAATCCCCTCGGCGGAAGGTGCAATCCAAATCGCCCTTGAAAAACTGCCCATCACCTTAAACCGTGCAAACTGCCTTATCCTTGGCAACGGACGCATCGGTAAGGTGCTGTCGCAATACCTTGCGGGTTTTGGTGCCAAGGTGTGTGTAAGTGCAAGAAAATATGCGGATTTTGCCTGGATTTCCGCCTTTGGAAACACACCCCTTCCCACCGGAGATTTAACCGGTAAAATAAGCGGCTTCGACGTTGTTTTCAACACAATTCCCCGCCTTGTTTTAGACGAAAAATTACTCAGGGAATTAAAGCCCGAAGCACTCATTATAGACCTGGCCTCAAGTCCCGGCGGAGTCGACCTTTTTGCCGCAAAAGAACTTGACCGTGAGGTGGTATGGGCGTTGTCACTTCCCGGTAAAGCCGCACCTCTTACCGCCGCTGAAATTATGATGACAACCGTACAGAATATCCTCGAAGAATGGGGGTACGGGAAATGACGGTAGGATTTGCCCTTTGCGGCTCATTTTGCACCTTTTCAAAAGTAATTCCGCAGATTGAAATCCTCGCCCGAAACTATGAAATATACCCCATAATGTCACCTGTCGCCGCAGAGTGCGACACTCGTTTCGGCCGTGCCTCCGACTTTGTTTCAAGGATAGAGGAAATCTGCCAAATGCCCGTAATTACAACGATTGCGGGTGCTGAGCCGATAGGGCCCAAAAAACTTTTAGACGCGCTTATTATTGCCCCTGCAACGGGAAATACTCTCGCAAAACTCGCACTTGGAATAACCGACACCTCGGTTACAATGGCGGCAAAGGCACATCTTAGAAATTCACGCCCCTTAATAATCGCACCCTCCACAAATGACGGACTCTTTACTTCGGCGAAAAATATCGGACTTTTATCGAGTATGAAAAACGTCTACTTCGTCCCCTACTCACAAGACGATGCAGAGGGAAAGCCCGCGTCCCTTGTCGCCCATATGGAAAAAATCCCCGAAACACTCGCCCTTGCACTTGAAGGGAAGCAAATCCAACCGATTTTGGCATAATAAAACGGGCGGATACCTTCATCCGCCCGTTTTTTATCCCTCTTTTTTCGGCATGTCGAGACCGTGCATAAAATCGTCAAGTTTCGGCGATGACACGTCTCCTGCAATAATTTTGTCCTTATACACTACAAGGCAAAGAGTTACCCCCTCCTCACCGGTGGGGTAATTTTTTATAACGTAACTGTAGTGCATCGCCCGCTTTCCCTTGTATTTTGTAAGGTCAAAGCCTTGTGAGCGTTGAAGTTCGTTGTATTTTTCATACACGTCGTCAAACTCATCAGGGATATTTACCTCCATAAAATCCCCCTCTTCCACCTGCCAACCGAGACTTTCGATAAATTCAAGTCTCGCCGCCGCATCACTCATCTTCCCCGTATTTGCAAAGGTTTCGGCGGCATCGTCTTTCATGAAGAAAAGACTGCCGATTGCAACACAGAACAAAACTGCGGCGGCAATAAGTTTTTGTTTATTTAATTTAGCGGTTAAAATAAGCATATAAATTCCTCCTTAACTCTATGTATATGCCGCCCCGGTTCATTTTAGAACACGTAACATAAAATTAACAAATTCTACTAATATTTATATTGACGGTTAAGGTAAAAAATGATACACTTGATAGATAGATTAATTAAGATGGGAAAAATGTTTTTATGTGGATTGCAAAAGATTGGACAGACTACGAAATTATAGATTGCGGCAATGGTGAAAAGTTGGAGCGTTGGGGTGATTATTACCTCGTTCGTCCCGATCCTCAGGCTATCTGGAACACGCCGAGAACCAACAAAAAATGGTTTAATCCCGACGGCAGTTATGCCCGTTCATCAACCGGCGGCGGAAAATGGACAAACAAACGCCTTCCCGAAAATTGGAAAGTGCGGTATAAGGAACTCACTTTCCGCATAAAGCCGATGAACTTTAAACACACCGGACTTTTCCCGGAACAAGCGGCAAATTGGGACTTTATGATGGATAAAATCAGAAATGCCGGCCGCCCCATATCCGTACTTAATCTTTTTGCATATACCGGCGGTGCTACCGTTGCTTGTGCAAAAGCGGGTGCTAGTGTTTGCCACGTTGACGCGGCAAAGGGCATGGTGTCCTGGGCAAGGGAAAACGCCGAGGTATCGGGCCTTTCAGGTGCTCCTATCCGTTGGATAATCGACGACTGCGTAAAATTTGTAGAGCGTGAGATTCGCCGTGGCAGAAAATACGACGCAATCGTTATGGACCCGCCATCTTACGGCAGAGGTCCATCGGGCGAGATTTGGAAACTTGAAGAAAAACTTTACCCCTTCGTTGAACTTTGCAGCGGAGTTCTCTCCGACGATCCGCTATTCGTTGTTATAAATTCATACACCACAGGTCTTGCACCAAGCGTTCTTCGCTATATTTCCGAAACCGTGTTCACATCAAGATTCGGCGGCGGTTGCGAATATGCGGAACTCGGCCTCCCCGTCAGTGAAACAGGCCTTGCACTGCCCTGCGGTGCCACCGCAAGATGGAGTAGATAAATGATTTTAAAAACAGAAAATTTAGAATATTCATATACCGAAGGCAAACCTACCCTTAAAGGACTAAACATCGAAATCCCCGAAGGTCAGTACGTTGCCATACTCGGTCATAACGGTTCGGGAAAAAGCACCCTTTTAAAGCACTTTAACGCCATACTTCTCCCAACAGGCGGAAAGGTGTACGTTTCCGGCATGGACACGTCAAACGAGGAACTTCTCTTCGAAATCCGTACCCGATGCGGAATGGTGTTTCAGAACCCCGACAATCAGATTGTTGCAACAATTACCGAAGAGGACGTTGCATTCGGGCCTGAAAATCTCGGTGTACCCAATCCGGAGTTGAGAGCCCGTGTTGACGAAGCGCTTAAAACCGTAGGAATGTATGAGTTCCGCTCTCACGCACCTCATATGCTCTCCGGCGGACAGAAACAACGCATCGCCATTGCAGGTATAATCGCAATGCGTCCCTCTTGCATTGCATTAGACGAGCCTACCGCAATGCTGGACCCTATCGGTCGCCGCGACGTGCTCGACACGATCGCAAAACTAAACCGCGAGGAGAACATCACGGTTCTGCTTATAACACATCATATGGAGGAGGCTCTTTTTGCCGACCGTGTGATTGTTATGGACGAAGGAACCGTCGCCCTTGACGGCACACCATGTGAGATTTTCGCTCAGGTTGAAAAAATGGAATCCCTCGGTCTTACCGTACCCAATACGGTAAAACTAATGCACACTCTGCAAAGCCGCGGACTTCCCGCTGATTTAAACGCAGTTACCACAGACAAGGCGGCAGATTTCATCGCCCGTATTTTGGAGGATAAAATTGGATAACATAATTGAGGTTTTAAACTTAACCCATACCTACGGTGCGGACACGCCCTTTGAGCATACCGCAATTGAGGATATGAGTTTTGAAATAAAACAGGGTGAAATTTTAGGTCTTATCGGCCACACCGGCTCAGGTAAGAGCACCCTCATACAGCATTTAAACGGCCTTTTAAAACCCGATTCGGGCATGGTGAAATTCTGCGGTCGCGATATTTGGGATGATAAGCAATTCACCCGTGAGGTACGCTTTTCGGTCGGTCTTGTTTTCCAATATCCGGAGTATCAACTTTTTGAGGAAACGGTTGAGCGAGACATTGCCTTCGGCCCGACCAACATGAAACTCTCCGAGGATGAAATTCGTGAAAGGGTGCTGTACGCCGCACGTAGCGTCGGTCTTGACGACAGTATTCTCTTAAAGTCCCCCTTTGAACTCTCCGGCGGTCAGAAACGCCGCGTGGCACTTGCGGGTGTTATCGCAATGAAGCCGAAGGTGCTTATTCTTGACGAGCCTACCGCAGGTCTTGATCCTGAGGGAAGAGAAGAAATTTTAAACTACATCAAAAATTACAATAAAGAAACCGGTGCAACCATTGTATTTGTCACTCACAGTATGGAAGACATCGCCCGTGTGGTTGACCGTATCGTCGTCCTTGAAAAGAGCAAAATTTTAATGACGGGAACACCGAAAGAGGTTTTCTCCCGCACGGAGGATTTAATCCGTGCAGGTCTGACCATACCCGTCGCCGCAGAGATTGCGGGAAAACTTGCAAAAAAAGGCATCCCCGTAAGCCCCGCAATCTACACGATAGAACAACTTGCGGATGCTATTTCCACACTCTATGCAGGAGGTGGGAAAAATGCTTAAAGACATAACTTTAGGACAGTTTTTTCCGGGTAATTCCATAATTCATAAAATGGACCCCCGCTTAAAACTTGTTATAACCGTGCTTTACATCACCGCACTTTTTATGTGCCACGGTCCGGTGCCCTATATCATTTTAGGCGGTATATTAATCCTTGCGGTAGCCCTTTCAAAGGTAGGCTTCCGTCAGGTAACACGAGGATTAAAACCCATCCTCATCCTCCTTGTGATAACCACCCTCTTTAACGTCTTTTACACAAACGGCGGGCAGGTAATTTTCTCTTGGAAATTCATAACGATTACCGACTATGGCGTGTATAACGCATTTTATATGGTGCTTCGCATCGCCTTGCTCATCATCGCAACCTTTACCCTGCTCACCTATACCACCTCTCCCATTATGCTGACAGACGCCCTGGAGAGCGTGTTGTCACCCCTTAAAAAAATCAAGGTGCCGGTGCATGAACTTGCAATGATGATGACCATCGCCCTGCGTTTTATCCCCACCCTACTTGAGGAAACCGACAAAATTATGTCGGCACAAAAATCCCGTGGTGCGGATTTTGAAAGCGGCGGTCTTATAAGACGTGCCAAAGCACTTATCCCCATTCTCATCCCGCTTTTCATAAGTGCATTCCGCCGTGCGGAGGAACTTGCAACCGCAATGGAATGTCGTTGCTACAACGGCGGTGAGGGCCGAACAAAACTTCGTGTGATGAAATTTGCAATGCGTGATTACGTAATTTTATTCGTGTCACTTGCGGTTTTGGCACTTGCAATTTATTCAGACTATACCTGCACGTTCGGGGTGATCTTACCATGAATAACATAGGCCTTATCCTCTCCTACGACGGAAGTCGTTATCACGGATGGCAGATTCAGGAAAATCTTCCCACAATTCAAGGCACTCTGCAAAACGCCGCACGAAAAATAACCAAAGAACCGGTTAATATTATAGGGTGCGGAAGAACCGATACCGGCGTACACGCACGTCACTATGTGGCAACTTTTAAAACCGATTGCACAATACCCATAGACCGTGTCCCCGCCGCACTTAATTCTCTCCTCCCCCGTGACATCGTGGTACGTGACGCAACCGTTATGGTAGACGGTTTCCATCCGGTACGCTCCTGTATTAAAAAGGAGTATACCTATGTGGTGCACAACACCCGATACCCCAACCCGTTTTATGCAAATTACGCCCACTATCACATAGGAAAACTCCCCATTGACACTCTGCAACGTGCGGCAAATCATTTTATCGGTGAGCATGATTTTGCATCAATGCGAAGTCTCGGCACCGAGGTTAAGTCCACCGTTCGTCACGTGTATTCCTTTGATGTTGTGGATACCGAGCACGGTGTTGATTTCGTAATCTCAGCAAACGGCTTTTTATACAATATGGCACGGACAATGGCGGGTACACTTCTTGCTGTTGCACGAGGTGCAATCTCCCCCGATGATATCCCCGAAATTTTAGAATCCCGCGACCGTTCCCGTGCAGGTGCAACCGCACCACCGCAAGGACTTTATATGACAAACGTAATTTACAGATAAAGGAGTTGCCGATTATGGCAAAGAAGAAAAAGCAAAAAAAGAAGGTAAGCCAAAGGTTTATCCTTTTCTTTACCATACTTGCATTCGTTATTGTAATCATCGCCTTCGGCAATAAAATCGGCGGCGGTAGTCTTTTGCGTATCGCTTATCTTATCGGCGATGGCATCACAGGCACCGCAGAGGAGACGACAATCCGTTTCGACTCTAACAATTCAAACCGTTTCCACGCAATAAGCGGCGGTTTTGCGGTACTATCGGTTGACGGAATGCATATTTTTAATTTAGACGGTGAGGAGCGTAACTTCACACCCCTTAACTATCATTCCCCCTCCCTTACAGGCGGTAAGAAAATGCTTGTGGCATATGACCGCAACGGACATGAGTATACTGTAATGGACAAAAACGGCGTACTCCATAACGGCAAAGCCGACGCACCCATTATCAATATCACAATGAACGAAAACGGTGATTTCTCGGTGACAACCGCAGGTCCTGATTGCAAGGCACTTGTCTCTGTATATGATAGTGACGCAAATCTTCTCTACCGTGTCCATTCAAGCGAGCAGTATATTTTATCCGCTCCCATATCGGAAAACGGTGATAAGTTGGCAACCCTCGGTTTTTCCGCCGCAACCGGTCAGTTTGCAGGCAGAGTAACCTTCTATGACTTAGACGAGGAAAATCCCCTTTCCTCCCGTGACCTTGTAGACGTTATGCCCATTAGTGCAAGATTCCTTAAAAACGGCGAACTTATCGTCCTTTCGGAATCTTCCCTTCTTCGTATAAATAACAAGGGTGAGGTTACCGCAGAAATCCCCTTCGACGGTCTCTCCATTACAAACGCATCACTGGATTCCCGCAATATCGGTGCGGTGCTTTTGGATACACAGGGCAGAGGTAACGATTCCCGCCTTATGGTGTCCACACGCCGTGATGAAAAACTCACCTATAATTTCGTCGAGACCATATACGACGTATCTTGTGCAGGTGAGTATACCGCCCTGCTTCTCTCCGACAGAATCGTGATTTACGACGATGACGGTGAAGAGTACCATACATTCCGCTTAACTCAGGGCATAAAAGAATGTATAATGCGTAAAGACGGTACGGTATTTGCTATTGGCCGCAACTTTGCAAACCTTTTAATTCCTTAAAGGAGGTATTTTTATGGCTCTTGTCCTTGACATTGTCGCGGTCGGACTTTTTATCTTCTTTGTCTGGCGTGGCGTTCGCCGAGGTTTTATAAAAACGATTGCCGGCATCCTCTCCCTCATAATCGCATTTTGGGGTGCAGGACTTTTGGTAGACGCTGCCGCCCCTTCAATATCGGACAAATACGTTACCCCGTGGGTTTCCGATTTTATCTCACCAAAGGTTGATGAAGCGCAGCCTGAAACTCCGACGGAATTTGAAAATATGCTTGTTGACATAGGTGTACCCGAAGGTATGGCGGGAGACATCGTTACCTCAAAACCCGTTACCGACCTTGTGGAAAGCGTGAGTCACAGTCTTGCAGAAACCCTCACCAGAGGCGTTTTATATATTGTTTTCTTTATCATTCTCTACTTGCTATTAAAACTTGTTGTACTTATTATCGACAAGATTTTCGATCTTCCGGTACTGAATTTTGCAAACGGGCTTTTAGGCCTTGTATGCGGTGCAATCTTCGGTTTTCTGATCGTTTACCTCGTCGGTACGCTTTTAAAAAACGTGGGACTTTTCATTGACGAGCAAACACTCGCCGATACTTATATACTAAAAAACATTCTTGCACTCAAACCCTTTTAAACTGTGAGGCGAAATTTAATGAACATACCAAATATCCTGTCAATCTTCAGAATGTGCCTTGTTCCGGTATTTGTCATCGTTTTCTTTTCCGGTAAAGACCACGCAATGGCAGCGGCGGCGGGAATTTATTTCCTTGCCGGTGCAACCGACGTGCTCGACGGCTTTATCGCACGGCGTTTCAATATGATAACGAAACTCGGCAAAATACTTGATCCTCTTGCGGATAAACTTATGACAATAACCGTTTTTATCTGCATCACCATCCGTGGTATAATCCCCTGGTGGCTGATAGTTCTTCTTTTCGCAAAGGATTTTGTGATGGTTTTAGGCGGCATAAAGTTATACCGTGAGGTGTCCGGCGTTTTCGCCGCAAACGTTTTCGGCAAAGCCACTACCGTTCTTTTAGTTCTCGGCGGTATTGTAATGATGCTCTTTAACGACCAACTCTCAGCCACGTTCAAATTGGTGTTTGAACTCGGTGCGATAATTATGTCCGCTCTGGCTTTTGTAAGTTATCTTCGCCAATACATCAACTACAAGAAACACAACGATACGTCTAAATTATAGGAGGATAGTATGCAACCTACATTATGCAACAGATGTCAAAAAAACATCGCGGTTGTTTTCGTAACCCGAATGGAGGGTGACAAAACCACAAACGAGGGCTACTGTTTAAAATGTGCCAAGGAACTTGGCATCGCCCCCGCAAGCGAACTTATGGATAAAATGGGAATAACCGATGAGGATTTAGACGCCATGGCACAGGAAATGGCAGGTCTTATGGAAATGGGAAATGCTATCCAGAACGAAGGGGACGAGGATGATCCCGATGGCAAGACCGCAACATTCCCCTTCCTCAACAATATATTCGGCGGTGCCGCTCCTGCGGGAGACGCATCGGGCGAAAATCCCCCTGCAGGTAAGAAGGATAAGCAGAAGAAAAATAAAGACAGAAAGTTTTTAAACAGTCATTGTATCTCCCTTACCGAAAAGGCAAAAGAAGGAAAGTTAGACCGTATTATCGGCCGTGAGAAGGAAATTGAGCGTGTTATACAGATTCTCAATCGCCGTCAGAAAAACAACCCCTGCCTTATCGGTGAGCCGGGTGTTGGTAAAACCGCAATTGCCGAAGGCCTTGCAATCAGAATAAACGAGGGCAACGTCCCCGGAAAACTTTTAAACCGAGAAGTGTACCTCTTAGACCTTACCTCACTTGTTGCAGGTACTCAGTTTAGAGGTCAGTTTGAGAGTCGTATGAAAGGCCTTATCGAGGACATAAAACGTGCAGGTAATATCATCCTTGTTATCGACGAGGTACACACTTTGGTCTCCGCAGGCGATGCGGAGGGTTCAATGAATGCGGCAAACATCTTAAAACCCGCACTCTCCAGAGGTGAAATTCAGGTAATCGGTGCAACCACCTTTACCGAATACCGCAAAAGCATCGAAAAGGACACCGCACTTGAACGCAGATTCCAATCGGTAATCGTAAATGAACCGTCAATAGAGGAAACCGTTGAAATATTAACGGGTATTTCCCACTATTACGAGGAGTTTCACGGTGTTCGTATAACCGAAGAAATCGCACGTCTTGCGGCGGTTCTTTCCGAACGTTATATTACCGACCGTTTCTTACCCGACAAGGCTATCGACTTAATTGACGAGGCGGCATCCGACTTAAATCTTAAAAGTGCGATAATTTGCGAGAGGGAGAAATTAACCGGTCGCCTTTCCGCGATTGAAACAGAGCGAAACGCCCTTCTTGCAGAGGGTGAAGAAGAAAACACCCCCTTTGAAGAACTTGCCCGCTTAAAGAGCGAGGAACTTCAGTGTCAGGCACGTCTTGATGAATTAAACCGTGAGGGTGTCCCTGAACTTACAATCGAGCATCTTGCCCGTGTAATCGAACTTTGGACTGATATTCCCGCCTCCTCCATTCAGGAGACCGAGTTTGCACGACTCCACGGCCTTGCAGACCGACTTAAGAGTAGAATCATCGGTCAAGATGCTGCAATCGACTCACTTGCCGCCGCAATCAAACGCGGCAGAGTTGGTATTTCCCTTAAGAGAAAGCCGGTTTCCTTCATTTTTGTAGGACCTACCGGCGTCGGCAAAACCGAACTTGTAAAGCAACTTGCATCGGATATGTTCTCATCTCCCGAATCTCTTATCCGTCTTGATATGTCCGAGTTTATGGAGAAACATGCGGTAAGCCGAATTATCGGTGCACCTCCCGGATATGTAGGCTATGACGAAGCGGGACAGTTAACAGAAAAAATCCGTCGCCGCCCCTACTCTGTAATTTTATTTGATGAAATCGAAAAGGCACATCCGGATGTATTGAATATCCTGCTCCAGATACTTGACGACGGCAGAATTACCGATGCTCAGGGCAGAGTTGTAAACTTTGAAAACACGGTTATCATAATGACCTCCAATGCAGGAAGTCAGTCAAATTCAGGCAGTGCAGGTTTTAATCAGAGCATAACCGAGGTCGGCAAGGACAAGGCACTTAAAGCACTTTCCGACTTCCTCCGTCCCGAATTTGTAAATCGTATTGACGAGATTATCGCATTTAACAGTCTTACCCGTGATGACTTTGTGAAGATAGCCCACATTATGCTCTCCGACCTTAAAAAAGGCCTCGACGAGAAGAAAATCGCCTTTACCTACGACGATAATTTGGTTGCGGCACTTGTTGAAAAGTCCTTCTCAATCAAGTACGGTGCACGTAATCTTCGCCGCACCATACAGAAGGAGTTGGAGGATAAAATCGCAAATATCTTAATCGACCGCTATTCAAATCCCCCCACATCCCTCTTTGCAACGGTAGAAAACAGCGAAATCACAATTAAATAATAAAAACCTCCGAGTAAATCTTACTCGGAGGTTTTTTATAACTTACAATAAATCCGTCACTTATATAACTTTACGTGCGTGGCGGGTAATGTGGCAACCCATATTTACACCACCGGGAAGTCCTGCAATATGCGTTGCGTACTGCTCGATATTTACCGCAAGTGCGGTCACCGTACCGCCCATACCCTGCGGGCCTATACCTAGAGCGTTTATCTTCTCAAGGGCACGTCGCTCCATATCCGCATATAACTCGTCGGGGTTATTCTTGCCGACCTCACGGAGAAGTGCCTCTTTTGCCTTATATGCCGCCATTTCAATAGTACCGCCGATGCCGACGCCAACAATAACCGGCGGGCAAGGGTTAGAACCTGCGGTATCTACCGCCTCAACGATAAAGTTAATAACGTCCTCAATTTTTGCCGAGGGCTTAAGCATCTTCATCGCACTCATATTCTCACTGCCGAAACCTTTAGGTGCAACCGTGATTTTAACCTTGTCACCGGGTACAATCTTGGTGTGAAGAATTGCAGGTGTGTTATCCCCTGAATTTACACGGCGAAGAGGATCACTTACAACAGAGAGGCGAAGGTGTCCGTCAACGTATCCG
>JAFYQP010000023.1 GCA_017559855.1 Clostridia bacterium | reverse complement strand
GTACGAACTGAATTTGACCTATGGCAAGGTCGCACTAGTCGGGGAGTTAGCGGTGCCTTGCACCTGCAATCCGCTTTAGCAGGGATGAATCCCACCCCGAGGGTTGCGGATGTGCAGCAGGAGTACGTAAGTGGTGATGAAGGAATCGGGCCCATGCAACGGCGGCGCCGTGAACCATGTCAGGCGGGGAACCGAGCAGCATTAAGCGGTTTGCTTCCGTGTGTCGTGGATTTTCCGGTTTCGAGCTAACTGCGTGAATACCGTGCATATCTTCTGCTCGACGGGTGGTGTGCGACCCTGCGATAGGTCAATTTTATAAGGAGGTGTTTTTCGTGTATCAGGCGCTTTATCGCAAATGGAGACCTCAGGCTTTTTCCGACGTTGTCGGACAGAGTGCCATTTGTGAAACAATCAAAACTCAGATAGAAAACGGCAAACTTGGCCATGCATATCTTTTCGCAGGCTCACGTGGTACGGGAAAAACCACCTGTGCCAAGATTCTCGCAAAAGCGATAAACTGTGAGAATCCCATAAACGGCGACCCGTGTAACGAATGTCCTACTTGTAAAGGCATCACATCGGGTGAGATTTTGGACGTTGTTGAGATTGACGCGGCGTCAAATAACGGTGTTGACGGTGTGCGTGAACTCCGTGACGAGGCGATTTATTCACCGGCAAATGCCAAAAAGCGTGTGTACATCATAGACGAGGTGCATATGTTCTCAAACAGTGCCTTCAATGCTCTTCTCAAAATTCTTGAAGAGCCGCCGGCACACGTACTCTTCATCCTCGCAACAACCGAACTTCACAAGGTTCCGGCAACCATTCTTTCCCGTTGCCAACGCTTTACCTTCAAGAGGATAGACGTAAATGACATAAAACTCCGTCTTGCACATATCGCACAGAATGAAGGTATCTCGGCAGACGACGCATCTCTTGAATTCATTGCAAGACTGTCGGATGGCGGAATGCGTGACGCACTCTCCATTTTCGAGCAATGTGCGGCATACGGCAAGGCACAAGTCACCGTTGACACGGTAGAGCAGGTTGTTGGCCTTGCAGGAAGCAGTGCTATGATAAAACTTGTCTCTGCCATTGCAGATATGGACTGCGGCCTGGCAATAGAGGTGCTCAGTGAACTGTATAACGGGGGACGGGATCTTATTTCCGTACTCGGTGAACTCTCCGCATATCTCCGTGATTTATTGGTTGAAAAAGTTGCAAGTGGCAGCGGTGTTAACCGTATGAATTTGTCCCTTGACACAGCGACACTTGAAAATCATCTACAAAAATTTGATAATAACCGCTTAATTTCAATGTTATCAACAATTTCCGATACTTTAGCAACGATTGGTGCTAGTGCAAACAAGCGAATCGACGCAGAAGTTTGCATTGTACGACTTTGTACCGGTGCGGGCAAAAGCGACGAAAGTGCTCTGCTGCAACGGATTGAGGCTTTGGAAAAGGCTCTTGCAAATGGTGCGGTTACGCAACCTCAAAAAAGACAAAATTCGCCTGAAAAGGCTGTGGAAAAGCCTGTGGGAAATGTGGAAAAGCAAGATGCCCCTAGGAAAAAAGAGGAAATTTCGGAACAGAAACCGTGTCCGCAAGTCGTGGACACGAACTCGCAAGGTTTCGATTGGGCAAAGGTTATTGAAGAGGCAAAAGGCGAGTTATCACCCGGTATTGTACCCCTTTTAAGAGGCTTTGATGCCAAGGTTGTGGATACGCAAATCTTGCTCTATTCAGGCAATCCGTTGGCAAAAAATATCTTAAATCACAAGGGCCAGGTTGTAATTCTTGAAGCGGCGGCGGAGCGTGTTTTAGGACGGAAACTCCGTATCGTTATTGCAGATGAAGCACCTAAACCTGCAGAGGATGAATTTTCAAAACTTTGTGCATCCCTTTCAGGCAAAGATAATATTACCATAATATAGGAGGACGTTACTATGAAAAGAGGATTTCCCGGCGGAATGGGCGGCGGAATGAATATGGGCATGATCAAGCAGGCACAGAAGATGCAGCAGGATATGCTCAGAATGCAGGAAGAACTTGAGAACAAGACCTATACTGCAACAGCAGGTGGCGGTGCGGTTGCGGCTACCGTTAACGGAAAGAACAAAGTTCTTGAAATCAAAATTGCACCCGAAGTTGTTGATCCGGACGATACAGAGATGCTTCAGGATTTAATTCTTGCCGCAATCAACGAGGCAATGAAGCAGGCTGAAGAGGCTACCGCTGCCGAAATGAAGAAAATCACCGGCGGTATGAGTATCCCCAGCTTATTCTAAATCAAAATGGCTACACGATTTTTTACAGAGCCTGTTGAAAACTTAATTGAACAGTTTCAGAAACTTCCGGGTATCGGCAGAAAAACCGCACAACGCCTGGCCTTTTTCGTGTTGAATTTACCGGCTAGTGAGGCGGAAGCATTTGCAAACGCGGTTCTTGACGCTAAGAAAAACGTGAAGTTCTGCAAAATGTGTCAGAATCTCACCGACGGAGAACTTTGCAATTTATGTGCGGACAATGCACGTGACAGAAAGACCATTTGCGTTGTATGCGATCCGAAGGATGTTATTGCTATCGAAAAAACCCGTGAATATCGTGGACTTTACCATGTGCTTCACGGATGTATTTCACCTATGAATAATATCGGGCCGGACGATATACGCATCAAGGAGTTACTTGAACGTGTGGCAAAAGAACAGGTTGATGAGATTATTATGGCCACAAATCCCGACACCGAGGGCGAGGCGACAGCAATGTATATTACACGCCTTTTAAAGCCTTTTAATATTAAGATTACCCGTCTTGCATATGGTATTCCGGTTGGCGGACACCTTGAATTTGCAGACGAGATCACCTTAACCCGTGCCCTTGAAGGCAGACGAGAAATGCTATAAGAAAAAACCCTTTTGGCAATTGCCAAAAGGGTTTTTTTATTTAAGTCGGGTTCTTATTTTAAATTTATCAACAATGAAGGCCAGTGCGAAGAAAACAATTACATTTGCCAAACCGCCTAAAGCGGAAACACCAAGAATATTCAAGCCTCCGAAGGCTTCGGTAACAAGCATATTGAATAAGAAAGGCCCACAGGCAAAAAGAACGAAACTCATAACCGCACCGATTGCAGTACGGGAAGTAAAGAGTTTCTCCTCATCGTCCATAAACCAACAAGCGGCAAGAACTCTGAATAGTGTGATTGCAATAAGTGCCTGCCAACCGCCGATGATAAAGGCATAAGCACCGCAACCGAGGAGTGCCGCAAGCATTGCCCATCCGGTGGGAAGAAAACACGCCGCCATCATAACAAATGCATCACCTAAAGATACAAACGTTCCGTTACCTTCAGTTGAAGTTAAATATGAAACGCCGAAAATAAGAACGGCGAAGATAAGTGATATTAAAACTGATTTCTTCTTACTCATAATTTTATAACTCCTTTAAAAACGGTTCAAAAGCCACGCCATCCAGCGGCGGGACGCCCATGTTATGGGAATGGTAAAGTGCTTTTGACAGAATATTTTGTGTTTTTTCAAGTGCTTCCTTGTGGGGGACACCCAAGGTGAGATATCCGCAGAGAAGGGAGGCAAAAAGGTCACCCGTACCGCAATATTCTTGGGCAACAAAGGGGGATGAGGTGCAAAAACGCTCATCATTTTCACGGCTTCGCACAAAATTATACATAATTCCGTTGGTGCGAATTCCCGTAATTACAACGGTTTTTGGACCGAGGGCGAGAAGTTTTTCGCCGATTTCAAAAATTTGGTCGTGATGGTCTAGAGTTACATCCTCAATATACGGCGTGTCGGAGAGTATACACGCCTCGGTAAGATTGGGCGTGATAATATCCGCACGAGCCACAAGTTCACGCATACGATTGCACAGATTTTCGTCACAAGTAGTATATCGTTTCCCGTTATCACCCATAACCGGATCAACGAAAAGGAGAGTGTCATCCCGTTTAAAGCGTGAAATAAAGTCCAAAATAAGTGAAACCTGCTTTTCACTGCCTAAAAACCCCGTGTAAATTGAATTGAAGTGAAGATTTAGTGCCTCCCACTTATCATAGTAGAGTTTCATTCGGTCACTATAATCCTCGAAATAAAAATCATCATATCCCGTATGATTTGATAAAATTGCGGTGGGTACCGGACACGCCTGGATTCCAAGGGCGGAAATCACGGGGAGTGCAACCGTGAGGGAGCACCGCCCAAAGCCGGACAAATCATTAATCACCGCACATTTTAAAAGGTTTTGCATTAAAAACATTCCTTTCAAAAGTGGATACTCATACCATTATACATAAAAAGAAAGAAAAAGAAAAGACCTTGAGAAGAAATTCCCAAGGTCCTAAGTTTTTAATCGATATAACGCCAGGGGTTAACGTGTTTTCCGTTTACACGTACCTCAAAGTGAACGTGAGGACCGGAACTGTTACCCGTACTGCCGACTTTTGCAATCTGCTCACCCTTGCCGACTTTGTCGCCTCTGGAAACAAGGAGTTTGGAGTTGTGTGCATAGTATGTCTGCATGCCGTTGCCGTGATTTATGATTACAAGATAGCCGTAGCCGCCCTTCCAACCGGAGAAGGAAACCGTACCGCCGTCGGACGCATAAACCGGACTGCCTTTTCGGAGTGCAAAGTCAACACCGGTGTGGAAACCGCTTCTGCGGTAGCCGTAATTTGAACTGATGGTAGCAGAGCCGACCGGTCTGCGGAAGGTGCCGGTTGCCGCCTTCTTGGGAAGGGGTTTGGTACCTACAAGCACGACCTTTGTGGTAGGCTCGGACAGAACGGTTTCGCTAATCACCTTGCGGTCTGCAATCTCACCGTCAACGTAGGTTACGTCAGCAACAATTTGCTTTTTACCCGCAACGCCGTTTGTTTTAACGGATTTCTTACCTACATAAAGGGAGGAATCCTTGATTTCCTTAGTTTCATAGGGGATGGAAACGGTTTCGGTAACGTGACGGAACTCTCTGACAGATACGATGGGGGATGCTTTTAAAACGACAAGTTCCTCACCAATGGTAAGTTTTGTTGTATCCATTTCCGGATTAAGGTCACGAAGTTCTGCACGAGTCATGCCGTATGCATTACTGATGCTTCGTGCGGTTTCGCC
Source organism: Clostridia bacterium (assembly GCA_017559855.1). Classification (GTDB taxonomy): domain Bacteria; phylum Bacillota; class Clostridia; order Oscillospirales; family JAAYXM01; genus RGIG7332. Next base: position 11,093 of record JAFYQP010000023.1, on the reverse strand, counting down.
TTTTTTGATGATATGGGTTGTCTGCTTTGTCTGATATCTGCGGAGACGAGTGGCAAGTTCCTCGGATGTACAAAGATCGGACGCATCCACCGCGTCAAAAGAAATTCGCACGTCGGTTAAAATCTCACGCTTGATATTAGAATCATCAGATGCGGTTAAAAGGGCGAGTGCTTGTTCTGCACCTTCTCTTGTATTACATGCACCGACGATTTTACCGTCAACCAATACAGCATAAAGTTGCTCAATACCTTCGATTTTTGAATACAATACACGCTCTAATGTTTCGCCTTCAAGGATTTTATCCCTTGCAACGATTCCGAATGAGAATGAAACGTTAGGACTTACCGAGTGGGGCTGTCCCATAATTCGGCTTACACGTGTCTGAACAGTCGTAAGCATACTGTTGTAGTCTTCCTGACTTACAACGTAGCCTAAAGATTCACCGTCAATAATAACTTCAATACCGAAACTGTAAAATACCGTTGAGAAAAGGAAAACAACCGTACCCATAAGAAGAGCAACGCCGGTAAGACGCTGTGCACGTGCACGGGAGATTTTCGCAACAATCTGATGACAGTTGCACATAATACTGTGCTTTCTTTCGGTTAAAAATTTATCCATAGCGGCAAGAAGCGCCATTATGAAAATACTAACGGGAACAATAACTTTCTCTCGCATTTTCGGCCATACAACCGTACATAAAAAAGCGAGGACTGCACTGTATAAAGAACGGACACCGTATAAAAAACCGTGTGAGGTTTTTCTTTTTGAAATAACACTCGGAGCAGCGGGATATACCGCCGTTTCGTTATGTGTTTCCTGTGTCACTTAATTCACCACACTTAATAAAAAGTTACAAAGAGTTACAAACTAATTACATAATACTACGAAGACAATAAAAAGTCAAGAAAATATTTCTTATATAAAATAAAAAAACCGTACTTTTCCCGGTGGGAAAAATACGGTTTTATTTTAAAAAGTTACTGTAACTACCAAGCATATTGGTATAATGGGTAAGCATTTGAGCGACGGCAGGATCTTTTATGAGATGGGAAAATGCACGGTAAACCCCGTCGTAAAATTTCTTTTCCACTGCGTTTGCAACCAAAAGAGGACAGGAAATTTTTGCACGGGGATCTTCTATAATTTTAAGTTCACCATCCACCAGAATCGGTGCAAGGGGGAAAATACGACAGGATAAAGGGCGATATGGCCTTTTGCATCTGCCTTTGCAGGTGGTAAATGCCACTGTTACGCCATCCATCTCGGAGTACTCAATGGGGAAGCCATAGTGGGAGAGGAGTTTCTCTTCACCGGGAAATACGATCATACCCATATTTTCGTCGCCTTGACAGCATTTTGCACCGCAAAGCATCCCACAATCGGCAGAAATCGGGGTGAGTGCCCCGATTTCCGCATATGCTTTGTTATATAAATCAAAATAATATTTCATATTACAAAAGGTTGATGCCTGCAGCACGGCAACGTGCAATATCATCATCCGGCCAGATGGAGGATTGAACCTCGCCGATGTGTGCCTTATTGAGGAAGAACATACAAATTCTTGACTGACCGATTCCGCCGCCGACGGTAAGGGGAAGTTCACCATTTGCAAGTGCCTTCTGGAAGGGAAGTTCAAGACGGTCCATGCAATTTTCAATCTCAAGCTGGGAGATCAAGCTCTTTTCATCAACACGGATGCCCATTGAGGAAACCTCCATTGCACAGTCAATGGTGGGATAGTAGAGCATAATGTCACCATTGAGTGCCCAATCGTCATAGTCGGGGGCACGACCGTCGTGCTTTTCTCCATTTGTCAGGCGACCGCCGATTTGCATAATGAATATCGCACCGCATTTTTTAGTAATTGCGTATTCACGCTCTTTTGCGGTAAGGTCGGGATATAAATCAAGAAGTTCCTGAGTTGTGATAAATGAAATTTCCTCCGGAAGTTTAGGGGTAAGGAATGAGTACTTATTACACATATAAGTTTCGGTTTTGCGGAGAGATGCGTAGATTTTACGCACAATTTCTTTAAGATTTTCAACCGTGCGGTCAGCACGTGTGAGAACCAATTCCCAATCCCACTGGTCTACGTAGATAGAGTGCAGATTGTCGGTATCCTCGTCACGGCGGATGGCGTTCATATCGGTATAAAGACCTTCACCTGCGGAGAAACCATAGGTTTTAAGTGCCTGACGTTTCCATTTTGCAAGGGAGTGAACGATTTCGCAGGGGGCATCGTTGAGTTCAAGAACACCGAAGCGAACCGGACGCTCATATCCGTTTAAATTATCGTTAAGACCGGACTCCGGACGGACGAAAAGCGGAGCGGAAACACGGGTTAAGTTAAGTGCTTCTGCAAGATTACGCTCAAAATTGTCCTTGACCGCCTTGATTGCCACCTCGGTTTCACGGATGGTCAGCGGTGTGGAATAGTTTTCCGGAATAATAAGATTTTTCATTGGGGACACCCTCTTCTAATACTTAATCAAATAACTGTCAACTTCCCAATCGTGTACGCAGGTGGTATAGTCGATCCATTCAAGTTCTTTTGCCTTGATGTATTTATCACAAATATGTTCACCCAACGTATCGCATACCAACTTATCCTCACGCATATCCGCAATTGCCTCGGATAAGTTTCTCGGTAAGGAAAGTATGTTGAGAGACTTTCTCTCCGCCTTTGACATATCGTAGATATTGCAGTCAACTGGAGCGGGGGGAGTAAGTTTTCTCTTGATACCGTCAAGACCTGCCGCAAGAGCAACCGCAACCGCAAGATAGGGATTTGCGGAGGGATCGGGGTTACGAAGTTCGATTCGTGTTGCTGCACCGCGTGATGAGGGGATACGGATAAGCGGACTTCTGTTATGTGCACTCCACGCAACGTAAATCGGAGCCTCATAGCCCGGAACAAGACGCTTATATGAATTAACAAGCGGGTTGGTGATTGCTGCCATACCGCGGCTATGCTCAAGAATACCTGCGATAAAGTGATATGCGTCCTGCGAAAGGCCGAGTTCATCACTCTCGTCATAGAATGCGTTTTTGCCGTTTTTGGTAAGGGACATATTGATATGCATACCTGAACCTGCAATACCGTAAATCGGCTTGGGCATAAAGGTAGCATGGAGATTATGCTGTTGTGCAATACTCTTTACCGCAAGTTTGAAGGTCATAATATTATCTGCGGTTGAAAGTGCGGCACCGTACTTGAAGTCTATTTCATGCTGACTGTCCGCACATTCATGGTGGGACGCCTCAATCTCAAAGCCCATCTGCTCAAGTGCTTTGCACATATCACGGCGTACACTTTCACCCAGGTCAACCGGACCAAGATCGAAGTAACCTGCCTTGTCATACAGAATGTTTGAGGGTTTGCCGTCCTTGTCGGTCTGGAAAAGGAAGAACTCCGCCTCAGGACCGATGTTGAAACCATCGTAACCCATATCGGCAGCCTCTTTAAGAACTTTTTTAAGCACGTAGCGAGGATCGCCGTCAAAGGGAGTGCCGTCAGGACGGTAAACGTCGCAAATGAGACGGGCAACCCGCTCTTCCCCGTCAAGCCAGGGAATGATGGCAAAGGAGTTAAGGTCGGGATACAGACACATATCCGACTCCTCAATACGTACAAAGCCCTCAATGGACGAGCCGTCAAACATACACTGATTGTCAAGTGCACGGGAGAGTTGCTTCTCGGTAATTGAAATGTTTTTAAGAGTACCGAAAATGTCGGTAAACTGCAGGCGAATAAACTTTACGTTCTGCTCTTTTACAATTCTGATAATGTCGTCTTTTGTGTAGTTATTCATTAAAGACACCCTTCACTTATACATATTCACTTTATAATAACATAAAAAACACAATGATACAAGAAAATTATTTAAAATCTTCACAAAAGGAATATTTGGGTGTATACTGTTAAAAAAAGGAGCGTGTAAAAATATGGAATGGATTCAGGTATCAATAACAACAACACCCGACGGAATAGATGCCCTTTGCGGTATTTTGATGGAACTTGGCATAAACGGATTTGAAATTGAGGACGAGGGTGACTTCCACCGCTTTTTAGAGGAAAATAAAAAATATTGGGACTATGTGGATGAGGAACTTTTGGAACAGAAAAAAGGCGATACAAAGGTGAAAATCTACGTAAGCAATAACGAAAGCGGTGCAAAACAATTAAACGAGGTAAGAGAAAAACTGCAGGAAATTAAGTCACCGGAGTTCGGCAGTTTGGAGATAGAACTTGTAAATATGAACGAAGAAGACTGGGCGGAGAATTGGAAGCAGTTCTTCCATCCGTTAAAAATCGGTGAACGTGTGCTTATACAACCCGAATGGGAGCCTGCAGATGACACCGAGGGAAGAGTTGTATTTACGGTAAATCCGGGAATGATTTTCGGTACCGGCTCACATCACACTACTCAACTTTGCATTGAGCAACTTGAGGCTCGTGTTAAAGAGGGTATGCGTGTGCTGGATTTAGGTTGCGGCAGCGGCATTTTGTCCATTATCGCACTTCTCTTGGGTGCAGGGTATGCCGAGGCAATCGATATAGATCCCAATGCGGAAAAAATTGCATATGACAATGCGGAGAGAAATGGTGTTTCACGTGAAAACTACGTGGTACATGCGGGAAATATTTTGACCGATGAGGCTATTTGCCGCCGTTTTGAAAGTGAAAAGTACGATATGGTACTTGCAAATATCGTTGCAGACGTTATTATTCCCCTTGCGGATATCGCTCCGCGTTTTATGAAGCCCGACAGTATTTTTGTTACGTCCGGTATTATTATGTCCCGAATTGATGAGGTTTTAGCGGCACTTTCAAAGAATTTTGAAATAATTAGCGTTCACGAGAAAAAGGATTGGGCGGCAATCGTTTGCAAACCCAAGGCGTAAGCGGACTTTTAAAAATAAAGACGAAAATTTTGCGTATAATAGTGTATAGCACTAGACAAATGCGTAAAAGTTTGGTAAAATATGTAATGATTTTAGATGGAACGGTGATTCATTTTGCCTAAGTTTTTTGTTGAGAGAGGGAATATCGGCGAGGACTTCGCTTTTATCAGAGGCGAGGACGCAAATCATATTGCAAAAGTCCTCCGTGCCCGAATCGGGGAGCAGGTTGTTATCTGCGACGGAGAGGGCAGTGATTATTCCTGCGAAATTACAGAAATTTCGGCAGGTGAGGTTAAACTTTCCATTAATGAAAAAATTCCTTGTAATGCCGAGCCGAATGTTAATATAACTCTGTTTATGGCACTTCCGAAAAGTGACAAGATGGATTATGTTATACAAAAGGCGGTTGAACTTGGCGTTTATAAAATCGTTCCTTTCTCGTCATCCCGTTGCGTTGTCAAATTAAACGGCGGAGCAGAGGAGAAGAAAACTAACCGTTGGCAGAAGATAGCACACGCCGCCGCAAAACAGTCGGGGCGAGGCATTGTTCCTGAGGTTTGTGCACCAATAACTTTCAGGGAACTTACCAAAAGGGCAGGGGACTTTGATCTTCCGCTTTTATGCTATGAATGTGAGGAAGACAATTCCCTTAAAGCAGTGTTATCTGAAAAGGAATTTAAAAACTTATGTATTGTGGTTGGTCCGGAGGGTGGATTTGACCGTGCAGAGGTGGAGAGTGCTATCTCAAGCGGTTTTAAGTCCGTATCGCTTGGTAAAAGGATACTCAGGTGCGAGACCGCACCGGGCTGTGCGATATGTGCGGTCTTGTATCATACCGACAATATGTAAATGTAGGAGTGATTGGTTTTGAATAAGGAAAAGAAGAAAGTATCAAATGACACAGCACAGCAGGATTATGTGACAAACAAACTGCTTTGTGCTTTCACAATCGCATTTATTATGATTATCGGTGTTATGTATTTCAGCCGTATGAGACATAGGGTTGACACTTACGTTGCCGCAGAAACAGGTATAAGAGTGCTCAGTATTGCACTTCTTGTTGCAACCGTGATTTTTGCAATCATTGCAATCGTAAACAGCGTTAAGGGCAAGGTTGAAAAGTACAAACTCCTTACTGCAAAGCATTTTGCGGTTGTGCTTGGTTTTGCTACCGCTTGTTTCGGTGCATTTGCCCTTGCATTTTCAGAGAGCACGGTAAGCCTTCTTTACGTTGTTATTCCTACCGTAACGGTTTTGTTTATCGTTTATCACATATATCCCCGTGATTTCTTCGCAATTTCAACTGTAACCGCTTTCGGTGCAATCGGTCTTTGGCTTTGCGGCAATGCAATCAAGGGCGGTATGGGTGCCGGAAAACTCTGGCTCATTATCGGTGTTGTTTTAGCAGCCCTTGCGGTTTTAATCGTTGCAACCATCGTTATTCAGGCAAACGGCGGAAAGGTTTGTCGTAAGTGCAGATGTGCATTCTTTGACAAGGATGCAAAGTACTACTTACTTTACGCTACCTTCGCACTTATCCTTGCACTTCTTGTTGCTACATGGTTCTTAGTTGGTGCTGCAACATATTACTTCCTTTTCATCTTACTTGCATATTTTGTTGTAGTAGGAATTTACTACACTTTAAAGATGATATAGAAATATTTTAAAATAAACTTGACTATTGGTCTTGATTTATGTATAATATCTATTGCTGGTCGGAAAACAATATGGTTTTCCGACCGGTAAATGAAAATTAAATGATATTTTCGACATGGAGAAGTACTCAAGAGGTCGAAGAGGCGCCCCTGCTAAGGGTGTAGGTCGTTAACGCGGCGCGGGAGTTCAAATCTCCCCTTCTCCGCCAAAAAGGAACAGGTTCACACAGCGTGTGAACCTGTTCCTTTTTCGTTGATATGGGAAATGAGATGCCGCGTCGCGTAGCGGCAAGAGGGAATCGAGCCCGACTGCCGCCGGTGGCGGATGCAGGGAGGGCACAGAGTTGTGCCTTGGTTTTTTATTAAACTCCAAGAGGACAACGAGCATAAAAAAGGACATACTGCCGAGCGGTATGTCCTTTTTTGTTTTACATTTTAATATTCAACTTCTGCGCCGAATTCTTTTGCCATTTCTTCCAAAGAAGTGTTGTATTCGTTGAGAATGTCAACCGCTGTGCTGAGTTCTTCATAACCGGTAGTTGCAATTGCTGCATCTGCAGTTTCGCAACCGGTGAGGATTTTTCCAAAACCGCTCTTGTATGTGGTCATTACTTCAACATACTTTGTCTTGAGAGCAGTAACTTCTTCGGTTGCAGGTGTGATTGCTTCAAGTTTTGCGAGCGAATCATCCACGAGGGGAAGAAGAGTGTTTTTGATGCTTGCTGCGAGTGCTGCATCATCTGCTAAATCGCTCCAAGTGCCAACCTCTGCGGTGAGTTTTTCGTAGTTTGCGTTAACTTCTGCCATTTCAACGTTTATGAAATTTGTAAGGTCATCATAAACGGGATCGCCGCAACCTGCGAAGAGAGTGATGGACATAACTACCATAAGTACGAGTGCTAATGTTTTTTTCATAATAAATACCTCCAATTTTTTATGCAGTTGGTTTGCTTGTAATTCGGATCCGTAACTGCTTCCGGATCTCCATTTTGAAATTTGAGAAAAAGCATTTTTTCTTCTACCATAAATCACCTTCTCGTGTTGAGAAATAAAATTTTATGTGTTACAATAATTATACATCGCACCTTGAGGTACGATGCAAGAACTTTTGACATAATTTTTTAAAATTGTGACAAGCAGAAAGAAGGAATATTATGAACGTAACCGTAATTGACGGGCACGGGGGACTTATCGGTGCACAAATTATAAAAGAAATCGCAACAAGATTTAAAAACATTAAAATTACCGCAATCGGAACAAACGCAGTTGCAACAGCGGCGATGCTTAAAGCCGGGGCACAGGACGGTGCAACGGGTGAAAATCCGGTTATTGTCGCTTGTCGTCGTGCAGATGTAATCATCGGGCCTATTGGTATAGTTATTGCCGATTCGCTACTTGGTGAAATCACACCGAAAATGGCAACCGCTATCGGACAGGCAGATGCCACACGTATTCTGCTACCTATGAACAAGTGCGAAAACCTTGTTGCAGGTGTTTCTGACGTTAGCACAAGTGCGATTATTGAGGATGTGATTGCAAAACTTGAAAAAATAGTAAAATAAATTGACAGTCTGAACACAATATGCTAAAATACCTATGTTATTCTGAAGGATAACTATATGGGCAGAAGCCTTGTTGTAATAAATGGAGTTAATGGATACTATGAAGGTGTCACTATCCCAGAAGGGATATTGACGCCTTTTTGTATTCGCAGGAGGAAAAAGAATATGAAAACAGAGAATAAAACACGCAAAATGGTACTTTCAGCAATGTTTATTGCACTTGCATACGTATTGCCGTTTCTCACCGGACAGATTCCCGAAATCGGCAATATGCTCTGTCCGATGCACATTCCCGCACTTCTTTGCGGTTACGTCTGCGGCGGTCCCTGGGGACTTGCGGTAGGATTTATCGCTCCGCTTTTACGCTCATTTACGTTGGGCATGCCATCACTTTTCCCGAAAGCCGTGTGTATGGCGGTAGAACTTGCAACCTACGGTGCCGTGGCAGGACTTATGTATAGAAAACTGCCGAAGAATAATGTAAGCATTTACATATCGCTTATTATAGCAATGGTTGTGGGCAGATTAGTTTGGGGCGTTACTATGTTTGCCTGCATGGGCTTTGATTTGTCAAAATTCGGACTGTCCCTCTTCTGGGCAGAAGCGTTTACAAAGGCAATACCCGGTATTATTGTCCAACTTGCTTTTATCCCGCTTATCGTCATGGTTTTAAACAAAAAATCCCAATAACTTATTCGTGAAAAATCGCCCTATCGTGTTGACGAGCCAAAATCAAAGGAGTACAATGGTTTTATAACAACACAAGGAGCGATTGCAATGAAAAAAATAATTTCGTTGGTTCTGTGCTTTACCCTTATTTGCGGCATCCCGTTTACCGCAAGTGCGGCAAAAGATACTCAACTTGCACAGACTTTAGCCGAAGATTTAAAACAACTTACTCTCTTTATGGGCGTATCTGACACCAATTTCGATTTGGAACGTGCACCCACCCGTGTTGAGGCACTTGTTATGCTCATTCGTGTATTAGGTGCAGAGAAACAGGCGGTTGAGGGCACCTGGACGCATCCGTTTACCGACGTACCCGCTTGGGCGGATAAATACGTAGGTTACGGCTACGCAAACGGCCTTGCAAACGGCATTAGTGCAACAAGTTTCGGTACAGGTCGTGCAAATGCCGCAATGTACCTTACATTCGTGCTCAGATCCCTCGGTTACAGCGAAAAGAACGATAATTTCACATGGGATAAACCCTTTGATATTGCAAAAAGCGTGGGAATTCTTCCTGCACAGGTGGATACTGCAAACTTTCTCCGTGCAGACGTTGTGCTTGTTTCCTATGCGGCACTTAATGTTAAGTTAAAAGGACTTAGCAAGACTCTTGCCGAGAAGTTAATTGATGCGGGAGTATTCACAAAGACAGCGTTTGAGGCAAATTATGATGCTAATGCACTTGCAATTGTAGATGACGGTTCACTTTCTTCAGAAGAAGTTTACAAAAAATGCTCATCTGCGGTGTTTTATATAGAGATTTTCGATGCAAGTGGAAAGGCAACCGCCTCCGGTAGCGGTTTCTTCATTTCCGCAGACGGTATTGCGGTAACAAATTACCACGTAATTGACGGTGCCGCATCTGCAAAGATAACCCTTTCCGACACAAAGAAGACCTATAACGTAAAAGGCGTTTTAAATTATAGCGAGGAAGAGGATTGGGCGGTAATTAAAATTGACGGAACAAACTTCCCCTATATGCAAATCGGAGCAGCAGACACAATCGTTGGCGGTGCCGAGATTTTCGCTATAGGCAGCCCTCTCGGTTTACAGAATACAATCTCCCAGGGCATTATCTCAAACGTTTCCCGCGTGATTGATGGAAACACATATATTCAGATAACCGCGGCGATTTCACACGGTTCATCCGGCGGTGCACTTATTAATAAATACGGAGAGGTAATCGGCATTACAACCGGCTCCATCGAGGCGGGACAGAGTCTCAACCTTGCGGTGCCGGTAAGTAAGATTAAAAATTATAAAAGTGTGGAGGTCAAGACCTTTGCATCCCTTTTCGGAACGCAAAACACCCCCACACAGCCGTCACAGCCGAGCGGAAGCGGATCATCTACCGGTGCAAGAGTTGTTGCAAACAGTGGATATGAAGCACTTTACAAAATCGCCACAGAGCAGAAAAATTTTGATTACGGCGATTATGTCGGATGGAAGGGCAGAGACGGAGATGAAGCGACTATCGATATCATTTACAGTAAAGAGCACGACGTAATCTGCATTCAATACTCCTTTATAAACGAGAATTTCACCTTTGTTTCTTTTATTGGATTCTTCCCGGAAGAACCGTACGACGTACATAACTTTACATTAAAGGTCGACGGTCAAGATAAATTCAAAAGCGAGGGTACAATTGAAAGAAGCAAGATGAAAGACGGATATATCTGTCCTGTACAGTCTGCAAAAAAGGTCAAAGGATTTTTTGACGATGATATGATATACGACCTTCAGACCGAAATTCAAAGTACCACCGCATGGCTTGCACTTGACTTGCTTAACAGTTCTATGCAAATGATGACAAACGGTGTCTGGGGAATTGAAGATTTAGGATATGTAAATTTATATAAATAAGCATAAAGGGAGTCAAAATATGAAATTTGAGATACCATGCGGAATGTGGATTAAAAAAGACGACGAAAAAGTTTTACTTGCGTTACAAGCGGCGGACAGATGGCTTAGTGCAGAGGAACTATCTGAAATTACGGGCGTTCGGGTTGCTAAAGTCGAGAGAACGCTAAGAATGCTTGCAAGACAAATGAGAAATGCAGAGGCCCGCAGGGAATTTATAGAAGAAAACAAGTGAATAAAAAAACACCTTTCGGCATTAGGCGGTTGGTCATAGGGATAAAACGCTTAAAAGAGGCATTTTTAGTCCATAACTGCACAAAAAATCTTGATATCCGCCGGGATAATCTGCGATTTTATTGCTTGTTCTGAAGCAAAAAAT